>CAZABG010000030.1:18799-26195 GCA_964483465.1 uncultured bacterium
GCGCTAAAGCGCGCTTGTAATTAATGCCGCTGAAAGCGGCCACATTGTGTCGCTACTCATCCTTCTGCCTTCCGCCTTCATCCTTTGTTATTAAAGGATTGGTATAATTTTGTTCGTTGCTTTATGGTTTCAGTAACCTATGCTAAGGCGGCCGATTCTTCCGGTTTTTAATACCTATTTCGCAAGCGACTCCCTCCTGTTTCAATTTGTTTTACATGAATTTCTACGAACACTTGGCGAAGTGTATAAACTTGAATGCGTTGTAAGCGACGAAGATACGCCGGAAGCGATTCACGACAAGCTAACCGATTATCTTTTGAAGCTAGCGGGTACAGAACAAGAGTATGTGCGGATTTTTACCTGGATCTATGATGCGGGGGTTCTTACTAAATTAAAAAACTCGGTAGACCTTCTTTCGCAAAAAGCGCCCGTTGAAGATAGCGAAATGAGATCGCTTCATCTTGTCGTTCATAAAGCGTGGCTTGAATGCCTCCACTCCATTGACCTTTATCGCAATCAAGAGCTTAAAGCATTAAAGCCTCAAGTTTTGAAAGCGATGAAGTTAATTCGAAAAATCCCTCCGGCCTTAAAAAAAGTTTTATCTCGTTATGAAGAAGATGAAAACGTAATTTACTTTTTAATTCGCCACAAAAATCAGTTCGATCACATCATTGGTCCCGACTTTTTGAAAGACATCCTTCATAAAAATAGCATTCCGTTCTTGATTGAGCGGTATAGAATGCGCGGATTTGATAAACTAATACCCGAAATTGAGGCGCATGCTGATGTCTTTACCCGCGAATGATTTACAGGAACTAATACACGATATCAAATGGCATCTAAAAGACCATTACGATGAAGATTTTTTGGTCCGAGGAAAAAAATCAGATGAGAAAAAAATAGACGAGAAAAAAAGCGAAGCCGTTCGTAATGCAGCCCCTCAACCTATCCACATTCAAACCGCTCCCGTTCCAAAACCGTTCGTTCCCCCTCCGCAAACGCCATCACCTACTCCGCCTCCCACTAAAACCGTCGCAATCGCACCAAAATTACCGCCTGTTCCTAAAACCTTTGATGTCGAACCGGTCAAATACGACTCAAATTTCTCCTTCAGCGAAGTAAAACAATTTTATCAAATGCACGCGCCAAATATCTCTTTAAAATCTGCCCCTGAAGAAATCAAAAAGGGGTTAGAGGTCAAGAAAGGGGTTATTTTACTCTTATCCTTCAGCAGCCACCATCTCAGCTTTTTAAAGAATGTAGCGAAAGCCGTTGAAAACAAATTCAACCTCGCCTGCACGGTAGAACTTGTCGATGAAAAATATATTTGGAGAGAGCGTGGCTTTAAAAGGGTGATCGCGAGCGGTTATGGGGTAGATGGTTACTTCAAGAGTCATTTAAAGGAAGAGGGATGTCTCGGACACACGCCCCTAATTGAACTGCCAGACCTTACTCAATATTTGAATGAACCGCATCTTAAACGGACTTTATGGCTGGAGCTATGTCAAGAATTGCGGAAGTTATCGTCGATCTAAATCTCGATAGGTCTCTCGATTATCTTATTCCCGAAAACTGCCCCCTTCAGCTTGGTTCTCAAGTAGAAGTGGCGGTAAGAGGAAAAAAAGTAAAAGGGATTGTCATCGCGATAAAAAACGAAAGCGCATTTTCTAATTTAAAACCGATTGACGCCGTACTAAATGAAGAGATCCTCCCTCCTGACTTGATGAAGCTTGCTGTTTGGATGTCCGCTTTTTACGTTACTCCTTTAAGGCAAGTTCTAAAAACCATGATCCCCGGCATTGTAAGGGACAATAAAGGCAGCAAGAAGCAGTTCTTTGTCAGCCGCTTAAAAACGCTTGAAGAATGCGAGGAAATTGCACGCGAACTAAGGCAGAAAAATCCTGCTCAAGCAGAGGTGCTGGATTTTTTATTAAAAGCCAAAAAGGGCGTCTTCCTTTCCGAAATAACCGAGAAATGTTCAGCTTCATCGATTAAGACGCTCGAAAAAAAAGGGATACTTAAAATTGAACAGATCGAAGTAGATCGATCTCCTATTGTCGATCCCTCTTATTTCATCACGCAGCCCAAAAAATTAAATGAAGATCAAAAAGAGGCGCTTGATAAAATCGTAAATTCATTCGGCACTTATAAAACGCATCTTCTCTATGGAATAACCGGAAGCGGAAAAACGGAAGTTTATCTTCAAGCTATTGCAAAAGTACTAGAGAGGGGCGAAGGGGCCCTTATGCTTATTCCTGAAATCTCTCTTACCGAACAAACGATCGAAAGATTCAGAAGCCGATTTGAAGTGCCGATTGCCATTTTAAATTATCGTTTAAGCGATGGGGAAAGACGGGATGAATGGCAAAAGATTAAAAAAGGAGAAGCACGCATAGTTATTGGAGCAAGGTCTTCTCTTTTTGCGCCGATGCCAAAACTCGGCCTTATTATTGTTGATGAAGAGCATGAAGGGACTTTTAAGCAAAGCGATGAAGCGCCGCGGTATCATGTGCGAGAATCGGCCATCATGCGGGCAAAAGCGCTTGGCATCCCGGTCGTGTTAGGATCGGCTACACCAAGCCTTGAAAGCTACTACAACACGGAAAAAGGAAAGTTTGAATTGAGTTTGCTTAAAGGCCGCGCAACCGATCATGGAAAGCCCCATGTTACGATTGTCGACATGAAAGACGAATATAAACGGGCAGGCCAGTTCACGCTCTTTTCAGAACCTCTTCTTGAAGGGATAAAAAAAAGGTATCAAAAGGGCGAACAAACCTTAATCTTCTTAAATCGACGCGGCTACCATAGCTATCAGCTCTGTCCCTCGTGCGGTGAAGCGGTAAAATGCCACACCTGCGATACTACGCTCACTTTTCATAAGCAGGAAAGCGTTATATGCTGCCATCTCTGCGGCGTTTCAAAAGCCCCTTTAAGAGAATGCCCTTCATGCAAAGGGGCGGCTCCCTTAAAATTTAAAGGATTTGGAACAGAGCTCGTAGAATCAAGCTTAAAAGCTATTTTTCCCGATATTCGAACGCTGCGCATGGATGCCGACACGACACGCCACAAGGGATCGCATCAAAAACTATTTCGCGACTTCGGCAAAGGCAAAGCAGACGTCTTAATAGGCACGCAAATGATCGCAAAAGGACTTCACTTCCCGGAAGTTTCGCTTGTGGGGGTTATTAATTGCGATATGAGCCTCCATCTGCCTGATTTCAGGGCCTCTGAAATGACTTTTCAGCTTTTGACGCAGGTAGCCGGAAGGGCGGGAAGGGGTTCAATGAAAGGGGAAGTCATTTTTCAGACCCTTATGCCCGATAACAGGACGCTCCACCTTGCTAAAGAGCAGGACTATCTCACCTTCTATAAAGAGGAGCTTGAGGTAAGAAAAATGTTTAATTTCCCCCCTTTCAGCTTTATCGCAAAGATTTCCGCAAGGTCAGAGAGCGAAAAAGGGGCTTTTAACACCCTTGAAAAGATAAGATACGACCTTCTAAAGGAGCTGCCTCCCGAAGCGGAATGGCTTCCGGCAGTAGCTGCAGGACACGCGAAAGTAAAAAATATTTATAAATTCAACTCTATCCTCAAAGGGCCCATGTCCCCCATCCTCACGGTTCTATCAAAGGTGCCAAAAAAAATCGGGAATGTCTTAATTTCAATCGATATAAATCCTCAGTCGACTTTTTTTTAAAAAGAGCTTATACTTCTTGTCCATATGCTTAAACTTGCCAGCTCTAAACAAGAGAAAAAAAAGGTCTACCGACCCAATGCCCGCTTTAGCGGTAATAAAATCCACTTTATCAGCTTAGGCTGCCCGCGTAACTTAGTTGATACCGAAGTCATGATCGGCCTGCTTCTCCGCTCCGGCTATGAAATGACGCCTGCTTTAGAAGACGCCGATTATATCGTAATTAACACATGCGGCTTCTTAGAGGCATCGAGACAAGAATCGCGCGATACAGTCGAAGCTTCCCTTGGCGAGAAAAAGAAAGGGGCGAAACTGATAGTAACCGGATGCATGGTTCAGACCCATAAAGATGAACTGAAGTCGCAATTCCCTAAAATCGATTATCTTTTGGGATCGGGCGATGTGGAAGGCATTTTAAAGGCCGTTCAAGCAGAAGAACAAGGCGAAATCGTTACAGATGCAAGAAGCTACCTTGAACAAGGGGAAGTTCCACGCGTCGTCTCAACCCCTCGCCATTATGCCTACCTCAAAATTGCCGAAGGCTGCCGAAAAAGATGCGCCTATTGCGCCATCCCTACCATCAAAGGCCCTTTAAAAAGTAAAGAAACCACACAAATCCTAAACGAATTCCGCATCTTGCTTGATCAAGGCGTAAAAGAGATTATTCTGATTGCCCAAGACCTTGGAGATTATGGCAAAGACAAGGGTTTAAAAAGACTTGAGGGCTTGCTTAATCTTTTAAAAGATATTCTCAAAGAAGAGCGCCCTTTCTGGCTAAGGCTTCTATATCTTTATCCGGATGAAATTACAGACGAGTTAATCGCATTAATGAAATCCGATAAGCGGATACTCCCTTATCTTGATATGCCGATCCAGCACGTGAATAACCGCATGCTGAAGTCGATGCATAGAGCGACATCGAAAGAAGACATTATTTCTACGATCGAAAAACTTAGACGTGAAATTCCGGATATTTCGATTCGTACGAGTTTAATTGTAGGCTTCCCCGGTGAAACCGATGCCGATTTTGAAGAGCTATGCGCTTTCTTGAAAGACTACCCGCTTGATAACGTGGGGATTTTTAAATATTCAAGAGAGCCCGGAACTTACGCGTACGATCTTCCTGACCAAATTTCTCAGGAAGTGAAGGAAGAGCGTTGGTCAAAGCTGATGAAAATCCAGCAAAAGGCTCTTTCAAAGTGGAATAAGCGTTGGGTTGGAAAACAGATCCCTGTAGTTGTCGAAGGATATCATCCAGAATCAAAATTATTGATGATCGGACGACATGCAGGACAGGCGCCCGATATCGATGGCATGGTGATTATCAATGACGGCAGAAAGGTATCCGCGTTTGGCGCGCATTACCTCGCTGAAATAACCGAAAGCCACGATTATGATTTGGTTGCAAAGATCGTCTCTCCTCTGTAAAAAAAGAGACATGTTTGAAAAAATCAGATCGATCAACCCCCACACCCGCTGGTTTATTTTCCAGTGGGCGATATATTTTATTTTAATGTTGCTAACAACTGTGTACGTATATGCAAGGCTCGACTTTGTCCGAACAAAACCACTTGAAGAAAATGTCAAATCAAAAACCTGAATATTTCTCCCACGAAGAATTTATCAATAGAACTCAAAAGCTTAGAGATATCGAAGCCCTTGGCATCAATCCCTATCCACCCAAGTTCGATCCTACTGCATTCGCATCCGATCTTCATAAAGAATATGATCATTCTGAATTGATTAAAGATAGCGAATCGGCGATGAAAGGCGAAGGGCCGAACGCGAACCTCGCGGGACGCCTAGTGCTATTTCGCGCCATGGGGAAAAACGCTTTTGCCCATATTCAGGATGGCTCAGGCCGTATTCAAGTCATGTTTAACCGCGATCTAACTGTCATTGACGGCCTTCCCGAAGGAGAAAACGGTTTAAAATTTATCGAAAAGAAAGTCGACCTTGGCGATATCATCGGTGTTGAAGGCACCCTTTTTAGGACGCAAAAAGGGGAACTCACCCTCTTCGTCAAGAAAATGGTTCTTCTTACAAAAACACTCCTTCCTCTACCTGACAAACATGCCGGCCTTGCCGACAAAGAGCTTCGCTATCGTAAGAGATGGCTCGACCTTATCACGAATGAAGAAGTTAAAAATCGTTTTGTAGAAAGAAGTAAAATTTTAAATATCATCCGCGACTTCCTTCATGCTGAAAAATTTATCGAAGTGGAAACCCCGGTTCTTCAGAGCATCTATGGCGGTGCTGAAGCCCGTCCTTTCACTACTGTTCTGAATGCCCTCAACCAAGATATGTTCTTACGTATTTCGCTTGAGATCCCTCTCAAAAAGTTAATCGTCGGCGGCATGGAACGCGTCTTTGAAATGGGTAAAGTGTTTCGTAATGAAGGGATTGACCGCAATCACAATCCTGAATTCACACTGCTTGAAGCGTACGCGTCCTATTGGGACTATAACGACATGATGCGTCTTATGGAGACGCTCTTTGAAAAGATCGCGCTATCCATCTACAAGAAAACGACCGTTCCTTACACCAATCCTGAAACGGGCGAGACGATTGAAATCGAGATGAAAGCTCCTTGGAAAAGAATGACAATGAAAGATGCCGTCAAGATATACGGTAAACTTGATCCAGATACGCTTTCCGATGAAGAGATGAGAAAGATCCTTCTTGATTCAGGCCATGTCGATCCGAAGAAATTAAAAGGCCTTAGCCGAGGTCTTCTGATTGCCGCGCTTTTCGAAGTTTATGCGGAACCGCACCTCATTCAACCGCACCATATCATTGACCATCCGATTGAAACAACGCCGCTTTGCAAACCTCACCGCGATCCAAAATCGCGCGCGGAAGGGCTTGTCGAACGTTTCGAAACGTTTATCCTTGGACAAGAGATGGCAAATTCCTATACAGAGCTGAACCATCCCGAAATCCAGCGCATGCTGCTTGAAAAACAAGCAGATCGTAGAGAAGCAGGCGATGAAGAAGCAAGCCCGCTCGATGAAGAATTCCTCGAAGCGATTTGCCAAGGGATGCCCCCTACAGGCGGTATTGGCATGGGAATCGATCGGCTCATCATGCTCTTTACTAACTCGCACTCTATACGCGACGTACTCTACTTCCCATGGATGAAACCAGAGAAAGCGGAATGAACCTAATCTCTTATACTAATGCCAAAAGCCTAGCTGAAGAGCTAGGCAAACTATCTTCCGCACGACCAGATTTTGCTAACTACGATAGCATTACCACACCTTCACATTACTATCTTTGGTTGCACGACAAAAAAATTGAAACCTTTAAAGGCGAAACCTCCTTATCTAGCTGGAGGAAAGTAACACTTGTAGAAATCGTGAAGTTAGGAAATGCGCTTTTTAACTCAATTGAGTTGGCTAATCTTCCGACGTATTTGTTTTTCTTCACCTTACTGCAGGATCATTTTGCAGAAAAATCGAGAGATCCGCTTATCGATACGATCAGCTTTATTGATCGCGTGAATGCCCGCATCAAGCGAGAAGCCGCAACTCCCCCTCCCAGACCCACCTTAAAAGTTTAAATTTATTTGTAATTTTATATATCCAGCTCTGAATTTACTATTTACACTGGATGAATATCTTTTTGGAAGTCGGGTACAAGTGCTAACGCCTTACCATTACCCATTTTTTTATAAAATTAGCTTGTCGCAAGATAAACACCTTC
>CAZABG010000031.1:0-3558 GCA_964483465.1 uncultured bacterium
ACCGGTAGCTCAATCGGATAGAGTACCCGGCTACGAACCGGGCGGTTAGAGGTTCAAATCCTCTCCGGTGCATATATGTCTATTAGTTTAGTGTCCAAAGATATCGGATCCATCACCGTTTACGACGGCAATTCTCCCATTTATTCAAATCAATATTCGTTCGATGATTTGAAGAATAAAGCGGCTGCTTGGGACATTGAACCCTCAAGAAAATCTTTATTTAGAGCCTGTTTTATTCCTACAGGAAGCCCAAGCCATAAAGAGCTCGTAAAAAACTTCCTTTCGCCTACCCTTTTTTATCGCGCCCTTAACGTCCACAACCTTGTTTTAAGAATACTTACAATACCTTTTGCCATCATTCTCGATATTGCCACATTACTTCCCCGCATCGTAATCGCTTGTTTCAAATTAGACCCCGAATTTAAATCCCCCATTTTTTCAAGCATTTCTCACGAGCTTGACCGTTCCTTTGTTAAATTGCGCATTCAATATGAGAAAGTTGTCATTAAAGACGATACGGCAACCAAACTCGTTGTAGACGAATCGCGTGAAATTGCGTTGAATCCCTATGTCACAGTTGACAGAGTTATTAAATACAAAAATAAAGAGTCCACCTACCATAATATTGATGGCGTGTGGGACATGCAGTCGAATTACGACGTTCCTCCTAAATTTTTCTCTTACAAAAACTAAAGCTCTTATCCATTTATAAGATCTTCGAATACATCGTTTTCGAAGATCGCTTTGCTTGGAAAAATTAGAGCTTTTTTCGTATGGTGTAGATTCGCCCGGGAGAGAACGTTATCTCGATCGACAAGGCGAGAGAAATCTATTCCCTCTAAACTCCGAGGCCTCAATGACATCGATAAGAAAATATACGTGCGGACCTTTTGAAACGAATTGCTACCTTGATGGAACGATTTTAATTGATGCGCCCCCTGGCAGCTTTGATGAAATTGATCATCCTATAACGCATATCTTGTTAACACACAGCCACTGGGATCATACAGCTGATTGCTCTAAGTTTAAAAAACATAACCCCGACTTAATTATAGTTTGCCACGAAAACGACCGAGGAAATGTGGAAGTGCCTGGCTCTGATGGACTTCCACTATTTATGAAAGTGGAAGGCGTTATCCCTGATCGTTTTATTAAAGAAGGCGATGTGATTGAAGGTTTTCAAGTGATTGATCTTCCGGGACATACACCGGGCGGCGTTGGGTACTACGATCCTAAAAGAGGCGTTTTATTTTCGGGCGATACCTTATTCCAAAACACAATAGGCAATTTAAGTTTTCCAACAGCCAAACCTGATTTAATGTGGAAATCGCTAAAGAAACTTGCTAAACTTCCCCCTGAAACGATCGTATTACCTGGACATGGTCCATCAACCACGATTGCAAAAGAGAGCTGGCTTGACAAAGCTGAAGATTATTTTGGATGAGGAGACATCATGGGCATATTAGTTGGAAGAAGAGCACCGGAAATTAAAACAAAAGCGGTGCATAAGAATAAAATCGTAAACGATTTCAATCTCCTTCAATTCAACGGGATGAACATCATATTGTTCTTCTATCCTCTTGATTTTACTTTTGTATGTCCTACTGAAATGCATGCTTTTCAAGACCACATCGCTGAATTTGAAAAGAGAAATACACAAGTCATCGCATGTTCTGTTGATAGCGTCTACACCCATTTAGCGTGGCTCAATACCCCAAGAAGCAAAGGGGGCATTGCAGGAATTACTTACCCCATTCTTTCAGATATCAATAAAACAATATCGCGCGACTTTGACGTTCTGGTTCCTCATGAAGGCATCGCTTACCGCGGACTCTTTTTAATAGATTCAAATGGTATTGTACGCCATCAAATCGTAAATGATCTGCCGATTGGAAGATCGATCGACGAAGCTTTAAGAACGATTGACGCGCTTAATTACCATGAAACTCACGGCGAGGTTTGCCCTGCAAATTGGGCCCTTGGCAAAAAGAGCTTAAAACCTTCGCAAGAAGGGTTAGAAGAATACTTTGTAGTGAGCGTAAACTAATGTCTCAGGAAGAGGTATTGCAAGATGCCGCAAGCCCCCAAATAGAGGACGCGGAATCGGTACAGAAACTTAAAATGCTTGTCCATTCTTTAAAAAAGAAGTATGGAGAAGCCGTTACGCAATCTTATTCTCTCGAACAAAAATCACGCGATTTAAGCGCAGAGAATAGCACCTTAAAGCAAACGGTCAACGCCTTAACGATAAAATTCAATCAAACTTTAGTTGAACTTCACGACCTCGAAGAAAAGTACAGAACCCTCCTTAAAGAAAAAGAAGAACTTCATTCAAGCTCTTTTGATTATAAGGAAGAGGTAAAAATGTTGACTGAGCAGCACCAATCGCTCATCAACGAATTGAACCATCATGAAGAGGAAGCGAAAAAAGCGGTTGAAGAACTTCAGGCCGTAAAACTCAAAGAAACTCAACTTGAAAGAGTTATTCAATTTCTTAGAAAGCGTTCAGAAGAAGCGCATATCGAAACAAATCAGATGGCCCAGGATTTAGCGCAGGCTCAAGAAATTAGCCAAAGCCTTTCCGACGAGCTTAAAAAAAGCCAGGATACGATACGTGCTTTAAGAGAAGAGATCGAATCGGGCAAATCATGCAGCAAAGAATTAGAAGAAGAAGGACTTAAAAGACGAGAGTCCTTAAATGAGCTCGAACAATCCTTAAAGGTTCTTAGAGAATCGCATACTGACTTATCGAGCCGTTATGAATCGCTTCAAGCTGAATTTAAAAGCCGTGTTGAAGAGCATGAATCATTAAAAAAAGAACATACCTTCCTTAAGCAAGCCATGCTTCGCGAAGTAGAAGACATGCGCTTTCAGCTTAAGAATAAAGAAGCTGAATTTGAAGTTTGTATAAAAAAAGCGGAAAACAAAGAGGCTGAAAAACTTGCCGAAATGCAAAGGAAGCTAGCTGAAAAAGAGCTAGAAATTCAAAAGCATGAAATGAGAGAGCTAGAAGTTCAGGCGGCTTTTGAAACACGCACTCTTGCGGTAGCCGAACAGGAAAAACTAAAAGATCAGCTAAAGAAACTAGCGTCCGAAAACGAAGAGCTTCTTGCTGATAAAAGAGAGCTCGAGCAAAAGCTAAAAACGGCTCAGCAGCATTTAGCTAAAAAGGTGCGAGAAAGCGCATTGATCATGGAAAGATCGGACGGCGACAAAGAAAAAGTTCAGGCTCTTACCCAAGAGCTAACTCAATCCCAAATTAAATTGGCTGAAATTAAAAATACGATCGGGATGGAGCTTGAACATCAAAAGAAAATGCTTGAACGTGAAACTGAATTAAGAAAAAACGCCGAACAGCAAGCCCAAAGATTAGAAGAGCGTTATTTTCAGGTGCATGAAAAATGGCGTGAAGCAGAAAGCGAAATCCGCGAATTTAAAAAAATGGAAGAGAAGTTTCAAGAACTCAAATCGTTCTTCTCAAGCTTCAATCCGCATCCGGCCCCTCCCGCCCCTAAAGCTCCTATAAAAGCGTTAGAAGAAGAGCACGTTGTTTCACAG
>CAZABG010000031.1:3568-24354 GCA_964483465.1 uncultured bacterium
ACGCCTTCTCAATCTGCGCCTCAGCAATCTCCGCAACCTGTTGCTGCCGATCTTTTTGAAAGAGAAGCGCCTCGTTTTAAAGGCACCCTGTTTTAATGGGAGAAATTATACTGGGCATAGATCCAGGTTCTCGGATCACAGGGTACGGGATTATTCATAAAGCGGATCGTCTAGAGCCTCTTGACTTTGGCTGCATCCGCCCTCCTGTTTCCATGAAATTCACCGACAAGTGCCATGCGATATATCAAGGTATTGACGCCCTTATTGAAAAGCACCGTCCGAAAACGCTTGTTATAGAAACGCAGTTCATAAAGCTAAACGTTAAAACGGCCTTTAATATCGTTGTTCTACGAGGCTTTATTCTTGCCTGCGCCAAAAACCACGGCCTTAAAGTCTATGAATATGCGCCAACTAAAATAAAAGTGGCGGTAACTGGGAAAGGCCATGCCAAAAAGCATCAAGTTCAGGCGATGATTCAAAATCAATTGAATCTTCCTGAGCTGCCCACTCCCGAGGATGCCGCCGATGCGCTTGCATGCTGTATTTGCCATGCCCATCAATATACATATGAAGAGGTCTAAATGCTCGCCTACGTAAAAGGGATCCTAATAGAAAACACCCCATCGAGAGCCATCATAGATGTCCATGGCGTAGGCTATGAAATCCTTATTCCGCTCTCCACTTCTTCAAAGCTTCCTCAGCCCGGAAAAGAAACTATCCTCTATACGACGCTTGTTGTGCGTGAAGATTCTCATACCCTATATGGATTTATTGATAAGGCTGAAAAAGAATCTTTCCACCTTCTTCTAAACGTAAATGGCATCGGCCCGAAAACCGCCTTAAACCTCATTAGCCATTTTTCAAGCGATCAGCTTTCGCATGCCATTACTTCAAATGACATCGCGCTTCTTAGTAAAATCCCCGGCATTGGCAAAAAAACGGCCGAACGCCTTATCGTGGAACTTAAAGACAAGCTGCCAAATACTCCTGGCGCCTATCAGGTGAAATTAGCATCGCCTGCCTTAAATGACGCCCACTCGGCGCTGCTCAACCTTGGTTTTACCTCTTCGCAAGCGCAAAAAGCCCTGAAGAAAACCGTCGCAGATCATGGAGAAGACCTTGACCTTCCCTCAATCATCACAATCACCCTCAAACACATTTAATTTTTATTACTTTTTTTGACAGTGAGACCAGTGAGAAACTGCATGAGATCAGTGAGAGGTTCATGTTGTTAAAAGATCAATTGATTCATTCATAAACCACACTGATCACTCACTGATCGCCATTCGACGCTACTCAATCTTGGTTTTACCACTTCGCAAGCGCAAAAAGCCCTGAAGAAAACTGTAGACACCCATGGTGAAATGCTAGAACTTGCCGAAATCATCACGCTCACTCTCAAACACATTTAATTCTTACTATTTTTCTTGACAGTGAGACCAGTGAGAAACTGCATGAGATCAGTGAGAGGTTCATGTTTAAAAAATCAATTGATTCATTTAAACCACACAGATCTCTCACTGATCTCATGCAGTTTCTCACTGGTCTCACTGTTAAAAATTATACCTTAGAGCACATTGGGCACGCGGCCGCGTCGTGCTTTTTGGCGGGACAATAGACACGTGCAAATAGAATCATCTGAAGGGACACCCGGTTCCAATCTTTTTCGGGGAAAAACTTTTTGCAGTCTTCTTCCACTTTTTTAACGTTGTCGCTTTTTGATATTCCCCATCGTTTGGCGGAGCGAAGGACATGCGTATCGACAACGAAGGAAGGTTTATGGAAAACGTGCGCCATGATGACAGATGCCGTTTTATGCCCTACACCCGGAAGAGATTCTAATTCTTCAAATGTATCCGGAACCTTGCCGTTAAAATTTTCTAATAAGGCCTTTGATATAGCGAGGACGTTTTTAGCTTTAGTAGGAGCAAGTCCAATCGTGCGGATAATTTTGAGGATTTGCGGCACGGTTAGTTGCGCCATCTTTTCAGGGGTGGGTCCTAGCCTAAAAAGCTCGGGGGTCACTTTATTTACAGAAGCGTCTGTTGTTTGAGCAGAGAGCATCACCGCGATTAAAAGAGTGAAGGGATTTTTATGTAAGAGAGGAATTTTAGGATCGGGAACGTATTTATTTAGAATAGCTTCTATTTTCTTATAGTTCATTTTCCAATACAAAACGTGTTAAAAATCGACGTTAGCACATCTTCTGTAATATCGGCTCCCACAATTTTCCCGATCCCTGTAAGAGCTGCCCGAATGTCAAAAGCGACAAATTCTGGAGAAATCCCTGTCTTTAATCCTTGTACAACTTTTTCAAGCGCGTCTACGCTTTCAATAAGCGCCTCTTTATGACGCATATTAGTGATCACGATCTCTTCTTTTGAAGGAACGCCATGCGCCCAAATTACCTTATCGATTTCTTTTTTAAGACTATCTAAGCCTGCGCCTGTTAGCGCCGAAATAGGGACAACATGGGGATGATCAATAATGGTTGGCGATGCTATATCGGTTTTGTTGAGGACAACAATGCTCTTTTTTCCATCGAGCTTTTTAATGAGCGATTGATCGGTCTCATTTAAGGGTTTTGAACTATCTAGAACAAGAAGGACCAAATCTGCATCATCAAGCGCTTTGATAGACCGTTTTATTCCCTCTTTTTCGATGGTTTCGATCGTCTCGCGGATACCTGCCGTATCGGTTAAGACAATATTGAGTCCATTTAACTTAAGATGATCTTCAAGTATATCGCGCGTAGTTCCAGCTATGTCTGAAACGATAGCCCGTTCACGCTCAAGAAGCGCATTCATTAGCGAGGATTTCCCTACATTGGGAGAGCCAATGAGCGCGACTTTTAGCCCTTCGGAGAGGATTTTCCCATCGTGATAGGTATCGAAAAGCTTTTGTAAATTATTTTTTTCTTGAGAAAGGTCGTTTATCACTTTTTCCATGGGCTCAAACTCGAGGCCTTCATCAGGAAAATCGACCCATGCTTCCAAGATGGCTGCGATATGATTTAGACGCGTTTGCGTTTCAAGAATTTTTTTGGAAAGGCGCCCCTCAAGCTGCTTTTCGGCTGAAGCGAGCATTTTTTCATTTTTGGCGTGGATCAATGCCTGAACCGCTTCCGCCTGGCTTAGGTCGAGCTTGCCGTTTATATAGGCCTTAAAGGTAAATTCACCTGGATAGGCTTGCCTTACACCTGTTTTCAAAACCGTTTCAAGAACTTTTTTGGAAATGAGGCTTCCCCCATGGCAAAAAATTTCTACCGTATCTTCACCTGTGTACGATTTTCGGCCTTTCATTAGCATCAGGAGGGCTTCATCGACCTTTTCGCCTTTATCATCAAGAACATGTCCATGATAAGCCGTATGGCTTTTAAACGAGGAAGGGTCTCTTGAAAAGATCTTCTTGGCAGCCTGAAAAGCCTCTTTTCCAGAAATACGTATGATCGCGACACCCCCCTCCCCTGGCGGGGTGGCAATGGCGGCGACCGTCTCGTTCGGCTTATAAGGCGTATGAACAAATTTCATTTTGAATGCAATAAAGTGGCTTGATTGGTAGAATTATAGAATGTTTTTAATATTTTTATTAGCATTAAATAGCCTTTTTGCCGATATGCCGGCAACAAAAGAGCCTCCCGTTCTCGTGGAAAATGAGATCGATGTGCTTAATACCCTTATAAATGCCACAGAAAAGAACCTGGCTAAACAGAAGAAAATGAAGGACCTCGTTCTTGAATATCAAAAAGCGCTAGCTTTCTATTTAAAAAATTCAAGTGACAAGGAAGCTGTATTAAAAGTGGCGTTCGTCGCCGAAAAGCTGCTCGCTGAGATACAGGAAACGCATCTAGTAGATAGCTTTAATCCTGATTTTATCTCGGAATTAACCCTATTTTCTCAAATTGCCGCTAAAAAGGGAATTCCCCGTCCGGTATAATACAAAGCTATGATAGAAGTCATCAATCGGCAAACAGGCAAAATTGAAAAGGAAGAGGTCTACGGCGGAAAGGCGGTAAACTGGCTTTATGGAGGAAGCCCTCTCGGTTCAATGTTCGCCCACTTAAGCGCAAAACTGCCCTTTGTATCAGCCGCTTACGGAAAATTGATGAAACATCCCCGCTCGAAGTCTAAAATTGCTCCTTTCATTGAACGTTTTCGCGTGGATCAATCAGAATTTCTTCCGGCCGAATACGAATCCTTTAACGACTTTTTTATCCGTAAATTAAAGCGTGAAGCAAGGCCGATCGCCGCGTCCGATTTCGTATGTCCGGCAGACGCTCGCTACCGCTTTTTCCAAAACTTAAAAACGACAGACGGCTTTTATGTAAAAGGGCAAAAGTTCGATCTTTATAGCTTAGTTCAAGATCGAATCCTTGCTGAAAAATATGTGAATGGAAGCATGATGATCGCCCGCCTCTGCCCGTTCGATTATCACCGCTTCCATTTCGCGCACGATGCCGTACCATCGACTGCCGAATGGATTAACGGCTATCTTTATTCGGTAAACCCCATCGCCTTAAAGAAAGACATCTCGATTTTTACCCAGAATAAAAGAAGGCTGACGGTTTGCAGCTCAGATAAGGGCGAATCTCTTTATATTGAAATAGGCGCGACTAATGTCGGTTCCATTGTTGAAACCTATACGCCCGAACTCCCTGTAAAAAAGGGAGATGAAAAGGGCTATTTTGAATTTGGCGCATCAAGCTTGATTCTTCTCTTTGAACCCGATATGATCGCATTCGATTCTGATTTGATTGAGCTCTCTAAAGGCGAACGGGAAATCCGCTGCCTGATGGGACAATCGATGGGAAATTTTAGAGTGAGGTAAATATGAATACCAGTAATCCAGTTCTAACTCAAAATGTGTTCACCCGTTCATGGGCTAACACAGAAACGATGACGATTCCGGGAGTCGCGACAAAGACCGCGATTCTTCTGCTTCTATGTGTGATGAGCTCCGCCTGGGTGTGGATGAAATTCATAGGGGCTGGCATGAACCCTGCAGCGGTTCAAGGCTGGATGATCGGCGGCGCAATCGCAGGTTTCGCGCTCGCGCTCGTTACCGCTTTTAAGAAAGAGTGGTGCATGATTACAGCTCCTTTATATGCTGTTGCGCAAGGTCTTTTTGTTGGCGGAATCTCCTCCATGTTTGAAGCAAGCTACCCTGGAATTGTTTTCCAAGCCTGCACCGCAACTTTCGGCACCTTGGCCGCGATGCTATTCCTCTACCAATCAGGTCTCGTTCAAGCGACTGATCGTTTTAGAATGATCGTGATGTCCGCGACGGGCGGCATTGCTATTTTGTACCTTATAAGCTTTGTCCTCTCGTTCTTTAACATTCCGGTAATGAGCTTCATCTGGGGCAACGGATTGTTTGGAATCCTATTTTCATTCTTTGTAGTGGGTGTTGCCGCTCTTAATTTTGTTCTTGATTTCGACTTTATTGAAAAAGGGGCAAGAGTCGGCGCTCCTAAATACTTAGAGTGGTATGGCGCTTTTGCTTTAATGGTAACCGTTGTTTGGCTCTACGTGGAATTCTTAAGACTTATCTCGCAACTCAGGAGCCGCAATTGAGCGCGCCTCAAGTTTCGGTTCTTATTAGAGCCGTAGAAAGCCAGTTTCAAGACTGTTTAAAAGTAAGTAATGAAAAATTTTTCGACAAAGAAAATATCGAAAAAAGAGTGGAAGCCATTAAGTCAAAGATAGCCTTGATGACAAACAAATACGAGCTATTCTACCAATTAAAAATTCCGGCGTCGCAGATAAGCGACGCTGATTTTAAAGGATTAGATAGCTCCGGCAAAACTACTTTTTTAGCGGGCTATCTTGGACAATTGAAGAAGGATGAACTGATCGCATTCTTTCAACCAAAACCAAAACAATCTCTCGCAAAACTATAGGAACGATAAATGACTTCCCCTATCTATAATCATATTACAGAAACCCCTCAGCTCTCAAAATGCTTATACGATAAAATAGCATCCCCGGCTGTCGCAAAATGCCTATTCGCTAAAGCGATGGCAACGCCAGATAACAAGTATTATACCTATCAAGAGGAAGCTGTCAGAGAGCTCGCAATCCACGCTTTGCTAAGATCCAGCCCCGAGCCTATTGAATCTCTTTTTCAACGTGCCGCGAAGCTCCCTGATATGGCCTATATGCTTGAAGATTGCAAAACTCACCGCTGCGACCAAAACGAAACATACAAGACCATGTATCTTGCACGTATGTTGAGCAGACAAAAAAGAGAACTCATAACAAGCTTTATTGCAACGCTACCGTTGAAAGCTAACCTCTAGAAAGTTTAAAATAGAACAAATCTCCCTTATTGGAGCCTCATGTTTGGATTATTAAAAAAAATATTTGGAACTGCACAAGATCGTAAAATCAAGCAGTACCAAAAGATCGTTAAAGAAATTAACCGTTATGACGAAGAGTATAAGGCGCTTTCTGACGATCAGCTAAGAGCAAAAACTACTGAATTCAAAGAGAAGCTTTCTAAAGGCGAAACCCTAGATCAAATTTTGCCTGAAGCCTATGCGGTTGTTAAAAATGCCTGCCGCCGTATGATCGGAACGCCTGTTCACGTTTCAGGCTACGATCAGCAGTGGGATATGGTGCCCTACGATGTGCAACTTATTGGCGGCATCGCGATGCATAAGGGAACTATCACCGAAATGATGACCGGGGAAGGAAAAACCTTAACGGCGTCTCTCCCCCTCTACTTAAATGCTCTTACGGGAAAACCGGTTCACCTTGTTACCGTAAACGATTACCTTGCTGAAAGGGACTGCCAGTGGGTAGGTTCGATTTTAAGATGGCTCGGTCTAACAACAGGCTCGCTAACTAGCGCAACCCCCATGGATGAACGTAAAGCCATCTACATGAGCGATGTTGTTTATGGTACCGCCTCTGAATTCGGCTTTGACTATTTGCGCGATAACTCGATGGCTTCCAATAAAGATGAGCAAGTTCAAAGGGGTTACTTTTACGCCATTATCGACGAATCCGACTCAATCTTAATTGACGAAGCGAGAACTCCCCTTATCATTTCAGGCCCAACCCCTGTTTCAAGACAAATGTATGCCGACTTAAAAGAGTCGGTCGGCGAACTCGTCAAATTACAGCGAGACTACTGCAACAAACTCGCGTCAGACGCGAAAAAGATTCTTGATACGTTGCCTCAAGAGAAAAACAAAGCGCAGGAAGAGCAGCAAAAAGAAGCCCTCCGCAAATTGTGGCTTGTTTCTAAAGGAACGCCTCATAATAAAATCTTAAAGAAAATCAAAGAAGATCCTGACTATCGTGCCGGCATTGACAAATGGGATCTTTACTACTATTCAGAACCTCATAAAGAAGAAAAGCAGGAAATGCTGGCTCAGCTCTACATCATTATCGATGAAAAGAGCAACGAGTTTGAATTAACCGACAAAGGGATTCATGCGTGGCCGCAATGCTCTAAAGGCCAAGGGGCTGAAGACGACTTTACCATGCTTGATATCGGCTATGAACTTGGCCTGATTGATAACTCCCCTATCGAAGAAGAAGAAAAAATAAAGAAGCGTCTTGAACTGCAAGAAACGGACGCGAAAAGAAAAGAGCGCGCCCATAACTTACGCCAGCTTTTAAGAGCCCATCTCTTGATGGAAAAAGATGTCGACTACATGGTTCAGGATGACAAGATCATCATCATCGATGAAAACACCGGTAGAGCACAGCCTGGAAGACGATTCTCAGATGGTCTGCATCAGGCGATCGAAGCGAAAGAAGGGGTATCGATTCAAAGGGAAACCCAAACCTACGCGACGATCACGCTTCAAAACTTCTTTAGAATGTATGAAAAACTTGCCGGGATGACAGGTACGATCGTAACCGAGGCGAATGAAATCAAGCAAATCTACAAAATGGAAGTTTTGGAGATTCCAACTCATAAAAAATGCCTGCGTGACGACGCGAACGATGAAATTTACATGACCGAAAGGGAAAAGTATAACGCTATCCTGAAAGATGTCTCGCAAGAACATGCTAAGGGGCGTCCTATCCTTATCGGAACCGAGTCTGTTGATGTATCGGAAAAACTATCCCGTATTTTCAAATTGAATAATCTTCCCCATAACGTTTTGAACGCAAAACAAAACGATAAGGAAGCGGAAATCGTCGCAAATGCCGGAAAACGATCAGCCATCACTATTTCAACAAACATGGCGGGCCGCGGTACCGACATTAAACTCGAAAAAGGGGTAGCCGAGCTTGGCGGATTATATGTCGTCGGCACAACACGCCACCAGTCTCGCCGTATCGATAGGCAGCTAAGAGGCCGTTCGGCACGTCAAGGAGACCCTGGCAGCTCTCGCTTCTACATCTCTTTTGAAGACCAATTAATGCGCCTATTCGCGTCGCCACGATTGACGACCGTACTGCAGCGTTTTCGTCCGCCTGAAGGCGAGCCCATTTCAGCAAAAATCCTCAATAAGTCGATCGAGACCGCGCAAAAAAGGATTGAGCAGCGTAATTACATGATTCGTAAACATACGCTTGAATACGATGATGTGATGAACCGTCAAAGGCAAGAAATTTATGCCTTCCGAAATGACCTTCTTCACACGAGCGATGTTATGAAATTGGCGGAAGAAGTTCTCGAAGAAGTTTGCTATAACCTCGCCGACAAGTATTTTATTTCAAGATCGGGCGAAGGGCAATGGCAGCCTGAAGCTTTCCGTCAGTGGCTTGTCACTCACTTCCCTGTAACAATCGCTCCCCATACGTTTGATGACGATTTCAGTGAAGCGAACGAACTTGCCTCAAGAGCCGCCGATATCATCGTCGCGTCTTTCCGTGAGAAGATCGCAAATGAAAATAAAAAAATAGAGAACTTAAGAGCGCAAGGGCTTCCTTTGCCGCCTTATCCCCCAACCGAAAATGCACTTAGAAGCATGATGATCCGCAGAACGGATATGCTTTGGCAGCTCCACCTTTTAACAATGGACCATTTGAGATCGGACGTTAATTTGCGCTCAGTCGGCCAAAAAGATCCTTTAACCGAATTTAAGCATGAAGCGTTTGTCTTGTTTGACAAAATGAGCGAACAGCTTAAGAAAGATATTTCAATAGATCTCTTCCGATTTGAGATTATGGTTCCAAGTCAAGACGACATTAAACAAATTTTTCAACAAATCCAGCTTGAGAGAAATCGCAATCTTGCTTTAGAAATGGAGACGCCTCCAAGCCCTCAGCCTCCTCCCCAAGAAGATACTAGGAGAGAGATAGCTGAAGAGCCTCAAGAACCAGTTGTAAACGGCACAAAAGTGGGCCGCAATGAAGACTGTGTTTGCGGAAGCGGCAAAAAATTTAAAAAGTGTTGCGGATTGAATGAGACTGCATGAAGTTAGGGAAGCCTTGTCAAAAGGCTTCCACTTTACCCTTCAAAATGATGAAGTGGTTCAGGATTCTTGGTATACCAAGGCAAAGAAAACCTTTAGCCGCGATTTCACAACGCAAAAAGCAAGTGATATCGCCCTAAATTTAATTGACGCGCTTAAAGCGCACGAGCGGCTTGATCCAAACGCGGCAAAAAAAAGCGAACTATATAAGGCCGCTCGTTATTTTCGGAAAAATGTAGTTCCTCTATGCAAGGCAAATCCTTCCTTTAGCGCGCTTGCTAAAGAAGAAGTTGCCTTTGGACTTGGTATTGACAAAGAGGTTCTAGATAAGAATAAAGGCCTCTACGAGTTTGCAAAAGAAACTTCATTCAACACATACCTTGCCCGCTATCACGACCATTTAATGGTCGATGAAAATCAACGCGTTTCACTCAGAATAAACCCTGATAAAGCCAAGAGTTTAGAACTGCCTTACCGAACGATCAGGGCAAGATGGGATGAGATTCGGGATAAAGTTGAGAAAGATCTTTTACCTGAAGCAAGAAAGGAGAAATTTTCCTCATTCTTTTACTCGGAATACGGTTTCACCTTCGATAAGTTTGTCAGAAAAATAGAACCCGGCACTACCCATTTTTTACGTCTCTATCGCCACAAAAGCAAACATAAATGGGGCAATAGATATGTCTACGAAATCTGCATTCACGCGGAAGGCGAAGGCCCTGACATAAAAAAAATGCATACGTGGCGCCGCCTCAAAGACCCCAAAGGAAACTCCTATTCAATCGGTGATTATAGGCCGAATGAAACGAATGCGACATTGACTTGCGCCCCTCTTGTGGTTCGTCAGCAAAACCCGGATTCTAGCGAATTTACGCCTGAATATTTCAACAAGAAACTCTCCGTTCAAATAACGAAAGAGCAGTTTAGCAAGCTTAGACAGCTTGAAGAGGCTCGTTTAAACGGCACTTTTGCAAACAAAACCTTTAAAAACCTTAATGACAATTGCACCAATAAAAGCTTATACAATCTTGAAGTTATCGGGATTGAGGTTCCTAATTTTACGGTATCGTTCTGGCAAGCAGTTTGCCCTAATTGGTTTGTGAAAGGCCTTCTTAAAGTTCATGATGCTTTACCAACAACTGTCGCAAAAGCGGCCACGCATGCCTTAGCCGTTCTTGGAAACTTGATTTTGCCTATTTTTAATGGACTGAAAAAAAATCCTAATCTTCCTAATGAAAACGCAGTCATCAGTTCCATTAAAGATATTTTTGACGCGAAAAATATGGATCACACCTCGCCTTACTGCCTGGTTAATGGTCCCTTAAAAGAGCTTGAAAAATGGCGTGAAGAGGTTAAAAGAGATGATGTATTTTTAAAGAGTCGTGGTTGGAAAAAAGAAGATGTCGATTACCAAGTACCGGATTCTTGGAGACGAGTAATACTTTAATTTTAAAAATTATACTTTTGACGCACCGCGGTAGCCAATAAACAGAAGAGGAATGGCTATCGCAAGAAAAATTAAGCCCCAATCGCTATCCCAAGTGAGCGTCAGTTTTCCGTCTTGAGAGAAGAGAAAAATAATGATGCCGAATATGGCAAATACGGCCCCTGCCATTAAGCTGGACAAGGGAAGCAAATATCCATCCTGTTCCTGCTTTTGCGGCTCTACTTCTTCTGCAATGACTTCTTCCGGTTGATAGGGAGGCGCAGGGATGACCTCTTTACCTATTTTAGAATGGGTTTGAGGCTCATCTTTTAGATTTTCAGGGCTTAAATAGACTCCGCAATAAGGACATGTTTCTACTGTATGGGTTACGGCCCCTTCACAATTCCAACACAGTTTTTTCTTTACTTGTTGAGTCATATCTATATTACTATGATGTATGGATTATAGAGTTAATTTCAAGCAAGTCTTTTGCTTAGAGCCGATTGCAAAATCATTGTTTCGTATAAAAATGTTCATTTATAGCAGTAAAGAAGCTTGGTTATTGGTTATGTTCTTGATCCTAAGTGGTTGCAGCTATAAAGAGGCGCCTCGATATAGATCAGAAATCGAGTCCTGCGATTATAAATCTCAATGCGCATGGGCAATATTTGGAAATGAGGACGACGGAATCTACGGAGAAGAAGCTAATTTTTTACCGAATGAGCCGAACGATGAGGCTAAAGCGCGAAAATGGTGGATCCGTAATCCCCTGCACAACTTTTGTTTCTACGTAATTGGATCGGCAGACAAAGTAAATGATGAAATTACTCTCTTTAAAGCGTCCAAAAATGGAATAGATAGTTTTAGTTATAAACCTATCGGCGATACCGTTTTTGCAGATACAGCCACTTCGATTTTCATCGCTCTTCACGGGAAAAAGCCTTTTTTCTCCCTACGCATCGGATCTCAATATCGCTCTTTTGATTTTTATTTGGGATGGAGGGAGAGGGGCAACTTCGGAATTAAGTGCTGCCTTAGAAAAGGATGAAGGTGGAATTTAAATTTGATGACAGCTTTAACGCGGCAAACTAAAAGTGTGCTATCGCACGCCGAGCGCCGCTATTCTGCCTTCATCCTTCCGCCTTCATCCTTGGCTTATTTATCCGCTGCAGTGCCAACGGTGCTGGATTGCTTTCCACTGGAAAATTTGCCAGATTGCCGCAAGACCAACTAGGCCATATATGGCTTTAACCACTTCAGGGTAAGCCCCTAAAAGCCATTCTACCGCATTAAAATTAAATGCTACTAGACCCCAATTTAAGCCACCAATTACAAGTAATATAGCAGCTATAACGTCAATAAACTTCATGGTTTAGATTCCTTATATTTTTTCCAAAATATTTTTTATTTAGCTTAATTCGAATTATCTAACAACCTATTTGTAACCGTTGCTCGCAGGACAGCTTGCAAACAAGCACACTCTCTAAGTAAAATAGGGTAATGGAAACGTTTGATATCATTGTGATTGGATCCGGGGTCGGCGGATACCCGGCAGCCATAAGGGCGGCTCAACGAGGCAAGAAAGTCGCACTCATTGAAGCAGGTGAAATTGGGGGCACTTGTTTAAACCGCGGATGCATCCCTTCGAAAGCTTTAATTGCCGGTACCGAGCTTTATCACCGCATACAAAAATCTTCTGCAAAGTTTGGCATTTCTTATGACAATTTAAAGATGGATTGGAGCCAACTTCAAAACCACAAGAATGAAGTCGTTAAGAGGATGAGAAATGGACTTAAAAGTCTCATCCTCGAAAATAAAATTAAAATATTTGAAGGCTACGGCTCATTTAAGTCTCCTACCGAAGTTGAAATTAAAGGCAAAGACGCCGCCACATTAAAAGCTGATAAAATAATTATCGCGACAGGTTCTGAACCAAGAGATATCCCTGCTTTTCCTTGCGACCATAAGCAAATTCTTGACTCTACCTCTTTATTAAATCTTGCAACCCTTCCAAAATCGATAGTTATTATAGGCGGAGGGGTCATTGGCTGCGAATTTGCTTCCTTATTTAATCAGCAAGGAGTCGATGTCACTATCTGCGAACTTCTACCCTCCATTCTTCCTATGGAAGCGAAAGCGGTTGGCCAGCATTTAACAAAAAGCTTTAAATCGCGCAGCATTAAAATTGAAACAGGCGTTCAGGTTCTTGGAATTGATAAACAAGCTAAATCAGTAAAAGTGCGGCTTGCTGACAATAGAGAAATTGAAGCGGAAATCGCTCTTGTTTCTGTCGGAAGATCAATGAATACCCGAAATATCGGCCTTGATAAGGCAGGTGTTAAAACCGATGATAAGGGCAATATCCCGACCAACGAGAGAATGGAGACAAATGTCCCTCACATTTATGCTGTAGGCGACATATCGTCAAAATGGTGGCTTGCCCATGTAGCCTCTCATCAAGGCGTCGTTGCGGCGGATAATGCGACCGGGTTTAAATCCGTCATGCATTATAACGCGGTACCCTCAGTTATTTTCACTTATCCTGAAATCGGCACATGCGGCTTATCTCTTGAGCAAGCGCAAGAAAAAGGATATGACGCAGCTCTTGGTCAATTCCCTTTTCAAGCTCTAGGAAAAGCCCAGGCCATTCTGGAACCTGAAGGTTTTGCGCAAATCGTCATCGATAAAAAAACAGGGGAAATACTTGGAGCGCAAGTGGTCGGCCACGAGGCCTCTTCTCTTATTTCAGAAATGACGCTTGCCATTCAAAACGAACTTACCGTCGAATGCATAACGGATACCATCCATGCCCATCCAACCCTTGCGGAATCGTGGCTTGAAGCGGCTTTTCTTTCAATCAATTTGCCTCTTCATTATCCTCCAAAAAAATGAGTCTTTTTGATTTAAATCCGAAAATTAAAACAAGGCTAAACGTCCTTCCGGAAAATCCGGAAAACGATGATCCTGCAAAAGCGGTAGGGCCCGGCCGCTTCCCCTCATGGCTGCATCGGCCTCTTCCAAAAGGACGGGGTCTAGCAGACACACACCTAAGTGTCAATTCCAAAGGATTAAATACAGTTTGCGTAGAAGCCAATTGTCCAAATCTACTGGAATGCTGGTCAAAAAAAACCGCGACTTTTTTAATTCTCGGAAAAGCCTGTACAAGAAGCTGCGGGTTTTGCGATATCGATCATTCAAAAGCACCCCCCAAAGTCGAAGAGGATGAACCTGTGCGTGTGGCGGAATCGGTAATAGAGCTCGGCTTAAAGCATGTCGTTATCACGATGGTCGCTCGCGATGATCTTGAAGATGGAGGCGCGAATCACCTTAGAAAGGTGATTGAGGAAATTAGAAAAAAATGCCCTCAAACTTCAGTTGAAACCCTTTCCTCCGACTTTCTCGGCAATAAAGAAGCGTGGAGAATATTGGTTGATGCGAATCCGGAAATTTTTAACTACAACATCGAAACAATAGAACGGTTAACTCCGCGCGTAAGACATAAAGCTACCTATGAAAGAACTTTAGAGTTTTTACGCTTCATCGCCAAAGAAAAGAAAGGCGGCCTAATTAAATCAGGCCTTATGGTAGGGCTTGGCGAAACGGACGAAGAAGTTTTACATACGATGAAGGAGCTAAAAGACGCAGGCGTCGATATCGTTACAATCGGACAATACCTACAGCCTAACCGATTTAAATTAAGAGTGAAAAGGTTTGTAACGCCTGAGACTTTCGATTATTATAAAAGGGAAGGTGAAAAGCTTGGACTCATGCATGTCTATGCCGGCCCCTTTGTACGATCAAGTTATAATGCTAATTTGATCATAAAACAATTTACTATCAACTCTTTATGAATACTCTCGTCCCCTCCGACCACGAAATTTTAATGCACAGAGACGCCCACTTTGGCGGCAAGTTCGACAGAATGCTCGAATACTACAGACAAGGCAAAAAAGGTGTAAATCCAGATTTTGATATGGAACGGATCTTATATCTTTACGATATCGAAAGGGATTTAGGAGTAAATTTAAGTCTTGAGACTTTAGACGACGAAGAAAAAGACAAGGTTGAAGAGTCGATTAAAAGATACGAAACTTTGCGGACATTAAGTCATAAAAAAAATAAGAATATTCATGCCTTATTAGCCGAACTGATTCTTTCAGACGAAGAAACGCCGCAAAAAGAGATCGATGCCATCATCGCTTTAAAAAGCGATGCGGTAAAGCCGCTTGTAGAAATAATCAAAGATGAAACGTATACCGATCCTGTTTATCCGGGCTTTGGCCTTATTCCCTCTCTTGCTACCGAAATCCTCGGTTTAATTGGAGATAAACGCGCAATTATCGCTCTTTTCGAAGAGATCAACCAAGGCGATTTTTTCGACGATGAAGTCGTCTTCAACTCTTTAAAAAGAATTGGATCTCCAAGCCAGCAATTTTTACTAAAAGTTCTTCATGCTCAACCCATTACAGCAGACAACGAAAAAGCGGCTCAAGCGCTTCATGTGTTTGATGACCCTGCGGTTAGCACGGCTTGCTTAAATATGTTAAAAACATTCGATTGGAAGAAGAATGAAATATTTGCAAGCTATCTAATTTTAAATTGTGAAAATTTAAATGAATTAGAACGAATAGAATTTAAAAAATTAGAAGATAAAATCCCCAAAAATTTAAAAACTGATTTTTTAGCGATTATTCAAGGTTGGCAGAAAATACCTTGAACGATTAACGTCTCATTTTAGAATACCTTTTAGTAGAGTAGGTTATGACAGACTTCTTTCGAAATTCCATTGAGTCATTGAAATTAACATTTAATAGAATTTTACCTCTTTTATTTATTGTCACACTATTTTGCGCGTGCGAATCGCGTAAAACGATTGTGAATGGTCTGCAGGAAAAGGAAGCGAATGAAATATTGGTTTACCTATCTACAAAAGGGGTAGAAGCGCAAAAAATTCCTGTAGCAGGCGCTACAACCGGCGGTCAAAAGACAACGGTTTATGACATAAACGTTAAAGAGGAAGACGCCAATAACGCGATGTCTCTTTTAAATCAGGCAGGACTTCCAAGACGCCCAGGACAGAATCTTTTAGGCATTTTTGCGAACACCGGCCTTGTTCCCTCTGAAATGCAGGATAAAATCAGATATCAAGCGGGGCTTGCTGAACAAATCGCATCCACCATACGAAAAATCGACGGTGTACTAGACGCTGAAGTGCAAATCTCTTTTCCCGAAGAAGACCCTTTGAATCCTCAAGCGGCTAACAAGCAAAAAATTACCGCATCCGTCTACATAAAGCATAACGGCGTTTTAGACGATCCGAATTCTCACCTTCTGACAAAGATTAAAAGGCTTGTAGCTGCATCTGTAACAGGACTTGATTATGATAATGTTACGGTTATTTCTGATCGGGCTAGATTTTCCGACTTTCAATCTGGTGCCCTTCAAGGAGCATTTGAGGGAGATAAGCAATTCGTAAATATTTGGACTATAGTCCTCGCTAAAGAGTCGGTAACCCGTTTCCGCGTTATCTTTTTCTCTCTTATCGTGATTACCCTGCTTTTACTTTTAAGCCTTATCTGGCTCGCCTATAAATTGTATCCAATCCTTGAAAAAGAGGGTGGAGTAAAAGAGCTCTTCCACATACACCCGCTTGGACAGGGCGATAAAAAGCCTGAAGAGAAAAAAGCCGAAGAGGCGGTCCAAAAAGATAAAGTGAAAGAAGGTCAAGACGCGATCGATAGCACTGTAGATAAGGATGTGGATGAAACGTAATGGAAGGTGACGATCCAAAAAAGTCGCTTTATTTGAAGTTGCTTTTGAATCGCTCTCAGAAGGGCACTCAGGATCCTACGCTCAAATTTCTTCCCCAAAAAAGCCGAGAAGACGCTTTAAAGCATTCAACACTTGAAACAAAGCTCGATCTCGCGGTTATTTTTCCTCCCGATTATCTTAAAAAAATCCACTATTCCTGGCTTAAAAAAGTTCTTGATGAGCTTCCTAAAGAAGAGGCTCCCTATTATCTCTCTGCTTTAGATAAAAAAAAACGGGACGAAATTTTAAGGATTTTCCCGGTTGTTAAAGAGATTCAAGAATCGAAAGGGTTTGTAAAATCATTTATCCAGAAAAAATGGATAGAAAAATTGGTACCAGCCGATTTTATCCCTCTGCCTTTTTTGCCAAAAAGCGATTTAGATCCTTTATATGCCTTATCAAAAAACGAGCTTATAGAACTCATTTCCTATCTTGGCATTTATGACCTTGCGCATGAAATGAAAAAAGTGGTCGATACTAAGGTTTTAAAAAACATATACGGAAATCTAAATCCTCAAAAACTTGATTATCTAAAGTCTCTCCTGCAGCAAAAAGAAAAAATTGCTACTCCTAAATTCGATTTGAAAGACTGGTCGGGAGACATTAAAGAGCTTGAAAACAGACTTCATAAACGGGGATTAAGAAGGCTCCACCTCGCTATGGCAAAAGAGCATCCCTCTAAAAAATGGCTCATCACAAGAACACTTGACACAGGACGGGGGCAAATCCTTGTAGAGACAATTCATGAAGATATTAATCCCCATATCATAACAACCCTGACAGGACAGGTGCTTGATACGCTAAAATTCCTGGGTAAGGTGAACCGTGGCTAAAAAACTATTCGATCTCATCAATGATGGCGAAATCCATTTCACGTCCGATAGCAAAATCATCAAAAAAAAGGATTTTGCTCAGGCCCTATCTGGTGAAGAAATTATCGAAAAAATTAAGCAGGATGCTGAAACGTATCGCCAAACCGTTGTTAAAGAAATTGAAGATGAAAAAAAGAAAGCCATCGAAGAGGGCTATAACGAAGGGTTTAAAAGCTGGCTTGAACACATCGCGAAATTAGAAGAAGAAATCGTTCAAGTAAGAAAAGAATATGAAAAATTGATGGTCCCCGTCCTTTTGAGGGCTGTTAAAAAAATCGTTGGCCATGAACTTGAAAATCGGCAAGACACGATAGTAGATATTATTTCGACAAGCCTTAAGGCGGTTGCCACGCATAAAAAAATTACTCTCTATGTAAGCCCAAAAGAGAAAGCCGTCGTAGAGGCAAATAAAAATAAACTGAAAAATCAATTTGAACAACTCGAAGTCTTTCAAATCAGGGAAAGAAACGATATTCAGCCTGGCGGCGTCATCATTGAGACGGAAGGCGGCATCATTAATGCTCAGCTCGAAAATCAATGGAATGCCCTCGAGAAAGCTTTTGAAAACCTGTTTAAATTAAAGGCTGCAAAATGATCCGCCTTTTAATGATCTTAGCCCTTTTTTTTGCTCAACCGCTCCTTTCTGTCGATGTGAAATCGATCGAAAAAAGCGCCTCGCAAACACTAACCCCGGCCCAGATTCAAGCTCAAAAAGCTCCTGGGAATTTGGAAGGATTTGAAAACTTTAGACGACCTTCGCTAATTACTCAAGCGACCGCCCTTACCCTTCTTTCCCTTCTCCCCTTTATTGTTATGATTTTAAGTTCATTCCTTAAAATTGTAATTGTTCTTTCTCTTTTAAGATCCGCTTTAGGTGTGCAGCAAGCGCCTCCGAATCCGGTCATTAACGGCGTCGCTTTCATGCTCTCCTTATTTGTCATGTATCCGACGGCTATGAAAATGTATGACGCCGCGCAAGCTACCATTGCCAGGACTAAAGCGCCAGACTCTCTCGTCGCACCTGACTCTGCCGCCTATATCATGAACATCGCGAATGACGCGAAAGAGCCTTTGAGGGAATTTTTAAAAAGAAACTCGCTTGCAAAGCACCAGGCCCTTTTTTATGGAATGAGTTTGAAAACGCTTCCTGAAGAACATCGCTCCGAAATTAAGCCGGACGATTTTATGATTTTAGTCCCCTCCTTTATTACGAGCCAATTAAAAGACGCCTTTGAAATAGGCGTGCTAATTTATATCCCCTTTTTCGTCATCGACCTTGTTACGTCAAACGTCCTTCTTGCGATGGGGATGATGATGCTTTCGCCTGTAACGATTTCGATGCCTTTAAAGCTCTTTTTGCTTGTAATGCTCGATGGGTGGACGCTATTGATCGAGGGACTTGTAAATACGTTTAAGCAGTAGGATTGATTTAATATGTTCCAAACGCAAGTGGTTCAGTATGCATATCAGGGATTGATGTTGATCCTGATATTGTCAGCTCCCCCCATATTGATCAGCCTATTCTTCGGTATTTTGGTTTCCATTTTCCAGGCAGCGACTCAAATTCAAGAACAGACCCTCTCGTTTACCATTAAATTGATCGCGGTAACCTTGACTCTCATGTTTATGGGCGGATGGCTTGGAGCACAAATTATGTCCTTTTCGACGCAGATCTTTAAAGGGATTGCGACCTTTGGAGGTTGACGCTTGGGCGATACGGTTACCGGCTATTCAAACAGCTACCTTGAACTTTTTGTAAATAGCGCCCTATCTGAGGGCGAAGCGCTTGGACCGCTTGCGCTTTTTTTCTTATTTTTGGCTCGGATGCTGCCTATTATCGCCCTTTCCCCTTTCTTCGGAGCAAGAGTGCTGCCAAATCCGGTAAAGGTCGTTTTGGCCATGACTCTATTCGTTATATTTTTACCAAAACTTCTCATTCTGACGTCCATTCCCATTGGGTTTAATCTCTACACCGTTTTTCTTTTAGGCAAAGAGCTTTTGGTGGGCTTTACTTTAGGATTTATCATTTCAACGCCCTTTTCGATCGCACAGAATGCCGGCATTATTATCGACCACCAGCGCGGAGGCGCGGCTTTAATGGTTAACGATCCGACCATTCAAAACCAGTCTTCCCCTTTGGGCCAGCTATTTAACTACATCTTGATCCTGCTTTTCTTTCAGGTAGACGCGCCTTTCTTATTTATAGACGCTATTTCAAAATCTTATGACGTCATCCCTCCCGATACTTTTTTAAATGAGAAATTTTTCTCAAAAGATACGCCTTTTTGGCAGTTAATGTTTTCTATCCTGAATGATGTGATGGTCGTATCGATCCAGCTTGCGACACCCGCGCTTTTGATCATGCTTATGACCGACTTATTCTTAGGAATTGCCAATAGACTTGCGCCTCAGGTTCAAATTACCTTCCTCGGTATGGCCCTTAAATCCTTACTTGGTTTAGTTATCGTAGCATTAGGATGGCCGGTTCTTACCAATTTATTTACGAAAATTAGTATAGATTGGATAAATAGGATTGTTCAGATCCTTAATTCGCTCAATAATATTTTAAAAGAGGCTCCGCCGACATGAAAGCTGCCATCTGTGAAAAAATTAATGCGCCCTGGATTTTAAAAGAGGTGCCGGAACCAGAACCTAAAGCGGGCCAAGTGGTGATAAAAATTCAAGCGGCTGGATTGTGCGGAACCGATTTGCACCTGAAGCATGGCCTTCTGCCCGTAAAGCTTCCTCTTATTCCCGGCCACGAGCCCGTTGGAGAAGTTGTCAAAATAGGACCCGGAGTTACCACATTAAAAGTGGGGGACAGAGTAGGGGTCTCATGGAACCAAAGAGGGTGTGGAAGATGCCATTTCTGCCAGGAAGAAAAAGATAAATACTGCACCACTCCCGGAGGGCTGCAAACCTGGATGAATCTAGGCGGCGGATTCTCAGAATATATGATTGCTTATGAAGAAGGCTGCACCCTTATACCAGAAAAACTCTCATCAGAGCTGGCAGCTCCCCTATTTTGTGCTGGATTCACTATCGCGAGCGGCTATTACAACGCAAATCCTAAGCCCGGCGAAAGAGTCGCGGTTATTGGAGTAGGCGGCCTTGGCCATCTTGCTGTGCAGTATGCGAAAGCAAAAGGCCATCATGTTATCGCAATTATTCGCTCGGAAGATAAAACAGCTCTATCAAAAGAGCTTGGAGCCGATGAGGTGGTTGTCGCAAAAGACAACGTAGGCAAAGCCTTAAAAAGAATAGGCGGGACAGATATTTTGCTCAATACGGGGAACTC
>CAZABG010000032.1:0-24095 GCA_964483465.1 uncultured bacterium
TTTAAATGCTCATCCAAGAGCACGAAGGGGGAAGTAATATGGCAAAATTATATTTTAGATATGGTGCAATGAACTGTGGAAAGACTACTGCACTTTTACAAGTAGCACATAATTATGAGGAAAGAGATCAAAATGTTATTATAATTAAATCTTTAATTGATACCAAAGGTGGCGACAATATTGTTTCAAGAATTGGTCTTGAAAGAAAAGTTGACGAATTAATTGGTCCTGATGAATCTCTTTATGAAAAATATGATTATTATATCGAGATGATTTATGGCGGTATATGGCTGATTTTTACAAAGGATGATTTTTTTTATACTAAATTAATTGCAAATTTCAAATGCAAAATGATTAGACCCGATTTTCATGAAGGGCATGAAAGGGATAAAGATTAAAGAACATAGAAGAAAATTTGAGATATATCGATTAAAAGATATATTAAATCTAATTGAAAATGGCGATCAATACTTTTGGACGATTTATGATTTAGAGGTAACGTTGCTACCAAATTCATCTGTACAGTCTTTCAAAACCTATCAAGTCATTTTAGACTCTTCAAGTGATTATCAAATATCTTGGGATGAGTTAAATGTTTTTGCTTCGAATGTGTTTCAGGTAATTAATGGGTATTTTTTAGGTTGTAGGGAAAAAATAATCTAAAGATATTCTTTGATGATGAAGAAATGATTAAAAAATGTGACGTTTCGATTGCTATGTTTGATAGCTCTTGGTGGACTATATATTCTAAGAACGAATTATTTTATAAAAAATTAGTTTCCAATTTTAAAGATGATGAACTGCCTTGTTCATATGAGTTTCAAGATCAAAAAAGCAAATCCTTATCTTAATAAAGGAATTATGATTTCAAAAGGAATAAGACTTAAAAACGAAAACGGCAATTTTGTAACGATCACAATTAAAGATGTTTTAGAACAAGTTGTTGATGGGGAGAATCTCAAATGGTCAATATTATACTTAGATGGTGAGGGTAGTCCTAAAACTATTTTATATATCGATTTGGTTAAAGAAATTAACAATAGAAATGACGGTTATGTTTTAAGATGGAATGAATTAAAATCTTTTGTAAGTGATATATATTCAATTGATTGGATTAAAATCATTGGCTGCAAAAATTTAGAAAATTTGAGAAAGTATCAAATTGATAGAGAACTTTATGAAACAGCAGATGTTTGCATAGAGCTTTTTGATAGTTCGTATTGGGAAATATTTACTAAAGACCCAATTTTTTACGATAATTTAGTAAAACGATTTCCAATTCAAAAGTTTTTGGATACCGATTTTCTAGAAAAGCAATAAATAACTTAGATAAATGAAGCTGGATTATTTTTTGTAACGAATGTTTTGAATGTGTAGTGCTTATTGTTTTCTTTTAAAAAGAGAATTAATAACGATTAGAGATTTAGATTAAAAAGCAAGGAAGTATGGAAACGAAGGGTTTATTAATTTTTGATCCCAAAAATTGGGAAATAGTTGTGACGCTTTCAGAGATATTGGATGTTGTTGGTGAGGGTTTTTATTGGAAAGTGCTTGAGCATGATTTAATTTTTAAGAAGGATTTGAAGCCAACGGAGATCGTCTTAGGGATCTATAACGATGCAAAAGATAACGAAAACGGATTGATAGTAAGTTGGCCTCAATTGCGTGAATTCGCGGATAGTATCTATCAGATTATAGATGGAACAGTAGTTGGATTTAAAAATTATGATGGTGATATAAGATGGGTCATTTCTATCGAGATGTTCGATAGTTACTATTGGAAAATTTATACCCATGATGACGAACTTTTTGAACGACTGAAAAACAAATTGCCGTACGATCAAATCCTTGACAAAGATAGTGAATTTCCTGAAATTCCTGCGCCTCATGAGCACAAATATCATTACACAGAATCGGGTCAACGGATGCGTGGACCGCCTGAGCGGATGGAAAATTGGAATTACGCTGAGAATGCTGTTTAAGGAGTTATTATTCTTCGCAGTTTAATTGGATGATTTCGCACCAGAGCGAATGCTGGACGGTATCGAGGAGCTCGTCGTTTTGATAAAGCTCGACGATATAGGAGGCGATGCCTTGCTTTTCGCAGTAATCGTCGTTGATGAGCTCAAAGACTTTTACGCCGCGCGAGTTGGGGAGGGGGAAGGTGAGATAGGATTCTTCACGATTGCCGAAACGGACGCGGGCGCGGATTTCGCGAATTGCCCAGGAACGGGGAAGATTCCAGGTGATAACAAGCTTTTGTCCAAGGTCTGGGCAAAGTCGGTTAGGGTCGGGAGTATCGACATGATTTGACGCAAGATCGTCGGCATCGATCGAGTCGATATAGACTTCCAGATTTTGGCGTGCGCAAGAGGTCAAGAGGAGGATTAAGAGGATGAGGTAACGCATGCTGATTCTTGGAGCCTTTTGTGTCCATTAAGGATTAGAGATAGGGTGGTCGATATATCGAGACAAGAGTCAGTGATCGATTGTCCATAGCGAAGCGGCTTAAAGGGGTTGATCCGCTGGTTGCCGGCTTCGATAAAACTTTCGAGCATTAGGCCGCATATAGGTACGCCTGCAACCATTTGATCGATGACCGAGTTAAAAACTTCAATTTGGTTGAAGTGCTTTTTGCGGGAGTTATCATGAGAGCAGTCAATAATGAGGCGCTCTGCGAGTTTTTTATTTTTCAGCTTTTTGAGAACTTCCGCTACTTTTTCGGGGGAATAATTTGGCGCGCTTTCTCCGCCCCGAAGAACGAGATGGGAATAAGGATTGCCAAAGGATCGGACGAGAGAAAGTCTTCCGTTGTTATTTAAGCCGATAAAGGTATGGGGGTAGTGTGAAGTTTCTATCGCGTTCAAAGCAACATCAACATTTCCATCGATAGAGTTTTTAAAACCCATCGGATGGGGAAGATGGGATGCCATTTGACGATGGATTTGCGAAGTTACGGTACGCGCTCCAACGCAGCCCCAACTGATGAGATCAGAAAGGTAGTTAGGCGTTGCAGGATCAAGAATTTCTGCGGCAATAGGGATTTCTTCCGCGGTAATTTTTTTTAGCAGTTTGCGCGTCTCTCTAATTCCTTCCTCAATATGGTGCGAGCCGTCTAATTTCGGATCGTGCAAAAACCCTTTCCAGCCAAGGGACGTTCTGGGTTTTTCAAAATAAACGCGCATGATGAGAAAGAATGTGTCGGAAATTTGTTCTTTTATCGCCTTGATTCGCAAAGCGTAATCGTAGGTTGCCACAGGATCGTGAACAGAGCAGGGACCCACAATCAATAATTTGCGTGGATCATTTCCCTCAAGAATTTGAATAATTGTATCACGCGACTTTTGTACAAAATTCAAATCGGATACACTCGCGCTTTGAGCGAGTTTGATTTCGCTCGGTGTGGGGAGATCTTCTGTTAACCAGTCGAGGGGCATTTGGAACCTAGTCCATTGTTAAAAGAACTGAAAAATACTTTATATCATGAGCTTTTATCTAGCAAAATGATTGATACGTTTATGTTGTTTTCGCAACCTTTTGATTATAGGCTATCAAAAAAAGGAAGATCTGTTTTTTTAGAGAGCAAAGATGAAGGGGGGGAGTGGTCGGCTCTTTCTTTTTTGAGCCGCATCGATCTAAAAGAAATTTTAAATTTTACAGACCCCATTCAAATTAGATTCCCTTTAAGAGCGCTCGAATTAAAAAGAACCGTTGAAAATCAAGATACCCAAAAAATAAAAGCGCTTGAACTAGGGTTTTCGCATTTAGTTTTAAATCAAGCTGTAAAGGGAGCATCAGTACTCAAAACCGGTCTAAGAGTAACGGATCTTACGCGAGAAGGCTTTCACATTGCGGGCGACCATCAATTTTACGTGTATAGAAGCGAAGCTTTAAAGTGGCTGGATGAGGAAAAAGAATTAATTTTAACCGATCTTTTTAAAAGAGAGTTGGAATGGCTTGAACGATCCGATAAAGAGGTGTGGTTTGAGCTTCCTGAAAATATATCGCTTACGGCCATAAAAGCGCTCGATATCAGAGCAAAAAAAACACGTCTGATTATTAAAGGGGAATTTGTTAACAAGCTGAGAAAAGAAGGGAAGATAGGTACCTCTCTTTTAGTCTCGCACGAGATTAGCTACTCTTTATGGCCAACCCTTGAAAAAGGGGCGGGGGAATATTTGGAAGGAATGAAGGGGCATAATTATAGCGGTTTATACATAAAAGTGGACCGTCTTCCAAAAGATGAGGGAATGCTCGACTTGAATTTGTGGGCTTTAGCACATGCGCAAATTCGGGGTTGTTCCGTAGGTGAGCTGATGCAGGCTTGGCTCAATAAAAAAGGATTTAATGAGCCTTATAATGAGGCAACGGCTTTAGCTAATTTGTTTAAAACGCAAATAAATCCTTCTAAAATCATATTTAATAAAATCCTTTGCGACATTCAGCTCCTAGAAGAGAAGACGGAAAATGTTCAGTTCAGGGCATTTACGAGAGACTTAAGGCGCCTGCTTCACAAGGCGCTGCAGGAAAATCAGATCAACATACCCTATGTCCTTAGAGAAGAAGATTATGCACCCTCATTTTATACCCATGCAGCCTCCCATGGAGGATCGTCCATATTAACTCAGGCAGAAGTGGTTGTTAAAAAAAATATTGACTCTGGGGAATGGAATGAATCTCTAAGGGAAATCTATCTTCAGAACACACTCTAGCCCTTGAGTTTTATCTCTTGGCAAAATATATTCTTCTGATACTTATGTCAGAATTCGAAACCTTGCTCAGTCAAATTAAAGATTATGTTTGGGGGATTCCGCTTCTTACTTTTTTGCTCGGAACCGGCTTTTTCCTGACTATCTTACTTCGTGGTATTCAATTTAAATACCTTGGTTATGCTTTCAAGCAGATTTTTAAGTCGCAAGCAGATTCAAAAGGAGACATCAATCCCTATGAGGCATTGATGACTTCGCTTGCGGGAGCGATCGGCACCGGAGCAATTGTTGGGGTTTCGACGGCGCTTGCGGTTGGAGGGCTTGGTTCTCTCTTCTGGATGTGGGTGACAGCTTTTTTAGGAATGGCGACAAAATACGCGGAATCGCTTCTTGCGGTAAAATTCCGTACTGTTGATAGAAACGGCGAAATGACCGGCGGCCCTATGCAGTATATGGAAAGGGGCCTCAATTTAAAATGGATGGCTGTTCTGTTTGCGATTTTCGGATCGATTGCAGCTATCGGAACCGGCAACTTAGTTCAAGTGAATTCGATTGCCGATGCCTTAAATGAAGTCTGGTCTGTCAATGCCTGGGGAACGGGTGTTGTGCTCGCTATCTTAACCGCAGTCGTTCTGGTTGGCGGCGTTAAAAGCATTGGGCATGTAGCCGGAATATTAGTTCCTTTCATGGCTTTATTTTACGTTATCGGCGGCCTTTTGATTTTGGCGATTCACATCGATAAGATCCCTGCCGCTTTTATGATGATTTTTGATTCCGCTTTTACAGGTAGCGCGGCAGTGGGCGGTTTTCTTGGATCGGGCGTTATCTTAGTCATTCAGCTGGGCGTATCGAGAAGCGTGTTTTCAAATGAAGCAGGCCTTGGCATATCGTCGATTGCTGCTGCTGCCGCTAAAACGGATAGCCCTGGAAGACAGGCGATGATTACCATGACGGGCGCTTTGATATCGACTATCATCGTTTGTACGATTACAGGCCTTGTCCTTGCAACGACAGGCGTGCTTGGAATGACGACTGGAACGGGTCAAATTTTAAATGGCGCTCCTCTTGCCATCAAAGCCTTTAGCTCAACGCTCGTTGGCGGTGAATACATCGTCACGATAGGCTTGATTCTTTTTGCATATTCGACTGTGCTTGCCTGGGCTTATTATGGTGAAAAATGTTTTGAATACCTATTTGGCGAAAGATCGATCGTTGTTTATAGAGTGCTTTATTGCCTCTTGATTATCCCAGGAACGGCTTTAAATATGGCTATGGTTTGGCATATTGCAGATATCGCGAACGGCCTTATGGTAATTCCTAATTTGATTGCGCTTATCTTGCTTGCAAAAGTGATAAAGGAAGAGACGCTAAAGTTTTTGGGACAGGTCGAGAGAGAGGGTTCTCTTTAAAATGATGACAGTCATCAATCATTTTCTTGATAGCTTTTACGCGCTTGTTTGGGGTCCGCCGCTTTTGATTTTATTAATCGGAGTGGGCGTTTATTTAACTTTTATTCTGCGCGGACTTCAGTTCCGCTACCTAAAATATGCTTTAGAATTAGTTGCCGGAAAGCATTTGGGGAAAGAGGGGAAGGGCGATATCTCTCACTTTGAGTCGCTGATGACGGCGCTTGCCGCGACCATAGGCATCGGAAATATTGCAGGGGTCGCGACGGCTCTTGCGACAGGCGGCATGGGCGCTCTTTTCTGGATGTGGATGACGGCACTCATAGGAATGGCAACGAAATATGCGGAAGCGATTTTAGCGGTTAAATACCGCACGGTTGATAAACGGGGGGAGATGTGCGGCGGTCCCATGTACTTTATTGAGTATGGACTGAAATGGCACTGGCTTGCAGGAGCGTTCGCTTTATTTGGAGCGATCGCGGCCCTCGGTGGAGGCAATATGCTTCAAGCTAACTCTGTAGCTGATGTTATGAGCAGCATGTTTAACATCGATCCATGGGTTTCAGGTATTGTAGTTGCGATTTTAACCGCTCTCACTTTAATGGGCGGTATTAAAAGCATCGGTAAAGTAGCCTCCTTTTTAGTGCCTTTTATGGCGATTCTTTATATCGGCGGCGGGCTTCTTATTTTACTCGTAAAATATGATAAGATTCCTTTGGCTCTTTGGCAGATCTTTTCACATGCGTTTACGGGTCAAGCGGCCTTCGGCGGATTTTTGGGCGCTTCTGTCATGATGGCGATTCAAGTGGGTGTTAGCCGCGGACTTATGACGAGCGAAGCAGGTCTTGGTACCGCATCGATTGCTGCCGCTGCCGCCAAGACCGATTTGCCGGGCCGCCAGGCGCTTGTCTCGATGACAGGATGCTTTTTAGCAACGATTGTTATGTGCACAGTAACCGGTCTTGTTTTAGGGGTGACCGATGTGTTTGGACAAGTCGATGCGCATGGTAAAATTGTGAACGGCGCCTCTATGACCTTAATGGCGTTCAATTCTGTCTTTTCGTGGGCCGGATATATAGTAACGATTGGGTTAATTTTATTTGCTTTTACCACCCTGATTGGCTGGTCTTATTATGGCGAAAAGTGCCTGGAATATCTCCTGGGTGAAAAATCAGTTATTCCATATAGAGTCCTTTTTTGTTTAATGATTATTCCTGGAGCCGTGCTTGAACTTGAAATTGTTTGGAAAATCTCTGATATCTTTAACGGGTTGATGGCCTTTCCGAACTTAATCGCTCTTGCTGCATTATCATCGGTCGTCTTGAGCGAGACAAATGCTTTTCTTAAAGTGTTAAAAGCGGAAAAGGAAAGAGAGATAACATGAACGCGCTTCAACGGTTTCCTCTCAATCGTCAAGATAAATTACTTACCTGGGGTTTAGGCGCTTCTTTACTCTTGGGTAGGTATTTTACAGATCTTTATGTGAGTTCTGGAAGAAACGATATGATTGCAAAAACCATTGGACCTATTTCCCTATATTCCAAGGTTTGTTCAGGCTATTTAATGTCCGAAAGCTCTTCAAGCCACTTTAGTAACGCAAGAAAAAGTGCCTTGTGCCTAATTGCAATCGTATCTTATGTTCTGCAATACAATCTTGAAGAAGAAATTTGGAAGGGCACTTCAAAGAATTATATGTCCAATTTGCAAGCTTATTATGCCATCTCTTTGTTAACGATCGTTCTTACAGCCTTGCATATCTTAATGAGAAATAAAGAAGTGTCTCAAGGAAGACGCTATCTTTAAAGTATAAAGTCATTACCAAACTTTTATCATAACTATGTATTATTCTTCAGTTACCCTAGCACCAACTTTAACCATGAATCATGAATACGAGGAAGGTTTTAAAAGCGGAGTCTTTGAAATTGGCAGCAGGCTACGTATTTTTAAAAGCGCTATGAAGGCAAATGTTATAATTGAGGCTTTAGGAATTTTTCATAGATCTTATAATGATCGATTTGAGTGCATTTCTCCTCATACGATGATGAGAAAATTAGGCTATTTACAAGGCATCATAACAGCGACAGTTGCTATTATACCCAGTTTAGAGGGTTCCTCCATAATTCATAATGCTATGATATTGCTTGGAATGAGCTATTCAGAATGCATGATGCAAGTTTTGCATTCACCCATACTATTAGATTACGCTCTTACCAACCAAACTAGCTTATTCCGACACCAAGTTTAGTAATTTAAATCGAAATTTTTCTGATAACAAAAAGCTAGATCAAAAAATAATGATTTATTCAGATCCATTTTTTAGAAAAGGGGCTTTCGCGGGGTTTTTATTAGTACCTGCCTTTTATGCCGCATCTGTTACTGAGGGAGGGGTGCTTGTAAGAACGCCTCATGCTTTTACTCAAATGGCGATAGGAGCGCATAGCGTTGCGGTTTCTGTTTTACTAATGTTAGGATTTGTAGAAGTTGCAGATTCGATAAACAAGGTTTGTACTTCATTCAGGAATAATTGGACTCATTTAATCGGTTTAGGATTTTTACTAGGTGGAACGATTGTTCACGTGCTAAACTTAGTTTATTTGCATCAGAAGGGAGCGCCTTTAGATCGCAGCGATCCGGCTCTATGCCGTTATTTACATTTCTGCAAAATATTTGTGTTTGCCACTATTTTGCTGGAGTATAAGTTATACAATCTAGCGCTTGCAGCGTCAGAAAGAATTGGATCAAGAAACACACACCTGCTTATTAAATAATGTTTTACCGTACAAATGATTTTAGAATAAATCTTGCTCTCTATTCAGCGATTTTAATTGGTAGCGTATATGAAGGACACGCTTTAATTGAGAATGCTTCAGAAGTTAGGGTAATGCAGATAGGTCTTGCAAGCATTGCAAGCCTTTCTTCCTTTTTAACCTTAATTGAAGTCGGAGTTATTAATAAGCTTGAGGCATCGCTCATTAATAATAATGTATCGTTTGGACTTCTGCCTGTCATATTTACAACTATCGGTACAATAACTCACATCTACTTTTACATACTCATGTTGGATAAAGGCCTTCCATTTAAAGAGTACGACCCTTTATTAAAAGGCTATGTTTCCTTTTGTTATTTCTCCGTTGCAATGATGACTTTATACAACTACCTAAAAAATGATGATACTAAACGATTCGCGCGATAGCTTTTATTTTAGATTGGCCGCATCAAGCCTTGTTGCTATTTCTTTTGTGGAGGGAAGGCAGATCACTCAAGAGGATGATGTCACTATATCCTGTACTGCAGGATTTTTAAGTTTATCGGCCTTTGCGATGAGTTTGGCGAATATTCATCATTTAGCAAAAGGGGTTGTTCATAACCCTCGTATCAACTGCTCAAACATAAAAAATATCTTGAGAATTCTAATGTTAAGCTGTTTTTTAATTCGTATCGCAAGCTTAAGAACGCATTTTTTTAACCCAACAGATTACCTTGATAGAGATCATCCTATGGTCTGGAAGTATTTAAGTTATTGCGGAACGACGCTTACTCTTTCTGCCTACTTAGATTAGACCCAGCAGGACCGCTTCATTATCTTCGACAAGAAAAAGCCCTCCCTTAACCGCGAAAGTTAATTTTTCTCCATCTTCTTTTTTAATAATGACATCGCCCGAATGGATCGAAGTCATAAAAGGAGCATGATTTTTTAGGATTTCGAATTGCCCAAGATCGCCTCTTGCGGTAACGGAATGAACATTTCCCTCAAAGAGGGTTGATTCAGGCAAGAGCAGTTTAAATTTAAGCATAGGCCTTCTTCATTTTCTCTGCGTTCTCAAAGACCTCTTCAATCGAACCCGCCATGTAAAAGGCCGTTTCAGGAAGGTGATCGATCTCTCCATCCACGATCATTTTAAAACCTTTGATCGTGTCTGCGAGCTTAACCGAGCGTCCTTTCTTGCCGGTAAAGCTTTCGGCTACAAAGAAAGGCTGAGATAGAAATCTTTGGACCTTCCTTGCGCGTGAAACGAGTTCTTTATCCTCTTCAGAAAGTTCGTCCATGCCGAGTACTGCGATAATGTCTTGAAGGTCTTTATAACGCTGCAGAATCTTCTGAACTTTACGTGCGACATCATAATGTTCCTGTCCTAATACCGCCGGATCGAGAATGCGTGAAGTGGAAGAGAGGGGATCTACCGCCGGATATATACCTAATTCCGCAATCGATCTTGAAAGGGAGACCGATGCGTCTAAGTGGGCAAATAGAGCAGCAGGGGCGGGATCGGTGTAATCGTCCGCAGGAACATAAACCGCTTGAACGGATGTAATGGAGCCGGATTTGGTCGAGGTGATTCTTTCTTCGAGCGCGCCGATTTCGCCGGTTAAAGTAGGCTGATAACCCACAGCTGAAGGCATGCGTCCAAGAAGCGCGGAAACCTCAGCGCCTGCTTGAACAAATCGGAAAATGTTATCGACGAATAAGAGGACGTCTTGCTGCTGAGTGTCGCGAAAATATTCAGCGATGGTTAAGCCTGTTAAAGCAACGCGTAGACGTGCTCCCGGCGGTTCATTCATCTGGCCGAATACAAGGCAGGTTTTTGAAAGAACGCCTGACTCTTTCATCTCAAGCCAAAGATCGTTTCCTTCGCGGCTTCTTTCGCCAACTCCGCAGAACACGGAATAACCGCCGTGCTCTGACGCAAGGTTGCGGATAAGCTCCATTACGATAACCGATTTGCCGACGCCCGCACCGCCGAATAGACCTACCTTTCCTCCTTTCGGAAAAGGGCAAAGGAGATCGATAACTTTAATACCCGTTTCGTATTGAACGGTTTTATTTAATTGATCTTCTAGCGGAGGGGGTTCGCGGTGGATGGGAAGTCTTGGCGTATGGGCGGGAATATCGGTTAGAGAATCTATAGGCTTTCCAAGTAAATTAAAAATACGGCCGAGCGTCGACTCTCCGACGGGAACCGTTACAGGCGCTCCCGTATCGATGACCTCCATGCCACGCACAAGACCGTCGGTTGAGGATAGCGCGATGCAGCGGGCAACGTTGTCTCCGGCATGATTTGCAACTTCGCAGGTTAAGTCAATATTTTTTGAGGGATCTCGAATGACAACCGCGTTATAAATTGCCGGTAGCTTTTGCGAGGGGAATTCGATATCCACCACGGGGCCCAATACCTGGACGATTTTGCCTTTAACTTCATCTTTATTTTTCATTTCATCGCCTCAGCACTTGTGATGATTTCTAATAATTCGGTTGTGATACCCGATTGTCTTAATTTATTTCTGATGAGCGTAAGCTCATCGATGACTTCTTCCGCGTTTTTAGTAGCCGCTCGCATCGACGCGACCCTTGCCGCAAGTTCCGCCGCATAGGTTTCTTTTAAAACCGTTTCGATCGTCATCTTAAAATAGAACGGAAGCAGGTGTTCGAATAACTCTTTAACGGATGGCTCAACGAGAAGAGGTTTTTTGGAGAGGGTTCTTTCAGGTGTTGGCAATGGCAGAACTTGATCAACTAATATCTTTCTTGAGGCATTAGAGATAAAATGGGTGTAAATGACGGTTATTTTGTTATAGAGCCCAAGTTCATAGTCTTTTAAAAGCTTATCTACGAATTTATCAATATCAGGTCTCGCGTGTTTAAAACTCCAATCTTTTAGTTCAAACTCCACTTCCGTTCGTTTTCTTCTAAAATGATCGATCCCTTTTCTTCCTACAATAAAAAGATCGTAGCTTACGGAAGCTTGTTCGTTGAATTTCTTTTCGTCTTTGCCAAATATCTGACTGTTAAAAGGTCCGCAATGACCGCGATCAGAAGATACGAGCACAACCGCTTCTTTACCGGATTTAGGAGGGGAGAGCAGCAAGTATTTTTCACGGTTCATTTCATAAGCAAGACGTTCGATCATTTTCTTTAATTCGCTCAAATAACGGTTATGGCTGTAGGCGCTTTGCGCAGCTTTTGCAAGACGCGCAGCCGCTACCATTTCCATCGATTTGGTGATCTGCTTAATGTTCTGAACGGACGAGATCCTCTTACGGATCTCTTTTAAATTTGCCATCGTTTTTCATTTTTGAATTTATTGCCGATATCGATAAGCCTTTTTTGAGCGTCATCATCCAGGTCTTTCGATGAGGCGATCTTCTTTAAAAGTTCAGGATCTTCCTCTTCAACATAGTGAAACAGCTCTTTTTCAAACCGATTCACTTTGTCAACCGGGATCGAGTCTAATATCCCTTTCGTTCCCATAAAAAGAATGACAACTTCCTTTTCAAGCGAATAGGGTTTCAGTTTATCTTGTTTTAAAATCTCAACCATCCGTTCGCCCCGGTTCAAAAGGCGCTGAGTCGATTCATCCAATTCTGATCCGAATTGGGAGAAAGCGGCAAGTTCGCGGTATTGAACAAGGTCAAGCCTTAGACTCTGCGCCACTTTCTTCATCGCTTTCGTTTGGGCTTTTCCTCCCACGCGCGATACCGAAATGCCTACGTTAATGGCTGGGCGAATACCTGAATAGAATAGATCGGCTTCAAGGAATATTTGACCGTCGGTAATCGAAATAACGTTTGTTGGAATATAAGTGGTAACGTCGCCTGCTTGTGTTTCAATGACAGGAAGAGCGGTTAACGATCCGCCGCCATTTTCATGATTTAGTTTAGCTGATCTTTCGAGGAGTCTTGAGTGAAGATAGAAAATATCTCCCGGATAAGCTTCACGTCCAGGCGGCCGTCTCAATAGAAGCGAAAGTTGGCGATATGCTTGAGCATGCTTCGTCAAATCGTCATAAAAGCAGATGGCATGCCTTCCCTTATGAAGGTAGTATTCTCCCATCGCTGTACCTGCGTAGGGAGCTATATATTGAAGAGAAGCGGGATCTGCGGAGGATGCCGCAACGATAATCGTATATTCCATCGCGCCATGTTCTTCGAGAATGGCGATCGTCTGTGAGATGGTGGAGGCTTTCTGACCAATTGCAACGTAGATGCAAATATTGCCTTTTCCCTTTTGATTGATGATCGTATCGAGAATGACCGTCGTTTTACCGGTTTGTCTATCGCCGATGATCAATTCCCTTTGCCCTCGGCCGATCGGGATCATTGAATCAATGGCTTTAATACCTGTTTGAATCGGTTCATTAACAGGGGAGCGCTCAACTACGCTTGGAGCCTGATTTTCAATGTTACGGAAATCAGTCGTTTCAATTGCGCCTTTGCCGTCAAGCGGCTGGCCTAAAGCATTCACAACACGGCCAAGCAAGGCATCGCCGACAGGAACCGAAACAATTTTCCCTGTTCTTTTGACAATATCTTGCTCTTTGATCTCGTAAGAGGGTCCAAATAAAATAACGCCTACGCTATCCGTTTCTAGGTTTAATGCCATGCCATAAGTTTTATTAGGAAATTCGACGAGTTCCGACATCATGACAGTATCCAGGCCATGTACCCGCGCAATACCATCGCCTACCTGAAGCACCCTGCCAATCGATTCGAGTTTTAGGTCTTCATGGTATTTTTCGATTTCATCGCGGATTGCCCACGATACTTCTTCAGGGTTTAAACGCATGCTCTACTCTTTCCTTTTGCAAGTCTTGAAAATTCTTATACATCACGTTCGATTTCTTAACTTCGAATTTGAAACATAAATAATTTTAAGACCCGCTCTTTAAATCGATTTTCATTTGATCAAGCCTTCCTATCATGGAGCAGTCGATCATGGAGCTGTTTCCTATGATAACCGCTCCTCCAATCAGACTTGGATCGATTTTCTCATGTAAAAAAACTTTTTTCTTGTAATTGCTTTCTAATTGTTTTGTGATTTTCTCTTTTGTATCTTGCGTAAGAGGCTCTTTTACAAATATGTCCAGTTCCAAAACGGATGAACGGAGCTTTATTTCTTCGTTTAACTGGTTTATGATTCCATCAAGAAGATTCCATCGCCTTTTTTCTAAAAGCACAAATAAAAATTGGCTTATGATCGAATTCCAATCGCCATTTAGAATCTTCTTTAAAAAGTCCATTTTGCTTTCAACTTTTATGACCGGACTTGAAAGGATGGCTTTAACTTCGGGCTTGGTATCGATGATCTCTTTTAAGCCTTTTAATTTGCCTACCCATTCACTAAACTCGGCATCAGATTTACTAAGTTTAGAAAGAGAATTGGCGTAAAGGCTGACCGCTTTATGGTTCATTTAATTCTCTTTGGCTAATGCTTCATCCACAAAACGGACAACAAGTTCTTCGTCACGCTCTTTATCTAGCTTTTCTTTCAACATCTTTTCGGTTGCGAGTATCGTTAGATCAACAAGATCCTTTTTTAACTGCTTTTTAGCTAATTTATATTGGATCTCGACCTCTTCTTGACTTTTCTCTCGAATGGCTTCAGCATGCTGTCTTGCTTCTTGAATAATCTCTTGCGCCCGTTTTTCTCCACGAGCCACTTCTTCCGTGAAGCGTTGATGGGCTTGATTGTCGATTGTTTTTAATTTATTCGCATAGTCTAGAGCGTTAGCTTCATTAACCTGCTTTTCCTTTTCGATGTGAGCAAATTCGCCTGCGATTCTGGCTTGCCTTTCTTCTAATAAATTTAGAACCGGCTTCCACGCATAACGCTTTAAAAAAAAGAGTAAAATCAGAAATGCAATAATCTGCGATATAATTTGTCCAAGATCAAGTTCCATTATCCAGTTCTACCTAAGGTGATGAAGAATACGATCAGGGCATAAATTGTCAGGGCTTCGATAAGCGCCGCACCGATGATCAAGTTGGTTAAAATTTTACCTGAAGCTTCGGGTTGACGGCTCATTCCATCAAGCGCGCCTTTTACTGCAATACCTAAACCAATTCCTGATCCTAAAGCCGCAAGGCCTACTCCAATGGGAGTGGATAGGGCAAAAAATGAACCGGCATCCATATTTTAACTCCTTAAAAGTGTCTATAAATTCTTATACTTAAGAACTTATTTCTTTACACAAGCAAAATTATTTAATGGTCAGTTTCGTGATGAGGCTCAGAAAGTAATATGTAAACGGCTGTTAGCAAGGTAAATACCATCGCTTGCATGGTACTAGTTAATATCGCGAACATCATGAAAGGCAACTGAAAGGGAAGGCCAATAGGAATTTCAAAATGCAAGAACGATAAAGCGAATATACCTGCGAGTGTAAAATAGGCTATGAGCGTTTCTTCGCCCATGATATTTCCAAATAATCGCAGCGCAAGAGTCACAGGACGAGAGATTTGCGTTAATAATTCGAGCGGAAACATCAAAGGAGTCATTATCCATCCAGCGGTACTTGTTGGCGAGCCTGCCATATGATACAAAAATCCCTTTACTCCCAAATTCTTGAAGTTGCGGTATTGGATGTAGCAAAAAACCACGATCGCAAGGGCAATTGTTACATTAATGTTGGCGGAAGGCGCTTTCATCAGGGGGACAAGTCCAAATAAATTCATCGTTAAAATGTAGATGAACAAGGTTCCTATTAGGGGGATATATTTTCTTCCGTCTTTTCCTAAAACTTCGGTTAATAGAGCATTTAAACCTTCAGTAAGCCACTCCAAAAGATTTTGCAGGCCAGTCGGTTGCATTTCTTTTTTTCTTAAGCCGAAATGAAATAATAAAGAGATGAGTATGCCGATGAATATAGATATGACAATGCTGTCCCATTCGTGCAAAAATTTGGCCCAAGGAGCTTTAAAGGTGTCGTCAAGATAAGTTAAAAGGGTCGGGACTTCAATTGCCACTATTCACTCACTTTTTTAACTAGCCGAATAAATTCCCTTACTCCGCTAATGCCGCCAAGTATGATAAAGGCATACATTAAGTAAGGCTCTGTGCCGAACTTGCTATCTAGCCAGGTCCCTATCGCCCAGCCAATTACCGGAGGTACCGATAAAACGAAAGGCAAGGTAACGCATAGCCCAATAAGCCTTAATTTATTCGGCTCTTCCATTAACTATTTTTTGTAACAGATTTTCAGATTTATAACTAATTCTTCCGTAATGAGTTTTTACCGAGGTGAAATCGGCTAAGAGTGAATGAAAAGTTTGTTTAAACAAAAGAGGGATTTTTAAAAAGGGGAAGGCTTATTGTAAAGGTGGCCCCTTTTGTTTTACCATCGCTTGATGCTTTAAGTTCTCCACCAATCTCTTTTAATTGTTTAAAAGAGGAATAAAGGCCGTAGCCATGGCCCGATTTCTTGGTGGTAAATCCGTACGAGAATAGTTTTTCGAGTTGCATAAGATCGATGCCGATACCGTTGTCAGTAAAATGGATCAAAAGCGCGGTACCGGTGTTTTCCATATTAATTCTAATTTCTCGTTTACTAATCTCTTCTGTCGCGTCAATGGCGTTATTAATAAGATTAATAATAACTTGGCTTAGACGAGTTTTATCGGTTAAACACGTGATAGGCAGATTATAATCCCGTATGATCTCAATGTTATTTCTTTTAAGTTCGTTCTCTTTCATGGCAAGGATTTCATCAATCAAAGATTTGATGGATACCTTTTCAAGGGAGCTAGAGCTTTCTTCAGGGGATAACTGGGTTTTGATCACCGTTTTAATGTTGTGGATATTATCTAAAATGATCTTGGCTTCTTTTTGAAGATTGGCTAATTCGTCCTCCCATTTTCGGGATAGTTCCATAATATAGGCAGGAATGAGTTTTCCTTTTTGATCCTCGCTTAAGAAGGATTGTAAGTGCCCTTCATTTTCTTTTAACATTAGAGCGATCTTCGATAAATTGTTAAGCTCCGATTTACTCAAGTTTTCCTTTAAAATAGAGGCTGAAATATTTACTGAATTAAGAACGTTTCCCACATTATGAAGGACGCTGTTTGCAACTTGCATCATACCCGCGTGTTTTGCGGATGATACTAGTTCTTGCTGCAGTTTTTGTTCCCTATTTCGGATTAGCTCTTTCTCTATAAATAAGGCAATTTCTCCTGCAATATCTGTTTTGATTCCTTCATCAAATTCAATTTTTTTCACTTGTTTCGAAAAAAGTTGAATGGCTCCTCTTAGTTTAGTTTCAAAATAAACAGGAATTAAAATGACTGATTTAAAAAAAGGTTGTTCTTCTTTGATGATGCTTTCATTATCGAACTCAAAAGGCTTTGCCCTTGATTGTAAATTTAAATCAAGCTGGCTTGGATTATAGATGAACAATGGGGTAAGGCCATTCTCCCAAAATATTGACGCATCCCAACCAAGCTCTGTGCATAATAGTGAAAGAATTTTTGGTATGCTTTCGTTGTATGAGGAGGTGTTGACTAGAAGATGGGTGATCGCATGTCTAAGTTCTGCGGCTTTTTCGTGCATCTTTCTTTCGGTGATATCTCTTAGAACGCATATTTTTAATTTATCGCTTTTTAAAAAAAGCTCAGATACCGACAATTCGACGTGAAGGTTAGTATCTTTTCTAATTATTTCGATCTCGTAGAGTTTTTTGGATGAAGTTTGATCCAATAAGTTGAATAAAGGGATCGCTCCTTTCGTTGTCCGCATCGGAATGATATTAACATTCTTTCCCACTACATCCTGAATAGAGGTATATCCAAAATAGTTTAACGCGGTGTTATTGCACTCTTGAATAATTCCCTTTTCATTCAACACAAGAATGCCGTCTGAAGCGGTATTGAGGATAGCTTTTACTCTTTCTTGCTTTTGTTGATTCTCTTCGACAAGTTGCTGCAGTTCGCTCGAGCTTATTTCAAGAGATTTAATTCCTAGCGTATGATCTCGTTCATAATGTTGATAGGAATTGTTGATCGCGTCAAAAAGGGGGATTAACTCTTCAGGTATTTTCTCTTTAAAATACTTTTTAATTTGCCTTTCAAGCAGAGGATTATAGGACATTATAATTTCTCGCTTAAAGTTGTTATGGTCATAGTTTGATTGTGTAATTCTGATTTAGAGTTTTTGGAAGTCGGAGCGATCTCTCCGTACGAATAAAATCCGGCTAAAACAGCCTTTTCTCCTAAAATATCTTTCACGCTTTCAAGCTCGTCCTCGGTTCTTTGATCCAAAACGATTCTTCTGCCTACGCAGCTAATTAAAAGGGCAAGTTCGGTTTTGGTGTTAATCATTTCTGCGCCCTGCCTTGCTGCCAAGGCTGCCCCATCAATCAATCGATCAAAATTCGCTTTCATCAGCTGAGCGTAACCATTAACAGGGAGATCGCCTGCAAACACCATGGCCTGGTCTTTTTCATCAATACTAAGAATAGTCCTGACGAGGGGAGGGGCATTTTTATCCGTCTTAATTGCAAGAGGGAATAGGAGTGCGGAACCCGGAAGATCTTTTGATAAATCTCCTAAATATGTTTTGTAAAGTTCTAACGCTCCTTTGCCATCAAGCTCGTATAACTTATTGTTTTCAGAGCGGGTAATCTTTCTTTCTAACCCAAATGGATCCCAACCACCTGTAGAACCAAATCCGATAAGAATATGTGATCCATATAAACCGATCGCAATAATTTCTCCCGGTTTAGGAGACATATCTAAACCGACTGCTGTTTTTTCAAAGCGAGTTCCGTCGCCTGCCATTCCTCCCGTTACATAAACATTTTCCGGCAATATGCTTAAGATCCCTTTCACAAGTTTGGAGCCGTTAACCAGATGTCCATCAGAAAAGATAAGTACATGCTTCAAGTTATTTGCAGGAAGTCTTCTTCCAAGTTCTTTTCCCGCCTCAAAACTATCGGTGTGATCAGCCAGATTCGTACGTCTGATTTCTATCGGAGTTTTTTCGAATTGAATAGAAGTCGCGATAATGGCGTTATCTTCGATATTTGTATCTTGAATGTTGCCGGCAGTTGAGATAAGCGCAACATTTGCTGATGGATACTGTTTTTTGATCTCTTCAAGTCTTTCGCAATTTTCTAAAAGATCGCGATCTCCGAAGAGAAGCACGAGCTGCGCTCGTTCTGTATCATTTACGACTACGGCTTTCCAGCCTTCGTTTGGAGTCCATTTTTTTTGGCCCACTTTCATGATACACCTCTATAGTTTAAACTATATTACAAACACCTACATTGCAATCTATTAATATTTATGAACTTGAGAGATAGTTGATTAATTAACAAGATATAGAGTATTAAGTATTTAATGATAAAAGCAGAAGAACCTCTGAATATTCTTGTTGTAGATGATAATCCTTCTATTCATGAAGACTTTAAAAAAATCCTTGTTCCAAAAGAAGAGCACAAGACTTTAAACGATTTGAAATCATCTTTATTCAACGACAATCAAATCGAAAAAATCCAAAATACTTATTCGATTGAATCCGCTATGAATGGCGCTCAGGCGCTCGCCATGGTGGAAAACAGTTTTGTTCAAAGAAAAAGGTATGCGCTCATTTTTATGGATGTGGTTATGCCTATAGGATGGGACGGCATTGAGTCCACAAGACGTATATGGGAAGTAGATCCCGATGTGCAGGTGGTTATCTGTAGCGCCTTTTCTGATTATTCTTGGGAAGCGATTATTGAAAAGCTTGGAGTAAATGATAATTTTCTCATTTTAAAGAAGCCTTTTGAAAAAATTGAAATCTCGCAAATGGCTTGCTGCCTGACTCAAAAATGGCTAATCTCTCAAAATCCAGGCCATAAATATGACAGGCTCCATCAGGAAATCCTAGATATCTCAAAAGATATGCTAGGAAGGTTTGGTAAGGACGGTTGAAAGCCGCCAAGACATTTACTTCCATTTCTTCTAACAGAGAGGAAGACTAAGCCTTCCTCCTGCTCACTGAAAAAAAATGAGAGTTAACGTGTTTTCCGCTTTATAGTTTTGCGAGTTTGTCCTCGATAGACTTTAGTTCACGTGCGGTTTTTTCAATCGTATCACGGTTTTTCGCAATAAGTTCAGCCGGAGCGCGCGCCACAAAGTCAGGATTCGACATCTGCGCTTCGAGTTTTTGGGACTGAACTTTTAAGCGTTCAAGCTCTTTAGAAAGCCTTGCTTTTTCCTGTGCTTGAAGTTCTAAAGGGAGCGGTATTCCGATTTTTAACTGATCAAAGGCTGCGATCGATAAGAAAGAAGATGCAGGCAATGATGAAAAATGGACGCCTTCCGTTTTAACAAGACCCTGAATAATCGCTGTGTTATTTTTTACAAGCGTATATAGCGGATCGCTTTGATTGCCTTCGATATAGATCGGGGGATTTGCAGAAGGTGGAAGCTTCATTTCACCGCGTATGTTGCGTATTGCATAGAGCGTTCTTTCAACCGTGTTAAAATCAGCTTCAGCCGTTTCATTAATGTCAGAGGGATCAATCACTACAGGATAAGGAGCTAAAGATACCATTTCCGCATTTAAGCTATCGCGAAGCGATTTTGTATAAAGATCATCTCCCAAAATCGTTTTAAAATTATCGCGGATAATGGAAAAAAGCTCTTCCGTTATAAAGGGAGCCATCGGATGCAGTAATTTAATAAGGGTTGTCAATATAACAAGAAGACACTTTTGCTTATTCTTTTTGAGTTCGGACGAACCTGATTTGCCAAAAAGAACCGGCTTTACGATTTCTACGTAATAGGCGCAAAACTCTTTCCAGAAAAAGTCATAAGCTTTTAATGCAGCCTGATCGAATTGATAATTCGAAAGAGATTCGTTAACATTTTTGATCGTTTTATTCAGAAGAGAGAAAATCCATTTGTCTTCTAATGTGAAAAGCGATTTATCAATCGGGCCGTCATAGTTAAGGTCTTCTACTTGCATAAATACGAATCTAGCGCCATTCCAGACCTTATTCGTAAAATTGCGGAAATCCTCGAATTTACGGCGGTCGAGATCGATTTCTCGTGATTGCGTTGCGCTTGAACACATTGTCATGCGCAGCGCGTCCGTTCCATAATCATTTATGATGTCGATAGGGTCAATGACGTTGCCTTTAGATTTCGACATCTTTTCCCATTTAAACTGCACCTCTTTTGGAGGCGCTTTTCCCATGTCGTATTCGTTTTTTTCACTATCTGACAAATACTGAATGCCATTTGCCGAATTTCTCCAATACGATTTGCCAAAGATTAAGCCGTGCAAGAAAACATCTGGGAAAGGAGATTCTTTCATGATGTATTCACCCATCATGATCATTCTTGCTACCCAGAAGAAGAGAATATCGTGACCGGTTACGAGTACGGAATTGGGATAGAATTTTTTTAATTCAGGAGTATCATTTGGCCATCCCAATGCGGCAAAAGGCCATAATGCGGATGAGAACCATGTGTCGAGAACATCGGGATCCTGTATCCATTCATCGCCCGGATCTTTATCCGGGCTGCAAATCATAATTTCCGGATTATCTTTTCGATAATAAATAGGGATGCGGTGACCCCACCACAGCTGGCGGCTGATGCACCAATCGCGCAAATTATCGATCCAGTGGTAGTAAGTATTTTCCCATTGTTTTGGAATGATACGGGTTCTTCCTTCTTTTACAGAGCTTCTCATCGCTCCTTTAAACGGTTCCATTTTTATAAACCATTGTTTGGAGATAAAAGGCTGTATAACAGCTTTTGAACGATATGAAACGCCTACACGATTTGAATGGGGTTCGATTTTTTCGACAAGATTCAACGCTTTTAAATCAGCGATGATTTTTTCTCTTGCCTCTTCCATTGTGAGGCTTTGATAATCGACGTGAACATCATTGATGCTGCCTTCTTTAGTCATGATATTAATCATCGGAAGATTATGGCGGCATCCCATTTCATAGTCGTTTGGATCATGCGCAGGAGTGATTTTAACGGCGCCTGTGCCAAACTCCGGGTCAACGAAGGGATCGGAAATTACGGGAATTTTACGTCCGGTTATTGGATGCAAAACCATTTTTCCAATCAGGTTTTTATAACGATCGTCTTTAGGGGAAACGGCAACAGCGGTATCCCCAAGCATCGTTTCAGGACGAGTGGTCGCGACATGAATAAAGGCGCCTCCCTCTACCGGATACTTGAGCGTGTATATGAACCCTTGACGCTCTTCATATTCCACTTCATCGTCCGCAAGAGCGGTCTGAGTAATAGTGTCCCAGTTGACAAGATAGTCGCCGCGGTAAATAAGGCCCTTATCGTAAAGAGCTTTAAATACGGTATTTACGGCTAGATTATTTCCTTCATCCATCGTGAAGCGTTTTCTTGTCCAATCGCAGGAACAACCTAAAAGCTTAAGCTGGTTGAGTATCTTGTCTTCATTCTCATTTTTCCAATCCCAAACATGGGCAAGAAATTCATTCCTGCCGAAATCGACCCGCTTTTTCCCTTTTTCCCTGATGAGTTTTTTCTCGACAACTGTCTGGGTCGCGATACCTGCGTGGTCTGTGCCAGGAACCCACAGAACCTCAAAGCCTTGCATTCTTTTCCAGCGAATTAGCACGTCTTGCAAAGTATTGACAAGCGCGTGACCCATGTGTAAGACACCCGTGACGTTAGGTGGGGGAATGACGATACAATAGGCTGGCTTGTCTGATAGGGGATTCGCAATAAATTTTTTATCCCATGCGTTAAGCCATTTAGGCTCAATCTTTTTTGCGTCGTATGCTTTTTCTAAGTCTTTCATAACCGCTCTTTGAAAAAAGGTATAATACCATGAGTGGCATAACTAATGCTACATCCCCTGCAAATAATAGGTTGCAAAATGAACATATTAATCAAAATTAGCAGTATGCTTAGGGTAGAAAGGGACAAAGTTATGGGACTTTTGACTCACATGTTTGAGTCCTTAGTAAAAAGCTTCAAGGTCCTTTTTGACTTTAAAAATCGTCGTAATGCAAATCATCTTAAAAATAAATTAGATAGTTTAGAAAGAAATCCGAGATACATTCAAAAGCTCGCTGGCGAAGTTGCCGAAGTTTTAAAAGCTTACCCTTCAAAATCTCTTGAAAGAAAATGGATTGGATATAAATACCGCATGAGTCTTTCAAAAAAAGATTATCCTGAATCGAGAGTTTTAAAAGCGCTTATCGGAGAAGCGGAAGCTTGGAAAAATACTCAAGACCATGTCAAGTCTTCTCGTTTAACTCCCTTTGAAATTGATAAAGTTCATGAAATCGCGGAATATACCGAATTTGCCCGCTTTATCTTAAATTCAAGGAATCTCTTAAAAACCCTTTTCAACTGGACCCTTCTTCAAGGCAATGATCCCGCCGTTTTTATTGAATTTCCAGGGACCGCAGACAAGTTGATCAAATCAAATCTTTCTTTAAGAATCGGCCGTATGGGCGGCAAAGATTTAAAAATCAGACAGGGCAGATATAAATATTTAACGCTTCCTTTCGAAGGCCGCGAATTAAGCATCATGAATGAGGCTTCGATAATCGAGTTTTCACAGGGTCTTACTTTAACACTCGGTGAAGTTTTCAAGATCTTTGAAAATAAAGCTTACGAAGGCGGGATTTTAGAGTACATGAAAGAGGGCATCATCAACTACAGCCCTCTTGAGATGGGACATTTTTCAGACGGCAAAGTAGAGCAGATTTCTGTTAAAGCCAAAAGATGGTGGGAAAAACTTCCTTTACTTGAAACCTTATCGAAGAGCGAAGTAATCAGCCGTTATGGAATCGTTCCTCATAGCGGTGAATGGATTGCTTCCGCTGCCTCTACTCGCGGTTCGTTGAACCTCGACTTCAATAAGACGCATGCCTTTTTAGAAATCGCAATTCCACAGGAAAACGGAGACTATAGAATTTTTGACTTCGGTAAATTCGCTATGCGCTTTCCAAAAACGATCTTTGAAATGATGAAGATGTTCTGCCAAAACGTAAAAGCAACGATTGCATATCCTGACGAAAACGTTTTCTACACTTTTAGGGACAAAGCCTTCCATCCATTCTTAATTAGCGAACAGGAAGGCGAGTTGCTTATGAATGAAATTAAGCAAGATATCGAGAAGGCAAGAAACGGAAACCTGGTCTACCAGATCGAATCTGAAAACTGCGCGAAATGGGTTCATAACAAGCTAAGCGCCGTAATGGGTAACTAT
>CAZABG010000033.1:0-24090 GCA_964483465.1 uncultured bacterium
CATCTGATGCCATCACAGGATTGCTTCCTGAAGGAAGACTTATCAATATGGGTATCGATACTCAGCCTTTAAAGATTAATGCATTTAATATTCTTCTTTCCCAAACATCAATAAAAGGCAGCCAGCAAAATAACCGTTCAGACCTAATCGATATTTTAAATTTAACTGCTCAGGGAAAAGTTAAGCCCATGATCGAGGTTTATACTCTCGATGAAATAAATACGGTATTGGATAGGCTTGCAGAAGGGAAAGTACGCTTCCGCGCCGTCATCAAGTTTTAAAAAATAAGATTAATGTTTTAAGCGGAGTGTTTTATTCACTCCGCTTAATAATTTTTATGCCCTTTAGGACTTAATTAACTCTTCAAAGCTATCCATATCAACATTTTTCCCGCTTAAAAGGATGACAACGTCGCCAGATAGCTTGTCTTTAGCTTTAATAAATCCCGCTAAAGAGACTGCGCCTGATGGTTCAATAACGACATGCATTTTTTCAAATAAAAGCTTCATCGCTTTTTTTATCTCTTCGTCAGTAACAATTGCCACATGATCAACATACTTATTTAAAATGGGGTAATTTAAATCTCCGACACTTGAAGAGCGTAAACCGTCTGCTATCGTATCTATCTTTTGCCATGCTACAAGCACGCCTTTCGCTCGTGATTCAAAATAGTCTGATGCACCTATAGGCTCTATCCCATGCACCACCACGCCGCTCTTTTTTTCTTTCAAGGCAAGTGAGCAGCCGCTTAAAAGGCCGCCTCCTCCGATAGCGCAGAAAAAATGAGCTACAGTTGCCACTTGTTCTAGCACTTCAAGCGCAGCCGTTCCTTGGCCTGCCATCGTTCGTATATTATTATACGGATGAAGCTTTACAAGGCTGCGATCTCTTGCCTCTTGTTCAACAATCGCCTCGCCTTCTTCATGGTTTCCGGTTGAGAATATAATTTTTGCACCAAATGATTCAGTGCCCCTTATTTTCGTTTTAGGAGCATTTATTGGCATAACTATCGTTGCCCTTACATTCAATCTGGCGGCCGAATAGGCGACAGCCTGAGCAAAATTACCACTTGATCTTGTAATAACGCCTTTTCGCTTTTCATCTTCCGTTAGCTGCAGCATATTATTAAAGGCGCCGCGAACTTTGAAGCTGCCTGTAGGGTGATCATTTTCACATTTAATGAAAATTCTTCCGTTATAATTAAGCGTCTTTTCAAGGGTTTCACAGCGCACCATGGGAGTCGGTTTAAGGTAAGGAGCAATCCTTTCTTGCGCTTCCTGAACTAATGTGAGTGTAAGTGTCATACATCATCCTTTCATACGAAAATTAGAATTTTTAAAAAAATTAGCTTTAGATCCGTTTTCTCTAAAACGATCTTTTATTCTTGGGAGGCTTTAAGGAGGCGTTCATAGATGGTGCTATAGAGGCCATCCCGGGGAAAATTGATATCGACTAGTACGCTCTTGTATCCAAGAAGATCGAGGCTTCTTAACGCGTCATAAAGATTAGACGCGATTTCATAAGGATCGTCTGATGCCCCAAGACTAACTAATGGAAATATATAATTTCTATCTCTAAATCCAAGAACTGCATCGGCGTCGCCTTTAAAGACGAGCTTTGCTTTTGGGGAATAGTGCTTAAAAAGCTGTCCTGGACATTCAGGCTTTGAGCTTGGCTTGACGACTTCAGGCTTATAACCAAGCTTCTTCTCGAGCTCTTCGGCAGATATGGCTCCAAGTCTAAGAATGCGCCATTTGCCTTGCTTTTTAGCGATGATCGTCGACTCAAGTCCGCTTTCGCACATACCGCCATCTACAACAGGAAAATCTAAGCCGAAGTCGTTTTCGACATGCTTATAATGGGTTGCGGAAGGATATCCCGAAAGGTTTGCTGAAGGAGCGACGAGAGGGCCTGTCTTCTTAATAATTTCGAGAGTAAGAGGATGATTTGGAACTCTAAATGCGGCAGTCGGCAGTCCTGCCGTAATAATTTCCGGAAGATTTTTGCATTTAAGTATTAAGGTAAGAGGGCCCGGCCAATAATCGAGCAGCTCTTCCTCTACAGACTCGTCTGTATAATGATGAAGGTCTTTTTGTGAATAAAGATGAACAATTAAAGGGTTTTCTCTTGGACGGTTTTTTAAAGTAAAAACCTTTTCAATCGCATCTGGCACGTCTATACGAGCAGCAAGGCCGTAAACCGTTTCAGTGGGTATAGCAACGACATTGCTTGATAATTCATCAATCGCTTGTTTTACGGAAATACGCATAGTTAAAAGAGAGCTATCACTTCATCTAAAGCTTTTATAAACTGATCCACCTCTTCTTCGGTATTGTATAAACCAAAAGAAACGCGGTCGGTCGCGCTCACATTAAAATGGCGCATAGTTGGCTGTGCACAATGATGTCCTGTACGGATCGCAATACCTTTTAAATCGAGCATGGTACCGATATCAAGGGGATGGATTTTATCCACTACAAAACTAACGATGGATCCCTTCTCTTTTGCGGTACCTATTAGCCGGATTCTTTTATTTTGTTCTAAAGCGGATACGAGCCGATTTTTTAAGGCAGTCTCGTGAGCATGTATATTATCGAGGCCAACAGCATTCACATAATCGATCGCAGCGCCAAGTCCATGCACTTCAGCAATAAGAGGTGTTCCTGCTTCAAAACGAAGAGGCGGCACATTATAGGTGATTTTATCGAACGCGACCGTCTCGATCATATCCCCTCCCCCTTGATAGGGAGGAAGCTCGTTCAATAAGTCGTACTTTCCATAAAGGATCCCGATACCGGTAGGACCATAGAGTTTATGTCCTGAAAAGACAAGAAAATCGCAGTCGAGTTTTTGCACATCGACTTTCATATGAGGGATGCTTTGACAAGCGTCAATTAAAACTTTAGCTCCAACACGATGCGCATCTTTGATGATCTGTTCTACTGGATTAATTGTTCCTAAAGCATTTGAAATATGGGCGCAAGCGACAAGCTTAGTTTTGGAAGTTAACAGCTTCAAAAATTCGTCATAGATAAGCTCGCCCTTGTCATTCATAGGAGCTACTTTCAAAACAGCTTTACGCTCTTGAGCAAGCATGTACCAAGGAACGATATTGGAGTGATGCTCCATTTCGGTAATGAGGATTTCATCCCCTTCATTCACGAAACGCTTGCCAAAGGAAGAAGCGACTAAATTTATCGCTTCTGTTGTCCCTTTTGTAAAGACAATCTCTTCGTTTTGCTTCGCATTGATGAAGGCCTGCACTTTTACGCGCGTATCTTGATAACCTTTCGTAGCTTCAACAGAAATTTCATAAATGGCCCGATGAACCGTCGCATAATCATTTTCGTAGAAATGGCTGATCGTATCAATAACTTTCTGAGGTTTTTGCGCGGTAGCCGCGGTATCTAAATAGATAAGAGGCTTCCCATGCATCGTTTTAGCAAGCATCGGAAAGTCTTTTCTAAGATTCAACATAACTACCTTTTAAGAAACTGCCCCATAGCCTGAAGGGCTTCGTCTTTGATCTCTTTTTGATCGATTTTCTCTATAATTTCACGCAAAAACCCTTGCGTCAAGATCCCCTCGGCCTCAATCTTAGTGTAACCCCTTGTCCTTAAATAGAAAAGCTCCTCGTCATCGAGCTGTCCGACAGTCGAGCCGTGCGACGCTTTTACATCATCGGCAAAGATCTCGAGGTTAGGTTTAGAATTAGCTTGAGCCCCGGGAGAGAGCAGAAGGTTATTATTCATTTGGAAGCTATTCGTTTTTTGCGCTTCTTTACGAACTAAAATTTTCCCTTCAAAACTTGATCTGGAAGAGCCATCTAACGCTCCTTTAAAGTGTTGAAGCGATTCACAATAAGGCGCCGCATGCTCCATTAAAACATGAACATGCGCCTCGTTCGATGCGTTCAACATCCAAAGACCGTTTAAATGGGCGACTCCCCCTTCGCCTTTTAGCTGTACGCTATAGTCATAACGCACCGTTTCAGAACCATTTGTCACAAGGTGCGAAGTAAATTGACTGTTTTCTTTCATCAGCACACGGGTAAAATCAAACACCCAGCCTTCATTATTCAATGCCATTTGGGTATAAGTAACGATGGATCGTTCTTCCAAATTGAAATCAACAAGGGCATTCACAATCCCTTTTTTGCCACAATTTCGCTCTATGATATCGCCTTTACTTTCCTTTCCGAAAAAGAAGTGAACTTTTGGAACAAGGAAAGAATCGTCTTGAGAGAAATATTCAACAATCAGAGGCTTGTCTAAAACTGCTTTTGGAGAGACATAAACCAACACACCTTCTGCATATAAAGCCCCATTCATTAATGCAAATGGATCTCTTTCCTCTTTTATAAAACGGCTGAATTGATTTTGTAAAAGAGTCGAAAAGTCCTCTATCGCCTCTTTTAAAGGCAATATCGTCACTCCCTTTATTTCTGGAAATGTTACAAATCCAGGCCCTATAACAATGGTGTTTTCTTTATGAACAGGCGTGAAAATTGAGGCTTTTTTGAGCGGCTTTTCAAAAAGCTTTCTTAGGCGCACATACTGATACGTTTCATTTTTGGCGTCAGGTAACCCGACTTCTTGTAAACGGTCCCAGGCTTTTTGTTTAAACTTAAAAAGGCCGTTCTTATCTTGGCTTTGAAACAGGGTGCTTAGTTGTTCGTTCATTTCTGCAACCAGTCATATCCGCGTTCTTCGAGTTGATGCGCAAGGTCAGCTTTGCCAGACATTACTATTCCCCCGTTCAACATCACATGAACAAAATCGGGCTTAATATATTCAAGAAGCCTTGGATAGTGGGTAATTAGCAATAGCGCTCTTTTTGGATTCATCAAGGAATTGACTCCTTGAGCCACGATTCTCATCGCATCAATATCAAGGCCGGAGTCGGTCTCATCCAAAATGGCAAGGTCAGGATCTAAAATAGCCATCTGCAGAATTTCATTCCGCTTTTTCTCGCCGCCTGAAAAGCCTTCATTAAGATTTCTCTCTTTAAATTCAGGTTTGATATGCATCATAGCCATCTTTTCATCGAGAAGCTTTTCAAAATCAGCCTGGCTAATCTCTTTTTCACCCTTCTTCTTTAAATGTGCATTTAAAGCGGAACGGAGGAATTGCACGTTAGAAACGCCGGGAATTTCAATCGGATATTGAAAACTCATGAAAAGGCCGTTTAACGCTCTTTCTTCCGGCTCAAGCTCTAGAAGATCTTTTCCTTTAAACTGAACCGTTCCTCCGGTGACATCGTATGCGGGATGGCCTGCGAGAACTTTAGCAAGCGTCGACTTGCCGGCCCCGTTAGGACCCATGATGGCATGGATTTCACCAGGATTAATGGTTAAGTTAAGCCCGTTGATAATGGGCTTTTGATCAATAGTTGCCGATAAATTTTGGATATTAAGCATAAGATTTGACGGTTAACCGACCGAGTTTTCGAGTTTAAGGGTTAGTAATTTTTGAGCCTCGGTTGCAAACTCTAGCGGAAGCTCTCTGATAACGTCTTTACAGAAACCGTTTACTATCATATTAACGGCATCTTCTTGAGTGAGCCCTCGGGATCTAAAATAGAAGATTTGCTCTTCATTCATTTTAGAGGTCGAAGCTTCGTGTTCCACTTGGCTTGTATTATTTCCAACCTCGATATAGGGGAATGTGTTTGCGGAACATTCTGCGCCTACAAGCATCGAATCGCATTGAGTATAGTTGCGGCTTTTCGCGGCGCGTGGAGCGATTTTTACAAGACCTCTATAGCTGTTTGAAGCTTTGCCGGCGGAAATTCCCTTGGATACAATCGTTGATTTCGTATTTTTCCCAAGATGGATCATCTTAGTGCCGGTATCCGCTTGCATGTGGCCATTCGTTAAAGCTACCGAATAAAATTCTCCGACCGATTCATCGCCTTGCAAAATGCAGCTTGGATATTTCCAGGTAATCGCCGCTCCCACTTCCACTTGAGTCCAGGTAATTTTAGATTTAAAACCCGCGCATTTGCCTCTTTTTGTTACAAAATTGTATACCCCGCCGTCCCCTGTCTCGGGATTGCCTGAATACCAGTTTTGAACAGTGGCATATTTGATTTCGGCTCTATCTAGAGCAACAAGCTCAACGACTGCCGCGTGAAGCTGATTCGTGTCGTAGGCAGGAGCTGTGCACCCTTCTAGATAGCTTACAAAAGAATCGTCTTCTGCGATAATTAATGTCCTTTCAAACTGGCCTGTCTCTTTTTCATTAATTCTAAAATAGGTGGATAGTTCCATAGGGCTTTTAACGCCTTTCGGAATATAGACAAAAGATCCATCGGAAAAGACAGCGGAATTTAAGGTAGAGAAAAAGTTGTCGCCGATAGGAACGACTGATCCTAAATATTTTTCAATCAGTTCAGGATATTTATGAACGGCCTCGGAAATAGGACAAAGAACGACGCCTGCTTCATCCAGTTTCTTTTTAAACGTGGTTCCGATTGAAACAGAATCAAACACCAAATCGACCGCTACATTTGTTAATCTAGCCTGTTCATCAAGAGGAATGCCTAACCTTTCAAACGTTTTTAAAACTTCAGGGTCAACTTCATCAAGGCTATTCAACCGGGGCTTGGTTTTAGGAGCGGAATAGTAGCTTATATTTTGATAATCGATAGGGGGATATTTGGCGTTGACCCAATGCGGCTCTTTCATTTCGAGCCATTTTTTATAGGCTTTCAAACGAAAATCAAGGAGGAATTTAGGCTCATTTTTTTTGGCCGAAATAGCCCGAATCACCTCTTCACTAAGACCTTTCTTGAATGTGTCCGATTCAACTGGCGTTACAAAGCCATATTTGTAATCGGAATCAAATTGGTGAGCGGCAGACATGAATCTCCAAAAATATTAAATATAATAGCAGCCTACAAAGTAGAGTTCAAACAGTTATCGAAGGATTACTCTTTTTATTTATCTGTCCTTATGAAAAGATGGTGCATTTGAAAATCAGGATCAACGAAAAAGATGCTTCCCTCCACGTTATTCAAAAAATGTTTACGACAAACCTTTTTTTTACCTCTCCTACTTCTATTATATTCCTGCGGCACTAAGTGCTGCAACTACCCAGTCTATGACGCGTGTGAATTTGTAACCGATTCCTATAAGATCCGAGAGGGTAAAAATGCCATATTAGAGCTCCAAGGCATTGAAGTTCAGGACATTCCTGAAGACGCCATGTGCGAATATAAGGATGATATCGAAGAGGACGATATCCTAAATATCGTCATCTATCACCCCTCGCGGCGCGATCTCATGGATAGCTTCAACTATATCAACGCCACAGTGGGCGGATTTAAGGTCACAGACGGAAAGGTCGACCTTCCGGACCTCCCTCCAATAGAGGTGCGAGGACTTACCCTTGACGAGGCCAAGGAAAAACTTCAAACCAGGTATCGAGAAGAGATCAAAGACGTAGAGATATTCATCACCTACAAAGACCGATTAACCCGCAAAGTAGAGCTTACAGGAATGGTTGCAACCCCAACCGTACCGGTGGATGGAAAAGTGCGGCTTTATGAAGTGATAGCGAAAGCGCATGTCCCCCCAAACGCAAACCTTTTTGCCTCATACGTTGTTCGCGATGGATGCCCCCTTTTTATTGACCTTTACAAGCTCGTAAATCAAGGCGATATGTGCCAAAACATCGTGATGCGAGGCGGCGATAAAATTTATATTGCCCATCCTGAAGACGCGACGGTTATGCTCATGGGAGAGGTGCGCCATCCTCACGCAAAGATAGTCCCTTACGGGTTTATTTCTTTACGAGAAGCGCTTGTGTCGGCGGGAGGCATCCCCTTTTCGGGAGACAAAAATTACATACAAGTTATCCGTGGAAACATGTCCTGTCCTAAAGTTTATGTCCTTTCATGGTGCCATGTCGTTAACCTTCCCAATGACAGCCTTCTCCTAATGCCCGGAGATACCGTTTACGTTTCAACAACCCCAATCAGGGAGTGGAACCTTTTCATCGATCAACTTCTGCCAAGCTTCAGCGGATTAACTACTGCATTTGGAGTATATGAACTCACAAAATAAACCATACGACATTGTTTTAAGCGATATTTGGGCAATTTTAAAGAAAAAGAAACGCCCTATACTTCTATGTGCGATAGGATTGTCGGCCTTGAGCCTTTATATGGCGCTTGATAGAGAAATTCTTTATCTCTCGGAAGCGACCTTCAGAGATAAGGGAAAAGCGGACGCCGGAATGCGCCAGACCGTTGCCGATTATATCTTTGGATCCGCAACTGAAAAAAATGACAGTGAAGCGGTCTCGGCGATGAAATCGATCCGTTTAATGGAATACGCCGTTAAAAATTTGCACATGCAAGGGACGATTAAAGAAAAGCGATCGTCTTTTCCTTTCTTTGAAAAAAGCTACAAGCATGTCTTAAGCGAATGGGCCTTTTGGACGAGAAGAAAAGTTCCGATACTCGATGATCCAAAAGAACCGCTCGTCTTCAGCGATATCGAATATAAAGGCGAAATCCCGATCGGATTTTCATTAACTTTTACCGATGAATCCCATTTTGTTTTAGATAATGGAAAGAAAGGCGTTCTAAATGAACGAGTGTCGATGCCCGAAGGACACTTCATTCTAAAAGTTAAGGATCCTATCGCTTTAACAGGAAAAACATTCGATCTTTCTTTTCAGCCTCTTGCGTTGAACGCAAAAAACTTAAGCCGCAATATAATCGCCAATCAAGATGTTGACGACAGATCTCTTATCAAAATCAAATACTATGATCAAAACCGTCAAAGGTCGGCTGAATTTGTAAACTCCCTGATGGCCCTCTATGAAGGCTTCTTAGAAGAAGAGCATGATAGGATAAATGAAAAACAGCTCTCCTACCTCAAAAAGCGCGAAAAAGAGATGGAAGTCTCGCTCAAGCAAGTCATGGAGCAGCATGCCGAAAAAGTGGAGCATGACCTTGCTTCAAGCGGATTTACCGACACAAAAAAGGAACTTGAGTTTCTAACACATCAACTTCTTCAGGCCAATCAAAAAGCCATGGAGATTGATCTTGAAAAAAAGCGCCTTGTTAAGCTGCTTGAAAGTGATGTTGCCTCATTTGACGCCTATAATTCCATGTCCGACGCGAAAGTAATAAACGAGATTCTTACGCAGATAAGAGAACTTAAAAAGGGTCAGGATGCCCTTGATTTGGCTTTAAAAGATGAGTCATTTGATGAGTCCAAATTTCTAGCCGACATTCGCGAAAGAGAGCTTTTAAAGAAATGCTGCCTGGAAGCGGATGAAGCTATTGCCTCCCTTGAACAAAACCGCCAAGTACCGAACCATCTTTTAAACAATCCAAAATACCTTCTTAATTCCTGGAATGAAAAACTTAAGGATAAGAAAAAAGATCCTGAATTTAAAAAACAATATCAAGATTATTTAGGAAACTTAAAACGCCTTTTTGAAATGCAAATCTCCGCCATTGATGAAAGGCTCTATCATAGAACTTCCGAATCAAAAGAGTTTCAAGGCGTAACCCTTGCTACCGGAAAAGACCTCTACTTAAACTTAACGAAGGATAGGCAAGAACTCGAAGGCGTTTTACGTCAAATGCGTTTTGTGCTCGATCAAATCGATCTCGCCGATTTTGAATTAAGCTCTTTGACTACGGTATTAAGCGATCCTATATCTCTTGAACGCGTCTCTCGCGGCGCGCAAATCGCCCTCCAGCTAAAAGACGAGGCTAATCGTTCCACAAAAGAAATTGAGCGCCTCAAGGACGAATTAAAAGTACAAAAAGCCTTTTTAAAACTCCATTTGACGGAATCGCTTAAACTCTTGGAACTTAAAGAAGCGCTTCTTGCGGAAAAGGATATCGAACTTAAAAAAGCGACTTTGGACATGACCCACAGGGAACTTACCCTGTTGAACAAGCAGATGCACGATTTTATTGAGACACGCCTTGTCAATCTTGATCAAGAAAAGGGAATGCTTGCGGAACATCAAGAAGCCATAAGACAAAAGATGTCTAAAATTCCTGAAAAATGGATTCAAGAGCAACTTCTTGAACAGCACCTTATCCGAAATCAGAGAATGTCTGAAAATATCGCTTCAATGGTTGAATCGAAGAACATATCAAGCAACCTCGAGTTGATTCAATCATCTCCGCTTGATTACGCGTACACGCCCCTCTTCCCTAAGAACCCTCATTTGATTATTTGGTCGTTATTAGGACTCTTTGGCGGCGCTTTCCTATCCTCGTTATTTTTTATTTCCCAAGGATTAATCCACAAAATTCCATTAACTGCATCAAATCTTCCCCTTAATGGTTTTATCTATGCAGGCAGGTTAAGCTCCAGGAAAAAAGTTAAAGTGACCCCCCTCTACGAAAGCAATCTTGATACGCTTAGAAGAGCTACCGAATGGCTTCCTGAAAGTCCCGCGACAATCGGACTTCTGCCCGGCAAAGGGACGCATTTTCAACCTTTGTTTGCGAGTATATTAAAGAATAAAGGGAAGAAATGCCTTTTAATCCTTATATCTGAAAACGGAGAGATTACACTTAAAGATCTTCTCGAAATGGATCCGAAAGAAGAAATTGAAAATGACACGCTTCTTATTAAAGCGGATCGTTTTGATTTTGAATCACTCACTTCGAACGCTTTTATCCATCTGCTTAAAATCCTTGAAAGCCGCTTTGATTACATAATAATCAGCGCGGAAAGTGATCTTGACAGCGCGACCGCCCATGCGTTTATACAACGCTTTGGTTACGTGTTACTTGGGATAACTACGGAAGACTACGAAGAGATGAAAGATACTTTAAATCTCATCAAAGAGACAAAAAAGCCAATAATCTTTTTGACCAATAGATACATATGATAAAATAGGGGTGATGAGACCCTTAATGATCGCCTGGTTTGGCGAAGCGGAAAAAGGGGCCTACCACACCCCTTACCCTATATCTTCTTTAGACGAACTCGTCGGAACATTTGGCCATCCGCCAAAATTTTCTCATGGCCTGTTTTATGCGGTACAAACGCTTCTTTATCAGAGCCCCCTTCTCTTTTTTGGTGTGTAATAATATGTTTTTTCTCTAGTGTATTATCTTATAGGCTTAAGGACAATCGACTCTATTAATACCATTGAAGCTATAGGCATGCCCGGCATGGCTGAAACGCATATTATCGATTCCATCATGCCAAAATTAATCTTGCATCATCAGATTTTGCTTTTTAATGAAAAGGATCTATACGATTACATTACGGCTTTGAAATAAGGTGTGGAAGAATACCCTTCAAGAGTTCGTAGCCGTCCTCTATGTATTTTTGACTGAGATTCATATTATTTGGAGATTCTTTAGAAATAAAGCTTTGAATGATCTTTGAGATTTGAATGTTCATTTCAGAAATTATGCCTGTATCATCAGGCGTCACTAAGGCGGGCCCTAAAAATCTAAGCACTATTAATGAAAGAACTAAATCATCCCCTTTTCCAGGGAATTTAGCTTCCACCTTGGCATGCAAGTCAGAATAAAGGAATCTAAGTAAATCGTTATCCTTATTTTCTTTTATAGCTTTTTCCAATCTTTTTATAATTTTTAACGCCCCTTCTTCAGGAGTGCCGATTAGCTTTGAATCTAATTTAATTATTTTTGAAAGATTGCCCTTTTGAAAAATCGAAATAAAAATTTGGGACATATTGCTTGAACCGCGATTGACGGTTCTATAATCGCCTGCAAGAGACAGCTCTTTTTCAAATATCAAGCTGATAAGCGCTTTTGCGTTTTCAGACTTCATTCTAGGCAAGATTGAACGGCAAAAATCTTCAACATCTTTCATATTGTCCGAATCCACCTTAAACTGCATCATATCCAAAAAAAGTAAATCGGGTCTTATATCATTAATCGCGTTAAGATCCTTGAGTTCTTTATTAGTGGATTCAAGCTTTTGCCTGAGAGACGGAATTTCTGGATCCTTTTTATTTTCCTTCAGGAGATTTTTTAGCTTAATATCCACGATATTATGCGTTTTCCATGTCTCATATAAACTAGATAACGTCTTTTGATTGATTGAGTCTTTAATCTCTTTAACTCTATTTGCGGCGTTTATTGGGATAAAGTCTGGCTTTGGAGCGTCATTTAATTTAACTTTCTGAAATTTCACTAAATTTTTCGCAGGTGATCTTGGAATACCGGGGCTGCCCGTTGGAGAATCAGCTCTCTGCGGAGATGTGGAAGAAGAACTAAATGGGGGTTGAGGAGAAGGAGATCTCGATGATCTATCAGGCGCGTCCATAGTTTTTCCTTTAAGACAAAATTTATCTAGTAGAGAGCAATAGTTATGCCAATTGGAATGGGAGAAATTAGAGGTTCTATAAAATCCTAAAAATTAGCCATTAAGATGTTATAGTATCTTGATTTTTACCTCAATCGAGCTGCTTGTAAGATGGGGTGAACGGGGATTGAAAGCAGATATAGGCTCTAAACACACAAAAGAGGCGCCTGAAGGATGAAAAAGCTGCCATGACAACTCTTCCGAGGGAGCTTTATATTCTATTTCCAGACTATAATCCGACGTTTCTAGGGATATTCTTCCCTCTCTTGGACGAAAGGGGTGGAAATTAAGATCATAAGGTTTATCCATATCGAGAATGAGCTCGGATGTCTCCTCTTTAACTTTAGATTTAACCCGGCCTTTACCGTTAACTAGACGGTAATAGGTATGAAGGCCCACTAATGAATCGGTGTCGCTAACCACCGAATATTCGATATGCAGCTGATCGGTCAATATCGCTTTAAAATCTAGCTCAAAATTCTGCCCTTCGATATCGGCGAGCTTCATCTCTTGAAATAGATCCTTTCCAGATAGTTTGGCTTTGATAGAAGTTTGATCGGCTTCATATTTCCAAGGAACATATCTTGCAATCCCATGAGAAAAAGGATCTGGCCTTCCTTCCATATATTTTAAATGGGGAAAAGCGGATGGATTTGAGATAGGCTTTACACGTGCTTTCGGTCTTTGATGAAAGTGAGGGCCGATGAGGGCTCCTCTGCCTGCAAACCGTTCACGAAACAATGAGTCTGTAGCGGTATCGATCACTTCTATCCCTCCTTTCGAATACGAAAGAAGGTTCATGCCTTTTTCAGGATCGAATGTTGCTTGAAGATCGAAGCTTTTGAGTTGAACCGCCATTTTTAAACCGCCTATCCAAAATGAAAAAATATCCTCCCAAAGAAATGAGGATCAGGGTGTAGGCCAATTGTTTAATGGGAAACGTTTTTTGTAAAGCAGAATAGGATACGTCGTCGGCATCGACATAAACTCTCGGATTTTCAACCCACTTTTTTCCTTCTTGTTCCGCTGCCCACTCATTTAAAAAATAGGGTTCGTAAGTCGAATCAAAAAACTTAGCGCCCACTTTGTAATGAGTGATAAGTTTATATCTCTCATTCTCATTTTCAACGGTAAAATGAGCCTCTTTTGCAAGAGTTGTCCCTGTGAGCCTTGCAAAATGCCTTAAATCTATGGCAAGTCCTATCCCATAGATTAAAGAAAGAAAAGCAAGAAAGAGATAGATATATCTAAACACCTACTACCCTTTTAAAACTTGGAGGAATGGGAGAATGAAGTTTAAGAGGCTTTCTTGAAAAAGGATGCGGTATTTCTAAATAAGAGGCGTGTAATGCACGCCGGCCTATAGGATCGCTTTTCGCTCCATATTTTTTATCTCCAAGAAGCGGATGGCCTTGATTTGCGCTTTGCACGCGGATCTGGTTTTTCTTTCCCGTCTCCAGTATGAACTCAACTAACGTGTAATCGCGCGTCCTTTTAATGGCTCTATAATGCGTGATTGCTTTTTCGGCGCCTTCCGTTTCTTCATCGACAACATGCACATAGTATTTTTCATCTTCTAAAAGATAATCTTCCCATGTACCTTCGTCTTCTAATTTGCCTTCTACAATAGCGTGATAGCGGCGGATTAACTTATGATCGCGAAACGTCTTTTTCAAACGGTTAGCCGCCTCTTCTTCTCTTGCGAATACCATTACACCTGATGTGCCCTGGTCAAGACGGTGAACAATTTTAACGTTGCCATATTTATTTTTTAAATAACGATGGGCGGTGTTAGATGCATCAAAATTAGACGCAACACTTAAAAGCCCCTGCGGTTTATCTATGGCCACGAGGTAGCGGTCTTCAAAAATTATTTTAAATCCGCCCTCTTCCAGAAATTTTTGCTTGGCAGTTAACTCTATAGTTTGGCCTTTCTCTACTATAGTATCAGCTTGTTTTATCAATATTCCGTCGACACGGATCCTACCCTCTTTAACCCACGATTTGAGGGTTGTCTTAGAGGAGTCTGGATTTAGTTGGATGAGGGCCTCCAACAATGAGCCTTGAATTGGGGATTTAGATTTCATTTTACGTTTATAAAGGTGATACGTATAATGATGGCCCAGTGATTTATATTTCAAGTGAGATAACAAATGGCTAAAGAACCAGCTAAGGACGCGAAAAAGACAAAGAGGCCTACAGCCCTCAAAAGAGACCTTCAAAGCAAAAAGCGCAATGCGCGTAATAAAGCTTACAAGGCCGAAGTCGGAACCGCTATCCGCTCCTATAAGCAAACCTTAAGTAAAGGCGAAGCTTCTGAATCAGACAAAAAGCTGAATGCTATCTATTCGCTCATGGATAAAGGGGTTAAGAAAGGGATTGTTAAGCCTAACAAGGCCGGCAGAACCAAATCGCGCCTTGCATCCGCGGCGAAAAAATAGGTAATTAGTAGGATTTTATCAGGGTTCCTTTTATACAATAATTTATGCAAAAACTGCTTTTTTTAACTGTTTTTGTTGTATATTCTTTGTGGAGTAATCTCCCGCAACCTGATATCTCGGTTCAAATCCCAATGCGGGATGGTACCGAGCTTCCTACTGATATCTATCTTCCTCAAAATTACGAGGAAAGGAAAGCTCCCTGCATTTTAGTTCGAAGCGCCGCCGGAAGGCAAGCCCTCCCGGCTCTTTCCGCCCTGCCCTTGCGCGACGCAGGCTATGTAGTTGCCATTCAGGATACCCGTTCAAAAGTTGACTGTGAAGGCAAGACCATGCCTTGCATTGATGATGGATGGGGAGTTAAACAAGATGGCTACGATACCGTACAATGGCTTGCTGAAAGCCCCTACTCTAATGGCTCGATCGGATCCTATGGGACCTCCGCCTTAGGTATTGTACAGCTCATGATGGCCCCTTCGCAGCCTCCCGGGCTAAAAGCGCAGTACATCCAATTCGCCTGCGCAAATGTTTTCGACTATGCAGCCTACCCGGGCGGTCAGTTTCATAAACATCAAATCGAAAGCTGGTTTTATTATTACGCAAACCATCCAAGCGTCATCGAGACTGTAAAAAAAGAGCGCTCTTACAGCCCTTTTTGGTCTAAAATGAACGCTTTGCCACGCTCAGATAAGGTTACGGTCCCCGCTGTATTTATCGCCGGATGGTATGACACCTTCCTACAAGGCACGATCGACGCCTTCTTAAAAAGGCAGCATGAAGGCGGCCCTGGCGCAAAAGGCAAACAAAAACTCATAATTGGTCCCTGGTCCCATTTTTGGCCGGCTGAGAAGAAACTCGCTGAATACCCTGTACCAGAAAATGGATATGCTCCCCCCTATGATTTGTCTCCGGTAAAATGGTTCAACTATACCCTTAAAGGCGAATCAAGCGAAATAGCTGAAGCGCCCCCTGTTCAGTATTATGTGATGGGCCCCTTTAACGAACCCTCGAAAGGGAACGTCTGGAAATCTGCAGATAACTGGCCGCCAAAAGCTTCTTTCAAGAAATGGTATCTCTCTGCTTCAAAAACCCTTTCAAACACACCGTCCTTAGATTCAAGATTTACCTACGAATACGATCCAAACAATTCGATTCCTACCCTTGGCGGAAGAAATCTCTTTATTGAATCGGGACCAAAAGACCAGCGTCCTATTGAATCCCGTTCTGACATTATTGTTTTTGCATCAGATCCCCTGCCGGATGACCTTGAAGTGACAGGATCACTGAAAGCCGACCTCTTTTTTACAACCGATGCTCAAGATACTGACATTATCGTGCGCCTTACCGATATCTATCCGGACGGACGCAGCCTTCTCATTTCCGATAACGCCTATCGACTTGGATTCCATACGAAAACACCGAACCAGGTAGAACCGCATCGCGTCCGCATCGACCTTCATTCAATCAGCATGATCTTTGCAAAAGGACACAGAATCGGCCTCTCCGTCTCTTCATCCAACTACCCGCGTTTTGAAAAAAATTTAAATATCGCCTACAACGAAAAGGGCGAACCTCTCTCAGAGCCAAAAGTTGCTAAAAACACCCTTTATGTAGGTCAAGACCATCCTAGCTGCCTAATTCTTCCGGTGGTGGAAGAGAATCCTTAGAAATGCTCACTTGAAGATAATGAAAATGGGAAAGCCCTTTTACCTCACTTCCGGCTGCGTAAAGCGATTTTAATTTGTCCTTATCGATCATCTCCTCCATTTTTGTGGCATTAAGTTTTCTTGCTTCTTCGATCGTGACCGCATAAGTAAATTTTTGTATTTTCCGAACAACGTAATCGGCGACCAAGAGCAATTTTCCTCCTTTCATCCGTTCCATAATAGAGGCGCTAATCGCCTTTCTTTCCTTTTCAAGCTCTTCAACCTGACGCATTATCTCTTTATATCGTCTAACTTGCTCTTCTAGTTCCATAACCATCCTCAACACATTTAAAGGATTAAACTGTAAAAATGTCTTTTTAAAATCAATATAAGAGAAATGAATTAGAGATAGGTGAACGAGTTCATCCTAAATCAATTAATAAGCAAATTACACTGAAACGTTCAAGATCTCGGATAATCGTTTTAGCTTTTCAGGAAGCACACATCGCGCAAGGTAGTTTTTCATCATAGAGACATCAAATTGTACTTTGTCGTTTAGGTATTTTACGATTTCAACATTTCCATTTTGCGCAGCTCTATAAATATCCGCGGGCACAGGCATAAACCGGCGCGACTCAACTAGCCATATCAAAGTTTCAAGCTTGCCGCAGCTTGCGGCTTCCCATGTAAGATCTTGCGTTTCACAGCCGATCTCTATGCAAAACTCTAACACCTCTAGATGACCGCACGAGGCGGCATAGCAGCTTAAGTCTGAAGGAATGGGCACATCTTGCTTATAAGCCCAATTAAGAGGCTCTTTTTTATTATTTTCAACCGCCGCAATCAAGACCCTATTATCGCAAGGATAGCCGCCTTCTTTTACGGCCCATTCCAGCATGGAAACATCTCCATTCGATGCCGCTTGAATCGCTACATCCCCTCTTAATCCCCAATAATGAAGCCATTTTACTACATGCAGATGTCCGTTTAGAGCTGCCGCCATAAGAGCTTCTTTAGGTAAAGGAATTTGTTTCTCCCTAGCCCAATATAAAAATGGCAATCTTCCATTCGCCGCGGCTGCAATCAGAATAAATTCCATGTATTGCTTATGCTTGAACTTTTCAACATATATCCAATCAAGAACATCTAGCTCAATTTCTACAGGATACTTTAAAAGCTCCTTACAGCCTTTCACATAGGTTAAAAAGGCATCCCTGCTTGCGGATGACAATGAAAGATTACAAAAATGGAAATCTCCCGAAACGGGTTTAAAATTCGTTTTTTTATCTTCACCAAGCTGATTCAAACATTTCTGAATGAGTTTATAGACCTTTTTGATACTAACCCAGCCGATATTATCAAAATATATTTTAGGCCCTTGTATAGTGGATACAGTCATAAGATTTACTTATTTCCATATACGGCGGAGCTTCCGAGTCCCTCTTCAATTGCCAAGAGGCGATTATATTTCGCGACGCGGTCGGTTCTAGATAAAGAGCCGGTTTTGATTTGTCCGCTATTTGTCGCGACGGCGAAATCGGCAATAAATGTATCTTCAGTTTCTCCTGAGCGATGAGAAATGATAGTTTTATACGAATGGGCGGTAGCGAGGCGGCAGGTTTCAAGGGTTTCGGTGACGGTGCCTATTTGGTTTAGCTTAATAAGAATCGCGTTTGCACAATTCTCTTTTATGCCGCGGTTTAAATAGATTGGGTTTGTGCAAAAAAGATCGTCGCCTACGATTTGAATATGTTTTAGCTTTTCGGTTAACCTTGGCCATCCTTTCCAATCATGCTCGGAAAGGCCGTCTTCGATCGAGTCGATTGGGTATTTCGCAACTAATTTGGCAAGATATTCGATTTGTTCATCCGATGAGCGCTCCAAATATTTATCGCCGCGAACCTTTTTCTTCTTCTCTATATAGACCTGTCCCACCTGATCATAAAATTCAGACGCTGCGCAATCAAGTGCAAGGCTTATATCACGACCCGGACGATACCCAGCTTTTTGAATGGCAAGCAAAATAAGATCAAGCGCAGCTTCATTTGACGATAGGTTAGGTGCAAAGCCTCCTTCATCACCGACCGAGGTGCTGAGCTTTTCTTCTTTCAAAAGTTTTTTAAGGGCGTGAAAGGTTTCAGCTCCCCAGCGAACCGCTTCTTTAAAAGAAGGCGCACCGATTGGCCGAATCATAAATTCTTGAAAATCGAGAAGATTATCGCCATGCGCGCCGCCATTAATGATATTCATCATCGGTATAGGAAGAACAGTCGCGTCCGCTCCTCCTAAATAGCGATATAAAGGCAGTTTTGCCTGTATCGCACCCGCTCTTGCTACCGCCATCGATACTCCTAAAATGGCGTTCGCTCCAAATTTTGCTTTATTGGGAGTGCCGTCGGCTTCAATCATCATTTTGTCTATCGCCGTTTGATTGGCTACAGGCTCTCCAATAAGGAGATCAGCAATAGGCCCATTAACGTGGCGCACCGCTTCCTGCACGCCTTTCCCCTCATATCTATCTTTATCGCCGTCGCGCATTTCAAGCGCCTCATTTTCTCCAGTAGAGGCGCCTGACGGAACCGAGGCTCTCACTAAAATATCGGAATCGGTAATCAGTTCCACTTCTACGGTTGGATTTCCGCGCGAATCTAAAATTTCACGCCCTTTGATCGATCTAATATAGGCCATAGCTTTTCACCTTCTCGCGTGTTTATCTTCCATGCTGTTTAATAAATAGACATAAGACTCATAGCGCAGCGCGCTGATCTTTCCTTTCTTAATGGCTTTAATGACGGCACAATCGGTTTCATGAGTGTGCGTGCAATCGGGAAACTCGCATTTGCCTTTAAGCGCATCGATTTCAGGAAAATAGGAGCGGATTTCATCCAAATTTAAATTCCATACCCCAAAGCTACGAATTCCTGGAGTATCGATGCAAAATCCCCCTGTCGGAATAGGAATTAATTTGGCAAGAGTCGTTGTATGAGCGCCCTTCATCGTTTTTTCTGTGGCTCTGCCCACTTTTAAATCAAGGCCAAGCACTCTATTGATCAAAGACGATTTACCCACACCCGATTGGCCGGAAAATACGGATGAACTTCCTTTCATTTCACTTAAAAGCTCATCCATCCCTTGACCGGTCTCAGAACTCACCGCAAAAACTTTTATACCTGATTGTTTAAGCCCTTTATGAAGCTCATCGCTTAAAGCTTCTTCTTCAGGATGGCCCGGCAATAGATCGATTTTATTGATAACGACAATGGGCTCCATATTCCCTTTTCTTGCCGCGATGATGTAGCGATCTACGATAAAGGGCTTTAATGGAGGAAGAACAACAGACAAGGTAATCATAACCTTATCGATATTGGCGGCTATCAACTGCTGCTTTTTTCTTGATAAATTATCTTGTCTAGAAAGTACTGATGTACGGCTTTCCACATGATGGATGAACCCTTCTTTACCGGGAAGCGGCTCAAATAGGACATAGTCCCCTACAACCAAAAGATTTTTATCTTGCGACATGTCGCGCTTTAACAATCCTCTTAATTGGCAGGTATATATTTCGCCGTTTTCGTCAACAGTCACCCCTTGCGAAGGAATCGCCGTGACTCTTCCCCTTTTCAAAAGGCTTGGATCAATTTTGATGTTTTCGTGAAGGGAATCGCTTTTTTCAAACTTATGTTTATCGGTTTTCTTAAAACGAGAACGGTCGTTTTTTGAAAGGATTCTTCGCTCTTTTTTTGAATCTTTCTTCTCTTTTTTTTCGAGCCAGTGATCCCATTCTTCGCTCATTTAGGCTCCTTTGAGGGCATACATGAGAATGGATCCCGCGCAAGAGGCATTAAGTGAATCGAGCTTGTCAGACATCGGTATTGTAAATGCCTTGTAGCTCCTGAATGCTTCGTGCACCCCTTGGCCTTCATTACCTATCACAAGCGCGCCTTGCATAATTTTCTCAGGCTTATCACCTTTCATGTCGGCGCGAAATACTTGCCAATTTTGGGATTTTGCTAAATTGAAAAATTCATCTCGCGTTCCAATTTTGAAAGGAAGGCGAAATACGGCTTCACGAGCCGCCCTTAAAACTTTATCATTAAATGGATCGACCGAATCGATTAAAAAAGCCCCTTCCCATCCAAGTGCAAGGGCTGATCGCATAAGAGCGCCAACGTTGCCGGGATCTTGAAGCCGATCAAAAACAATTATCCATTTAAGCCCTTCAAGGGTCGATTCATTCGGCATTGGAAATTCAGCGATCATGCTAGGCGGGGATGGCAAATGGGTGATTTTCTTCATCACTTCTTCAGTCACTTGGGTCACATGCGCTCTATCCATTGGATTTGGCATGGTGATCGAGTCTAAAACAATTAAATGTTCATATCCAACTGTTCTACATAAATCGTGAATCAGCTTCTCGCCTTCAACCACTACCTTTCTACACTCAAAACGATAGTCGCGATTAGCTTTAAGCTGCGCCAGGTGTTTTATTAGCGGATGATGAATGCCTACTGTGTTTGCTGCCATATTGGATCTTTTTTTAGTTGTTCTAAAACAGCTTTCTTTTCTTTCAAACCTTGATCTACTGCAATCTCAAAACTTCTCTTCAAGAGTGCGCCCATTTTTTTCCCAGGCAGTACGCCTAACTCTCTTAAATCATTTGAATTGATGATCCTTTCATTATTTTGAATCATGCGGCTATAAAATTCGAGCCGTTTCATTTCCTTTTCATATAAAGGAAGATGGCCTAATGCTTTTAGAGTTTCCCGGGCTCCCGTTTCCGCATAAAACTTTGCCCATTCATGATCAGGATGATCGTTTTTAATCATCTTCATTGTCTTTTCTAAAAGTTCAATCCATTCTCTATCTGAATTGGGGGCTTTTAGAAATTCAAGAAGAACATAGAGACTTGAAATATCCGGGCATACGAAATAAAGTTTGAGGGCAAAAGGAAGCGTTTCGTCGATTTTATTTAAACGCTCTTCAAAATCGTGCTTATGCACCTTTTTTAAAGAGGGAATAATCTCTTCTAGTAATTTTAAACGAAATAGCTCGCGAAAGGCCTCTTTAGAACGGCTCGATTCGCCCATTTTTTTAAATTCCTGATAAATCCTTTCTGTTGCTACGGCAGGAAAAAGCTCCGGGGCAAAAGACATAATGGCGCGTGCGGTTTCTTCTTCGATCGGATAGCCAAAACGGGCGTTAAAACGCACAGCCCTGATCATCCTTAAGCGATCTTCTTGAAACCGTTCGTATGGATCGCCTATCGCTCGAATCACCCCTTTTTTTAAATCGCTTTGACCATTTACAAAGTCGTATACTTTACCCTCCATTGGGTCATAAAACATGCCGTTAATAGTAAAATCGCGTCTTAAAGCATCCTCTTCAGGCGTCGCCGCCTCGATGCGGGTAGGCTTTCTACCGTCCTGATATTCAATATCTTTTCTAAAGGTGGCAATTTCAAATAAATGGCCTTCAAAAGGCAAAACAATGACTCCAAACTGCATGCCCACTAGAAGCGCGTTTGGAAACAAATCAAGCAGTTTTGGCATAGGACAATCAGTTGCGATATCAATATCATTCGAAGGATGGGATAATAAATAATCCCGAACCCAGCCCCCAGCAAAATAGGCGGTATGTCCTTCTTCATTTAGGATCCTGACAATCCTTTTACCTAACTCGAACGCATCCATTCCTTTAATATTAACCGAAGCCTATTAAAGGATGAAGGAAGAAGGAACCTCATTTCGTTGCCGAATTTTTTAAAGGGTCTTCACAAGCTTTCCGAGATGTAAGTTCTGGCCGCTAACGTAGTGAATTGATAAAAAATCGACATGTCTTTGATTTTTAAGATTTCACAAAAAAAGCCCCCTTAATAATCAGGCGCTTACACCGTAATTTGACAAACTTTAACAAATTAGTTACTGATTAGTTTGTGACTTAATTAGTTAATTTAAAATAATAATAGGTAATATTATGACATCGATAACTGATGTTACTACAACAATCCCTGTCGCTGATTTTAATAAATTAAGAGAGGATGTAGCCGATCTTACAAACATTATAGAACGTTTAAATTTGGAGCAAAACGTTCTGTCGAGACTTCTTCCTAACCTAGTAGACATGTCGGCTTCATTGAAGGTTTTAAAGGGCCGTTTTAAGGATCTTAATACCCGGGTGTCGGGATTGGAGATTCTCCAAAATGATGTGCGAGACCTGCAAAAAAGAGTCGACGCCATGGGCTTAATTCTATACACCCCAAGACCTTTGCCCCCTCCCTCCCCTGCTCCAGGCATTTATAACTAGAACGTTAAAATCAAAGAAACTATAATAATTTCCCAAATATTATAGTTTTTTTGATGAGCATCCCCTTCTTTTTAATAGTTTTATTCGCTTTGCAAGGCATCTGCCTTTATGTAGGCTCCTGGTACGCGTCAGGCCTAAAGAATAACTCCGATTACTTTCTCGCCTCAAAAAGCGTCACATTTTTTCCCTTAATGATGACCTTTGTCGCGACTCAAGTAGGGGGAGGGCTTGTTTTAGGTTCTGCCGAAGAGGCTTATACCTATGGATGGCAAGTCCTTTTTTATCCCTTAGGAGCCGCTCTTGGTTTATTTTTTTTAAGCTTAGGGATTGGCGCAAGAATGAGCACATTCAATGTGCCGACGGTCGCGCAGCTTTTTGAGGTTTCATTTGGCTCTGCCACTTTGAAAAAAATCGCCTCGCTTCTATCGATTGTATCTCTTTACATGGTCTTTATCGGCCAGCTTATCGCGTCGCAAAAATTTTTGTTAAGCCTTGGCATTGAAAACCAATATGTATTTGTCGGCTTCTGGTCGATAGTGATTATTTATACCGTATTAGGCGGCCTTAAAGCGGTTGTCGCAACCGACGTGGTGCAAGCCTTGTTCTTCCTTGTGGTCTTTTTTTCCTCTTTTGCGTTTGCCCTATTTGCAGATGAATATACCTTTGCAGAAACGCTTACCACTCATGCCGACGCCTCTTTAAGCTATGACAAAATCATCGGCTGGCTCTTCATGCCCATGCTGTTTATGATCATTGAACAAGACATGGCGCAGCGCTGTTTTGCTGCTAATAAGCCAAGAACCGTTACCTACGCCACATTAGTCGCGGGACTTGTGACTTTATCTATTGCCGCGATTCCTGTTTTTTTCGGGGTGCTCGCGAAAACAGAAAATATTGAAATTAAACCGGGGTCTTCCGTTTTGATGATGATGGTGCAAACCCTATCCTCTCCCTTATTATCCGCAGCTTTAGGCTCGGCAATACTTGCGGCGATTGTGTCTACAGCAGACTCGCTCATCAACGCGGTATCGAGCAACATATCCCAAGATTTTCTGCCGAAAGCCTCCGTTAGAACATCTCAAGGCATTACCGCGTTCATAGCGATCTTAGGCATCTATCTCTCTTATTACTTTGGAAATATCGTAGATATTCTCATCCAAAGTTATGAGTTATCGGTAAGCTGCCTCTTCATTCCTGTCGCCTACATTTTATGGAAGAGGACCGGGCCAAAATCTGCCGCCATTGGAGCGATACTCGGTGGATTTATCGGCTTTATTGGCTTAAGATTTTACCCCTTATCATTTCCAAGAGAGCTATTAAGCCTCCTCATCTCTCTCGTTGGTTTTCTTATCGGCTACCTGATAGAGTGGAGACA
>CAZABG010000034.1:0-23842 GCA_964483465.1 uncultured bacterium
TACCAACTCCGTTGGAATTTCGTTTTCTCCGGCAAGAGAAAAGGGTAGAAGCACGTAGTGTGCTTCTACCGAAGTGGCCAGAACTGGAATCGAACCAGCGACACAAGGATTTTCAGTCTTGAAAAACCCTATCTGGCAATTACTCTAGATGATCTAAAATCACCTTACATTGCACGATCATACAGGGGAAACGGATTATTTTCGAGAAAAGTTTGTCAAACAAGAGTAATCGATTTCAAGTTCGGGAAATCGGCTACTCCGGATATATTCCGGATAAGGATAGTGAAAACATCTAGTCAAATAAATGCCTCAACCCATAGAATGTTCGCTAAGAACCGAACAAACCGAACGTTCAGAGGTGAGATTGTGTTATTTGAAAAAGTTATAGAAAAATTTGGAATTTACTTTGATGAGATTGGCTTGAACAAAACCTATGGGCGCATGTTTGGGCTTTTTATGACTATAAAAGAGCCAATTTCTATGGGACAGCTTGTAACTGAACTGCAGATTAGCAAAAGCACAGCTAGTGTAGAAATCCGAAGGCTTTTAAAAATGGGCTATATTGAAAAAGTTTTAATATCGGATCAGCGTGCTGATTTTTACCAATTAAAAAAGAATATTTGGGTAACACATTTTCTCCAAAAAATGCAGATGATAAAGAATTTGTACTCCATTGTAGAAGAAATCCCAAAGCAAGACTTAGAAATTTGCAAGAACTTAAAAGAGATGGGTGATTATTGTACTTTTATGGAAGAAGAATTAAAAGTCCTTGCTGATAAGTATGTTAGAAATATGAAAAAAGAAGAATCTGGTTTTTACTTAGAACAGGGAGATAAAGACTTAAAATTTGTAGTCGAATGGAACAAACTACCAGCTTTGTCGGAAGCTTTCCATCAAAAAATGTTATTACTTGCTAATCTTGGCATAGCAACATTCGGAGAAATTGAGATTGAGTTTTTAAAAGCTTATCCAAGAGCAGTGGAAGAAGACAAAAATCTAGCTGTCTTTTCTGGATTGCAAGATTGCGAATTAGAGGAGGCCATGAACGCAAAATTAGAGAGGATTTTTTGCACTCATCCTAAAGAGCTGAGTTCTGAATGGCAATCTGCTATGAAAGATATTTATTATTATGTTGTTACGATACGAGAAGAAAAATCGGAAACAGTACTAGGGTTTGCCACATTTATGGGCGGCGGATTCATCCCTAAGAATGAATTGAAAATCACCATTCTAGCTGTAGATAGGAATATTAGAAGAAAAGGAATAGCGAGTCTTCTTATCAATTCCCTTAGGAAGATTGGTGTTAACCATAAAAAAATATTTGCCAGCACAAGACCATCAAATATATCTGCTATAAGCGCCTATCAAAAATGGGGCTTTCGTGAGGATATGGAAGCTGTAAAAAGCTCCCCACCTCATTTTGTTCCAGGACATTGGATGCATTTAGTTCGGAATGAATAAAAAGGAATTCATATGTCAAAAAGAAGATTAGAAGGAAAAGTTGCTTTAATTACTGGAGCTGCCCAAGGAATTGGAGAAGAAACGGCGGTAGTATTGGCAAGAGAAGGAGCTACGGTCATTGTTTCTGATATTCAAGATGAAAAAGGACGAAACGTAGCAAATAAAATCGGTTCATCTGCTGTTTACTTGCGTTTAGATGTAAGAAATCAACAGGATTGGACTCAGGTGATAAAACTGATTCTTCAGAAGTTCTCTAAATTAGACATTTTGGTAAACAATGCAGGTATCACAGGGTTTCAAGAAGGTTTTGGACCTCAGGACCCTGAAAATGCTTCTCTTGAAAGCTGGAGGGAAGTTCATGCAACTAATTCAGATGGAGTATTTTTAGGTTGCAAGTATGCTATTGGGGCTATGAAGAACAATCCAGGCTCTTCTATTATCAATATTTCCTCTCGATCAGGTTTGGTGGGTATTCCAGGCGCGGCTGCTTATGCATCAAGTAAGGCATCTGTTCGGAATCATACAAAAAGCATAGCTCTCTATTGTACAACTCAAGGATACCCAATTCGGTGTAACTCCATTCATCCAGCAGCTATTCTCACCCCCATGTGGGAACCCATGCTGGGAAATGGGCCAGAACGTGAAAATAATATGGCAGCTATTGCAAAAGATATCCCCACGCAAAAAATGGGAATGCCCGATGACGTTGCAAATGCTGTTCTTTTTCTTGCATCTGATGAATCCAAATATATTACAGGGATTGAGCTTACAATCGATGGAGGATTATTGGCAGGAGCTGGCGCGCCTGTAGCTAAACAGGAGACATCCCAATGAAAGCCATCCGAATCATTAGGTATGGTGACGCTCATTGTTTAGAGCTTCAACATCAACCAAAACCTACACCAAATGCGGGAGAAGTTCTTGTTCGACTTAAGGCAATCGGATTGAATTTTATCGATATTTACATGAGAAAAGGCGATCCAATGATCCCTATACCTCTGCCTTTCACACCTGGAGTGGAAGGAAGTGGCATCATTGAGGCAGTAGGAGCAAATGTCGCTGAAGTAAAAGTAGGAGACTTTGTTAGTTATCTAGGAAGTCTTGGGTCGTATGCGGAATATGCGGTTGTTCCAGTTTCAAGAATAATTCCTTTAATGCTAGGGATCAGCTTTGAGGAAGGTGCTGCTTTTACACTCCAAGGACTAACTGCTCAATATTTGGTCCATGATTGCTATAAAGTGAAGGCTGGAGACAATGTGCTGGTTCATGCTGCCGCAGGAGGTGTAGGTTTATTTCTCATTCAAATGCTAAAACAAATGGGAGCTAGAGTACTAGGCACTGTATCTTCACGAGAAAAAGGAGAGATTGCTCGGTCTTTTGGTGCGGATGATATTATCTTGTATACGAATCAAGACTTTGCTTCGGAAGCAAAAAAGCTTACTAATGGGAAAGGAGTCGACTACATCATTGATGGTGTGGGCAAAGACACCTTCAATAAAAATTTAGAGGCTTGCTGTGTCAGGGGTCATATCGTTGTGTTCGGTCATGCAAGCGGCCAGGTTGATCCTGTTTCTCCAAATCTATTGCAACCCAAGTCAATCACTGTTACGGGTGGTAACTTAATGAATTACCTCGTTTCGCATGAAGAGTTAATTAATCGAGCAAATGCTTTGATGAAAGATATTAAAAATAAAACCATTAAAGTTCACATAGATCATGTTTTTCCATTTGAGCAGGCAGCAGAAGCTCAAACGCTGTTAGAAAGCCGTAAAACTACAGGGAAAGTTGTTCTTAAGGTTACATAGATAAAATGCCACCTTTATAGATTCCGGATCAAAATAAGGAGCATTTCTAATATTACATCAGCTTATCAAACTCCATTTAGCTTTTGGCAAAGAATTTCCTTATCGGTTAACATGTGTCCACCATATTTATTTTTTACATCCAGGATGATCATGGATAACGAACTAGAACAACAGTCATCAAAGATAGCGATCTTTAAGGGCAAACTAATTCGCAAGGCTATCCATCAAGGCGAATGGTACTTTTCGATCATCGATATCATAGCAGTTTTGACGGAAAGCCCAAATCCCCGCCGATATTGGTCTAATCTTAAGATACAACTTTCTGAAAATGAAGGATTTGCTCAACTGTACTCAAAAACGGTACAGTTGAAATTGCTGGCTCCTGACGGAAAAATGCGTGAGACCGATACAGCGAATACAGAGACTATTTTTCGGATCATTCAATCCATTCCCTCTTCCAAAGCAGAACCTTTCAAGCGATGGCTTGCTAAGGTCGGTTATGAACGGATTCAAGAGATAGAGGACCCCGAGCTAGCTGCAAAACGAGGTCGAGCAATCTACAAAGCTAAGGGGTATCCTGACGATTGGATTGAAAAACGGATGCGTGGAATCACTATCCGGGAGCAATTGACAAACGAATGGGAAAAGCGAGGGGTTAAAGAGGAAAAAGAATATGCAATCCTCACAGCAGAAATCGCTGATGCAACTTTCGGTCTCAAACCATCTGAACATAAAAAACTAAAAGGACTCAAAAATCAAAACCTCCGTGACCATATGACTAACCTTGAGCTAATTTTCACCATGTTAGGAGAGGCGTCAACAACGGAAATCGCTGTTCAGAATGATGCTCAAGGGTTTCATCAAAATAAAAAAGCAGCCCAAGAAGGCGGGGAAATTGCCGGTAATGCGAGGAGAGAACTGGAGCAAAAAAGCAGCCGCAAAGTTGTGAGCAAATCCAACTTTTTAGATGTTAATCCCGTAGAAATTAATCTAATCGATGAAAAATAGAAAAAAGACTTTGATTTATCCTAACTTACCCTGCACTTCATCTAGCATATCTTGTTCTCTTTTAATGAAAATTCTTATGCGTAACTGGCGTTAAAAAGCAAAATATGAAACTGTTTCTTCACGAATTAAACCATGTTTACTCTCTTCTTCAATCTCTTTAGCCCGTTCATAGCGTCTTGATATGCTTAAGCAAAGGCTCTGAAATGACCTTCAGGGATGACTCTGTCAGCAGCTGCATCTGCTATTGATTTCTTAAAGTCATCAATGAATACACCAAATTGCACCCTTCTCGATTGAAACATTATGTTTAATCTGTGATAATCTACCATCATATCTTGCTTTTTTGAGAACCTAGAAATTAAAACGAGGACTTGTATAATTAAGCAATTATTTACTGTATTCAGTCTGTTAACTGCTTCAGATGAATTACTTAAAGAGGTTTCTTCGCCTTTACGTCCTCAGGAGCCAAAAAGCACCGTTTCTTACGATGCAGAAGAAGTTAAATACTCTAACGTAACTGCAAACGTGACTTTGGCTGGTACTTTAACCCTTCCTAGATCAGAAAAACCATGCCCTGCTATTTTACTCATTGCTGGTTCTGGCCCTATTGATCGTGATGAAACCGTATTTGGGCACAAGCCTTTTTTGGTCTTAGCTGATCATCTTACAAAACAAGGTTTTGCAGTATTACGTGTAGATAAGCGTGGCGTTGAGCAATCCACAGGAAATTACGATGTTGCGACTACTGAAGATTTTGCTGCTGACGCATTGGTTGGTGTCGAATATTTGAAAACTCGGAAGGAAGTTGATACAAAGCGGATAGGTTTGATTGGTCATAGTGAAGGGGGGCTGATTGCCCCAATGGTAGCGGTTAAATCGAATGATGTGTCTTTTATCGTGCTAATGGCAGGCCCCTGCGTAACTGGAGAAGCAATTCTTTATGCGCAAGAAGCTCAAATTTCCCGTGCTATGGGAGTTACAGAAGAACAACTAAGTCATCAACTTGGTTTTCAGCAAGAAGTGTTTTCTATAATCAAAAATGAATCTGATCTTGAAAAAGCTGAAAAACTGCTACGAGAAATCGTCGCAAAACAGTTGACCAATCTATCTAAAGAGGAGCAACAATCAAGTGCTGACGTCATTGAAGCCCAAATGAAGCGTTGCAACTCAAAATGGTTCCGATATTTTTTAACTTACGATCCGATCACCTCATTAAAGCACCTTAAGATTCCTGTATTGGTGATCAATGGAGAACTCGATTCACAAGTTTCTCCAAAGCAAAATCTTCCTGTCATCGCCAAAATTCTTGAAGAGGCTGGGAACCGAAATTATAAGATTATTGAATTTCCAAAACTGAATCATTTCTTCCAAACATGTGAAACTGGATCTATTTTAGAGTATGGAATAATTGAAGAAACTATTGCGCCTGTAGCTTTAGATACCATAACTGATTGGATTTTGGAAACAACTACTAATGAAATCACAATTGATAGAAATAAAAGAATCACTGAAGTGGATTCAACCCTCGGAACCTAGCGAGTTTAATTGATTTCCATGCTTTACATTCCTTTTAAATCAGATATTGTATTTTTCTTTATGTATATATTTAGACGTTATGATGCGCGCGTCTTCTTCCAAGAGTTGATAATCTACTCAATCCTGATGGCTAAAGACGCGGCAAAAATCCCCTAAAAGGGAATTGTGTCATCGAAAGAATCTATCTGCTTTTCTTCTATCGATATTCGATAGCGTTGAAGATGTTCTTTAAATTTTTGGATAAAGAAATGAAGATGCTCAATAAATTTGAGCCTAGTCGCCAGATCTGTTTCAATCAGCGGCTTTTTGAACACAAGTTCATCAACAAGAGGCGAACGAGATTCTGAGGGATCGCCTTCAAAGTCCACAACAGTGAATTCTTGCCTTCGTGATATTAGAAACAAACGAAAATTTTTAGATTTATCATCTTCTTCCCACGCGATACTCGATTCCAGATAGCTATTGTATCCGAAATATGAATAAGGCTCGGCCTGGCGCTTGTGCATTTCTGTACGATCAGCATCTAGGGGGTTGAGAATGTCCTCTTTGCAAACACGGTAACTAAAAGGAAAATGAGCTTTAATTTCTCCTAATCTTTTTTCAAGATCACGGATTTTTGTAGAAGCAGCGTCTAGCGCCTTAAATAAGGTATGTGCTTCTGATACTAACTCTTCAAGAGCGGGATCGGTTTGATTTTTTGTTATAGATTGATTTGTTTTTTGTGTAACAGACATATAACCTCTCATACGTTTGATTTTAAAAATGTTAAAACGAAGAAATCAATCTTCTAAATCGTCTCAATCAAGAGTTAAGAGTCCATTCAAGGAACAATTTCCCAGAACCGGGAAGATATTTAAGAATTGAGGACGAATCAACATCCACGAATCAAAAACAGCTCCATGATGAGCCATTGTCTAGATTTTCAGCAATACACATCTTTTTTTGAATTTTTTTAACAATTTAAATAATCTAAACTTTTGACTGTCAAGCTCTATAAAAGTTTTTGCATATGTGAATGAACCTAGAAAAATTAGCTTTCTAGGTTCAGATAAATAAATATTTTCTAAGAGTCGAAAGGTCTAGCTGTGTCGACCCTCTGATGGGTACTTTTCTGTCTGTTCTTTTAGTTTTGTAAGAAAAACACAGCAATATTTCTTACATAAAAAACCAAGTAACATATTGATTATGAATTTGTTGCATATGCAGGCATTTATGTTAGCAAAAAAATCTGAAGATTCCCTTGCATTTGTAAGAAAAACATGCCATTATTTCTTACATGAAGAAGAATCAAAAAAAATCAAATAGCATTGATCAGCAAATACTTAATTCAATAACTGCCCTTGGGCATGGTGCTGTATTTGTTCCAACGGACTTTTTGAGCCTTGGCAGTCGGCAGACCGTCGATATTGTTCTTCACAGACTCGTTCGAAAAGGAACCATTCGTCGCCTCGCAAGAGGAATATACGATTTTCCTAAAGAACATCCTAAGCTTGGAACACTTCAACCGTCCCCAGAAAAAATAGCAGAGGCCTTAGTTGGCAGAGATTGCACTCGTATTCAACCAACGGGCGCTTACGCAGCAAATATCCTGGGACTATCCGAACAAGTCCCTGCTAAAGTTGTATTTCTGACAGACGGGCCAAGTCGAACGGTAAAAATCGGCACAACAACCATTCAGCTGCGACGCACAACTCCCAAAAACATGGCGATGGCAGGACGGCTTAGCGGTCTTTTAGTTCAAGCGTTCCGTGAATTGGGCAAAGAAAATGTCACCCCCGAACGACTTAAACATTTAAAGCGGACTATACCGCTGAATGCACGAAAAGAACTGCTCAAGGATATTCGATTTATACCGGAATGGATGCATTCTATTTTTAAGGAATTAGCCGAGGAGGCTTGAAGTGAAACTTGATTTTTTAAAACTCCCTTCTGACGAACGGCGCATGTACATTGAACAAGCAGCCATTCAAAGAAATATATCTCCTGTAATCATGGAGAAAGATTTCTTCGTGTGCTGGTTACTCAGTATTCTATTCGAATCTGAGTTCGCTGAAAGCCTTGTATTTAAAGGAGGCACTTCCCTATCAAAAATATTTGGTGCAATCAATCGGTTTTCTGAGGATATCGATCTTTCCCTATCGCCTACCTTTCTTGGACTTCCTGAAACCGCTGCAAATCGCAGTCAAGCTGATAAATGGTGGAAAAAAGCTGAAGAGGAATGTGAAATAGCGGTTCAGACTCAGATTATGTCGATGTTAGAAACATCAGCATTGGGCGTATTAGAAAAAAATGAGCAGGCAAGATTCGAGTTTTTAAAAGACCCCCAAACCAAATCGCCAGTAATTCTTTTTCATTATCCATCGGCGCTGCCAACAGGGCTTGCTTACATCAAGCGTTCTGTAAAACTCGAATTCGGCTCTCTAACTGATCAGCAACCCACCGGACGCTATCCAATACGACCTTGGATTGCTGAGGTTTTCCCCGCAGCCTTTCTCGACTGGCAATGCGAAGTCGTAGCTCTAGAGATCGAGCGAACTTTCTGGGAAAAAGCTACGATCCTACACGCAGAGTACCATCGACCTCTCGATAAGCCAATGCGAGATCGATTCTCCCGTCATTACGCGGATACCGCGGCACTAGCAAATCACCCTGAAGCAATCAATGCTATTGATCATCATGACCTCCGAGATAGAGTTGTTTCATGGAAAAATCTGTTCTTTCGTGACTCATGGGCAAACTACACTGAAGCCAAGCCTGGAACATTTCGTCTTGTTCCCAGAGCTGAAAGATTGCCTGAATTGCGACGTGATTACCAATTGATGCGCGACATGTATCTTAACGAGCCTCTCAGTTTTGATGATATCTTGAGCATCTTAACCAATCTAGAGCATCGTATTAATCACGTAGAGTCATTGCCCTCTTTGGGAGAGGCTTTGACCAGGAGAAGAGGAGATGCATTAATTCAAACCGTGACGAAAATCTTAAATGGCGGCGCTAACGTTAATGATGTTTCTTGGAACGGACATCGCCCTTTGCAATTATTAATCAAAGCCCTCTTGGAACCACGCAAAAAGCTTGAACTAGTTAAACGCATGATTGACCTAGGGGCTGATATTCACTCTGCAGATAAAAGTGGATTAACACCCTACCAAGTGGCTATTTCTGAAAAGAATAAATTAATTTCCGATCTCTTACATTCCAAGGGTGCTCGTCCCATGTCGCCTCCAGGAACTGGCTACGCTCAGCATTATGACATGTACCATGAAATCCCATTGCCATGAGCGGCTTCGAAATTGTGCAGGAATTTGACACCAATATTTATAAGCACCTCAATTTGCTGCTCTAAATAATAGGTCTGCCATTGCTGCTCGGTTTTTTCTCTAGTCGACCAGGGGGATGTAAATCGATCAATAATTTTGGGAAGATCTTCTAATTTCATAGGACGGATCAGAAAGTCTTGGCTCATAAATGATTTTCTTTTACAGGTCTTTATCGCGGATCATAGCCCAGCAACCCTTAACAAATTTAATAGGATGAGTCCAGCCTAAATACATCCCCAACAGGGCTCCTTCAACCGGCTTAAGAACAAGAAGCGGCCTGTAATCTTTACGATTCAACTCAACATAGGTTTCCGCTACAGCGCCGAGCGCAGCTGACGCTATCGTATAGGTGTAGGCACCCACAATGCCATACGCAGCTAACGTTCTTACATTTTCGTTGGTATGAGTTAATATGCGCATACGACTCCTTAAAAGAATCAGTTATCACAAATTATGGCACTCTACCGCAAGCTTGATTCCAAATATGATTTATAAATTTAATCGGATGCGTCCAACTTGCATAAGCCCCCAACATAGCGCCTTCAATCGGTGCTCCGATCGTCTCTATAGCATTTGCTTTCACTTGGATTTTCCAGGCTGTGTTTGATAAAGCGCCAAGCGCAGCGCCTGCCGCCGTGTAATAATAGGCTACAATTATCGCTCCAGCAAAAGCAATAACAGGAACATCTCTTGAAGGAATTTTAGGTTGAATAGGTCGGCTCTCGATTCTAGGCATAATCACCTTGTTTTGTGAATAGAATAACAAGGAGATAAATTATTTCGATTCTATAAATTTAATGAATAATTAACTTCGCTTTTCTCATGCAGCATCACATTGGTGTCTAAGGGGTAAAATACGGGCACGCTCACGGGCACGGATTTTAGGAAAACATATCTGTGTGGAAAAAGAGTGGCCAGAACTGGAATCGAACCAGCGACACAAGGATTTTCAGTCCTCTGCTCTACCGACTGAGCTATCTGGCCAGGAAATATGGGCATAAGCTTAGTCGGACCGCGAAAATTATGCAAGAGGACATTTAATTTTCAGTAATATTTCGCTTCGATTTCGACTCGAAATAGATCATGTCTTTTAAAACATTTTTCGCCTCTTCAAGCTGCAGATCGGTAAGATTTACATCATCGGGAACAGGGTCTGAAGCCTCCCCACGCTCCTGTTTAAGCAGGGACTGATAGGGTTTGTTGTGCTCTTGGCGATAGAGGGAATTCTTTTTTAAATTTGGCAAGAAAGCGCGCCATTCATTCTCTTTTGATTGCAAGGTCGGAACATAATATTTTAAATACCAATCTTTCAGATTGGGATCGACATCTTTCAATTTGTCCGAATAGGCAGAAGGGATCGTATCCTGGCTCAAAGAATACTCAAGGTACTCTTCTCCGATTTGCTGGCTTTCAAGCGGCCCTGGGATAACGACATCCGAGATCACCCCTTTTACCTGAGGCGTTTTGCCCGAAACGGTGTAATATTTTCCTACCGTCACTTTAAAATAAGAGGTGCTATTCTGTTTATCCGTTACCGTTTGGCTTTGAATCGTTCCTTTGCCATAGGTGTGGTCATCCCCAACGACCAGCGCGACTCCATAGTCTTGCAAGGCTTGTGCAACAATCTCGGCAGCAGATGCAGTTTCGCGCGAAACTAAGATTAAAAGAGGTCCTTTATAGGCCTGTTTTCCGTCCATATCCCTATAAAACTTCTCTTCACCGGACGAATACTTCGAGATGACGATGACTCCATTCGTGATAAAAAGGCCCCCGATCCTTACCGCCTGAGTTAAAAAGCCTCCGTTATTCTCTCTTAGATCGAGTATGAGCCCCCGTAAATTTTGCTTATCGAGCTCTTCTATCGCTGCGCGCACATCTTTTTCGGCAGATAACCCCTTATCTCCCTGGTAAAAGCTATCAAGCTTGATAATCCCGATAATCCCATTGCCGTACTTCTCGGACGATACTTTAATACGGCTATCATCCAAAATGATCGAGTCTTTTTTCAGGCCGACTTTAACCATATAGGCATTATCGCGAAGGATTGTCAAAAAGAGCTCGTTACCGTTTTGATTGCGGATAAAGTTCATGACCTCATCAAAGTCCATTCCTTGAACATTGCGGCCATTTACATCGATCAGCGTATCGCCCACCTTCAGAAGCCCGCTTTTGGCAGCCGGACTTCCTTCAATCATGCTTGCGATGCGGATCCCCTTATCCCCTTCTTCAAGGATGACCCCTACTCCTTTAAACCCTTTTTCAAGCCGGACTTTCATATCATAGGCTTCTTTAGGGTTATAGATCCGGGTATGGCTATCAAGCGAGCTTGCGAGCGCCTTTAAAACGTGGAGCGAAAAGAGGTTTTCCTTTTCTTCTAAGGAAATCTCATTTCCCTCGGCATTGAGATAAAGGTAAGGATTTTCCCTGACTTTCATCTCCTCGTCGTACTTCGATAGAATTTCTTGCGGCCTTACTTGCGCTGCCGCCTTACCGTAGCGGTGGATAAATCTAGCCACAAACTCTTTAAAATCATCATCTTGCTTGCGGCTTAAACCTTCAGGATTGGATGCAAATTTGGAAAAATCGCCTGGCTGATAGCCCTCTTTTAGCACTTTATTTATAACATCCCTCAAATGAGCAGGCTCTCTATTTTGTCTTGCCCTTAGAATCGCTTTTTGAATTAACGCGTTTAAATCTTTAAAAGTGCTGTAATCGCCTTTTTCGTATTTATCGACCTGCATTTTAAGTCCGTAATCGCTCATGGATAGGTAGGGATTGACTTCCTGCTCTAGAAAATAAATTTTATCAGGATCAAACTGCTCTAAATAAGTTCTGATCGCGGCCTTAAAAATAGGGCCTGTCATTTCCTTCTTATTTACGTGCTGGGTGAAGATCTCTTGCATGATCTTGCTTATATCCTCTTCTCTTAAAGAGGGATCCGCTTTAAGGCTTATAGCTAAAAGAAGCAAAATTAGAAGAATTCTTCTCATATTATAATTTTAATTTGATTTCTATTTCTCCAATAGATTTTTTCATCCTTTTTAGCTACAATTTCTTTTTATGCCGCTATATGACCCAGTACAGGTAAAATTAGATCCCTTCGAAGGCTCGCTTGACCATTTGGTTCACCTTGCCCAGAAGAAAGAGGTCGATTTAAATGAGATCATCATCTCACAAATTACGAAACCATTTATCGATCACTGGGGAGAGAGCGAAGACACCTACGAAACCGCGTCCGACTTCATTTTGCTTATAGCTCAGTTAATATGGTTGAAAAGCAAGTCGCTTTTGCCTCCTGAACAAAATGAAGGCGATTTATTATTCGTTGAAGACGAAAAAGATTTTAGCATTATCCACCATCTCATCGACTATAGCCGCTTCAAACAGGCGGCCTATAATTTTTCTCAAATCGAAAATAAGCAGGACGCCTTTTTTCCTCGCGGCGTAGGAGCTGCAGAAGTTAAACTTCCTCTCGGTATTGAAACGATTCAACTAAACGAGCTTGCATCCCTATTTAAAGATGTTATCGCTCGGGCTAAAATTTATACCGGAACCATTGAGGGTGAAGCCTTTAGCGTTCAAGATAAAATTGAATGGCTTTCCATTCATTTGAAAGAAAAATCAACTCCCTTTATTACCCTTTTTGAAAACGCAAACTCAAAAGACGAGATGATTGTCATCTTTTTAGCTTTGCTAGAACTCATAAAAATGGGCGCCTTGAAAGTAGGGCGCGACGATCAACAGGTGATGGTCTATGGTTAAAGAATTTAATGCATTTGAAAATGCCAAACAAATGACCTTGCCTGGCGTTATGGAAGAGCTTAAGGAGCATGAAGAAAAGCGCACGCTCGAAAGACAAATGCGCCATCAGATCAAGCGAATCATTGAAGCCCTCCTTTTTGCATCCTCTACTCCATTAACCTTTAATAGAATTAAAGAAATTGTAGATGAAGTATTCCCCAGCAAGCCGAAACAGATAAAAGATATGCTGGATGATTTAAGAGAAGAATATATCTCTCAAGGCAGAGCGTTTAGGCTCGATGAGATAGCGGAAGGCTATCTTTTACGTTCATGCGAAGAATACAGCAAATTTATCGAAAAATTGGGATACACTAAAAGACAAGAAAAGCTTAGCCAGCCGGCTTTAGAAGTTTTAGCGATCGTTGCCTATAAAGGCCCTATCACAAAACCTGAAATCGAGAGAATTCGCGGCGTAGACTCGACAGGAGTCATTCAAAGCCTTTTAGAAAGAACCTTAATTGAGCCAAGCGGCAAGCTTGAAGCGCCGGGAAGACCGACGATATACAAAATTACCAATCAATTTTTAAATCACTTTGGATTAAAAGATCTCAAGGATTTAAAAGTTACTAATATTGCCGAATTAGCTTAACCGTTAATTTCTCTTAAACTAAAATAATCGACCCGTATGGCGATTATTTTACCTACATCTAATCTTTTTCTTCCTCAGACCTGGACTTTGCAAGAAAAGTTTGAGTCGGAGGCTCTTCCTGAAGTAAGCGAAGAGCAAAAGAAAAGGGCAGATAAACTCAATGACGAGTCCATGCCTGTGATTGGAAAATCCAATCGCTATTTCGGCCCTATTAAACTCGAAAAAATATTTACAAAGCTAAAACAAATTTCCCCTGATTTAGAAATATCGGGAAAAACCGCCTTTTACATTGGTGGTAAAGAACTCTCTTTACAAGCCGCCAAAAAATTAAAGCTTGCCTCTCTTCCCTATTCTCAGGAAGTCGTACGCGATATTGACATAAGAGTATTTGTTAATAAACTTGATCAATATTACGCATTCATCGACTTTCTTCACTCCCTTTTCCCTCGTATAGATAAAAGCGTCATCATAAATGACCTTCTGCTTGCGAGCCATACCGATAAAGAATCTATCAGCTTCACTTTTGGAGATAAGAACACCGTCTCATGCGATATTTTATTTGTCTTAAACCCAAGCCGCCTCCATCTCTTCTACCGAGATGCTTTTCGGTATTCTATTAAAGACAATAAGTTTGTTTCCGATTTAAAAAATCCCCTTCAAGCCCTTTCAGATTATTATCACAATGTCGTTCAAACCGATAATCCAAAAGGCATAAATAAAAAGGGGTGGCCAAAATTATTAGTCGCCAAAGCCAAAGGAGCCCAAATTCCCGATGCCTCATTAGAGGCGGCTCTTTTTGAAAATGTTGTCCATTCAGAAAAAAGAAAAGCGCTTGTTCCTGAAATTATCGATTTGCTATCGAAAGCGGGAAAAAAAGCCTCTATCAGCTTTGAAGATCTGCTCTATGAAGCCTCTTCTGTTCTAGAAAAAAAATTAAGCCCTGAGGATTTTAGGGCAGTTTATAGTAAAGCAACGGGAAATGCGGCTCGAGCCGTTGCCGCAAACATTCCATTTCCTGTTATTCACTCCTATCTTCAATTAATTGGCCAAAAAGCGGGAAATCCTGATCTAGACAGCCTTTTCAAAACTACTTTTAAAAAGGAACTCGATAAAATTTTTGATCAGACTCCAATGGAGGAAAAACTTGCTCCCCTATTATTTCAACAAGCAAATCCTCGCGCAGCCTGGAATGGAATTAAATCTAAATCGATAGCCGAAAAGTTTTTTCATTTATTGCTTGATAATGATCCTGTTCTTGCCAAAGAGGCTGTGGTTGAATTTTCTCTTCCATATAAAGCGCTAGCTTTTCAAGCGTTATTGAAAAAGGGTTACATTAACGAGGCCGACTCGTTATACGATGAAATTAACGAGGAAGCGTTTTTAGAGGAGCTAACTTTAAACCTATTAATGCAAGATCCCTCCAAAAAGATATTTGACTGTTACCTGCGAAGATCTAATGGTTTTGTAAGCCAAGCTATTGCTGAAGCGGTCATTCAATCGCTTCCATTGCCCGACTTAATTGATCTATCCGCCACGCTTCTGCCAATCAATCCAGATAAACTTATTGAAAGACTCGGCCCTTTTTTAGAAAACTTGAAAATCGACACGCTTTTATCCTATACGGAAGAGATAAAAAATGAAGGCATTAAAAGATTAGTAAAAAAACAAATCGAAAACCCGATTCCAAAAGAGTGGCGAAAACTCATCGAATACACAGCAGATGAAGACATCGAACCCTGGTTTAGGGCTATTATAGAAAAAGTATCTGTTAATGAGGCTCGCCTCTTTTGCCTTCATCCAAGAGTTTCTCGACATAGCGGGCAAACCGAAATGGTTAAAGCCGTAGCCAAGGAGGCAAACCTAGCTCAAAAATCGCTCTATTGGGACATTCTTGATTTATGCCTTACTTATAATCTTAAAGAGGCGGCTAGATTAATTAGATTATCGCATGGAAATACTTCAGGCCTGCCAAAAACGGTATTAAAAAAAATCGCGGATATGCGAGATGGGCTGCTAGATGCAGACGATAACGTGTTTAACCTCGCCGAATGCTTAAATGATCTTAATATAGAATCAACCTCTCTTGCGTCAAAGGCCGTTTCCCTACAATTTGATTCTCTTTCTCTTTTGAAGGGGGGGTGGTTTGGCAAGGAGCCTTTTGATCTTGAAACTTCTAGATACTTTGTTGAGCACCCAAAGTTTGAAACTTTCTATCCTCTCATTTCTTCTCAACTTCATCCATCATCCCCCATACAAGCGTGCATTGACAAACTTATCGAAGAGAAAAGATATGGATTTGCCGCAAGTTTAACAACAAATGCTTCAGGATTGTCCATCCTTACAAAACTTCGAGGACTTCCAATCAAAGAAAGAATCGATCTTCTAAAAAAGTATGGCGACGAATCGGAATGGTTAATCTATCTCAATGAACCCGATAAAAAAACGGAAGAAATATATAGCTATTTGCTATCGGGTTCTTTTTCTTGTAAAATTAAAAATATCTGTCTTTGCAAGTCTTCCTCCGCATGGGAATACTATTTAATTCATCCTGATGAAATTCGCTCAAAAGAAACAAGCCAGGCTTTTCAAATCCTATTCAGACGCGCCCTAGAAACTAATAAATCTTATTCTTTGTTACAGAGGCTAAAAGAAAAGTTAGGCCCCGTTGAACCTTCTCTTGAGACCGCATGGGAAGCGCGTCAATTTATTGAAGAGCCCTATAACTTAGAAATAGCCTTAAGGCAAACTCCAACCCCGCAAGTATTAGATCTTCTAATCGCTAAAATATACAAAGCCCGTCCGCCAAAAGAGGATTATGCAAGACTTGGAGTTTGGATGAACGGCGCTCCAAAAGAACATCTATTAGAAATTCAGCTCTATTTCGATCCGGCAAAAACAGTGCAGGAGATCCTTTTAATCAGACCTAATATGCACTTATTTGAGCGCTTATTCCTTAGACTGATTGAAATGAAAGAATTTAAACATCTCAAGCAAGTCTATACGCAATTAGATAATGATTTAAGGGATAAACATAGACGCGTTTTTCTAATGAATGCTATCCACGATCAAAACTCTCAGGAATACGCTGTTTTTGAATTCAAAAATATGCCTCCAACTGATCGAGAGTTTGAACTCGATTTTGTTACGAATCTTTTTGGAAAAAACTCCCCTCTAGATTCTTCTGATTGGAATCATTTTTACTCAATTTGGGTTAAAGTTTCGGCTGCAATCAGTGAACATTCAAAAGCTAGATGCGCAATAATGCCTTCGTCCAAATTTGATTGGGAAAACGAAGAAGAGCTAGTTAAAGGCCTTATATCTCTTGAAAATCAAAAACCCATAAAAAAACTAGTACAGCAAGATCTTAAAGCAAAAAAAGCCGAAGCTGCCCATGCCTGCAAGGCAGCCTTGATCGGTGTAATTAAAGCGCTAGATCGTAAATTCGAGCAAGAGCTTGCTCAAAATGAAATATTTACGCAGCTAATGAAGCTTGTGCCTTATCACAATCTTATGACAGGAGATCTTGACGATGTTATTTTTGATTTCGCAAGCTCAGTTCCACCTTCTTTAGAAAGCGTTAAACATAAAGAGCGCTGCAAAGAGCTTATAAGCTGTATGGAGGCGAATAGTTACCATGTCCATTATCCTTCAGCCATAATAACATTGACAATCTTGATAGAAGGATCCGGTTCTAGCGGCATAGAATTAAATAAAATTGCTGAAAAGTTGCTTGAAATGAGCATGCAAGGATTACACAATCCCAAATCAATTGATATAAAAGAATTTAATGCTCTCGAAAAAGAATTAAATTTGCATATTGCAGCTATTTTTAAAGCCCATAAAAAGTTAGCCGAATACGATACTTTTCACACTCATGTTCGCGTATGGTTAATTATTAGCAACATTCAAATTTCTTTAATAAGATTGAACAAAATCGATTGGATTCTAAAGTTTTACCAGATCGCACTTTCCAAATTGCCTAAATACGCGTTTTGTGAAATGCGAGAAAATTTCTATCTGATTGCGCTCATTAAAGGGCTTATCGCAGATCTATTAAGGATAGGAGAGCAATTTAAGGATTATCCTATATCCTATAGACTGCTTCCGGAATATATTGACACGCTTTTTAAAACCCTTGAAGTCTGTCCGGAACAAACGAAACAAAGCTTTATTGCAGACATAATGTCTCTAACCCTACAATACTCCAATGTTAACATTAAGTTAATTTTTGACAGATTAATTGATTACGTAGAGAAAATTATCGAGCTAACGTTTAAACATGCAGCTATTATGCAAATCGAAATGTTTACACAAGGCATATCAGAACCCTTAACTGAATACGTTAAAGCGCCAAATATTAACGAAATGGAAAAAGAGCGCCTTATAAACTGTATGCGAAAATTAAAAAATGCCTTAAAGGCTCAATCTTGTTTTCTTTCATTACAAAATTTGATGCTTCAATGGTCCTTTCACGAAAAAACACTAAATATTATTAAACCTCAGGTTTAAACATGGCAATCCCGACAACATTAGCCCGCCCTTTTCTTGCATTTCTTTCAAGCGAGAGTGTATTAATTGATTCCTCAGGGATTGTCAATCCTCATACTTTAGTTCCATTTACTGAAGTAGATGTATCCCATTTTGATGATATCGTTATTTCTGATGCTTGGGGCGACGTTAGTTTTAGCGCTTTATTAAAGGATTTATATATTAGGTTTGAAGAAGCGAACCTTTCCTACCACATTAACGACGATACACCTAAAGAATATGTAAAAACAAAAGTATATGAAGTCGGATCATCCGCCGCCTATGATGCCTATAACTCAAAAAGAGATGTTCTAAATAAATCATTACCTCAATCTTTAAGGGATAAATGCAATCAAATTGATTTACATCCCTCAAATGACCGCGACATGCGATTCCAGGTTAACAAGAACACGGTTGTCCGAGCGGAAGAACTTTTTCTCGCAGCCCTTCAAAAAACTTGCCCAAACTTCAACCGCTCCCTTTTTAAATGGCGTGAAAAGTTTTATGATTTTAATGACAACGTTTTCGTCCTATCGATTAAAGATAAGAACGAGAAACAATATGATTTTTACATTTATGAAACGTGTAAAAGGACGTTTTTCGCGTCGAGAGATGCAGCTCAACTAGACGTCACTCCTTACGTTGAAAATAGACTGCCCGCAAAACTAATTGTTCACGATTTTCATCCGATTCAGCCGTATATTGATAGAATCGATCGCACGCTTAGAATACCTGAACCTGAAAAAGTAAACCATCATGGATTTCTGCTTCAGCTTTACTATGTAATGAAAGGATATAATAATCCTGATCATCGCGCGGAAGGCATTTTAAAAGAGACTATAATTAATTATCTCAAAACTCATAACTTGAATGATTTAATTTCTAAATTTATTGGAAATCATCCAAGTGATAATGGATTTGCGTTCATTTTTTCCGTAAGATCGAAACTTGGCCTTTCCATATCATCACCCATCCCAGGCTATACACCGGGTCACCTTTCAGTATGTGCGCAACTGCTTTGCCCTACCGAAAAAAAAATAAATTATAATGGACAGGATTACTTCCTAAACGCCCCATCTGTTGATGATCTAAGAGGATTTAATTGGAATTTCGATCTAATCAAGAATCTAAATATTTTAAATAGCATCCTGGAATTTGAAGAAAGAGAGCCTTTGAATCCGTCTGCCAAGGCTATGTTTGATTCGTATTCCGCATCACTTAACGATGAGCAAAGATTAAGCGCACTCAAAATAAGGGTATTACGTTTTGCGAATACGGAAAGACGTGCCCTTGTAGTCATGCAAACGATTTCTTCTTCAAAATTGCAGTTGCCTCCTGATTTACTTTCAATTGTTGCGAACTATGCCGACGAGACTCAATACGGCTTAATCATTAATGATTTATCCAGACCTGAATGGATACAATCAAATGTGGAAAAAGCATGTAATGTGTTCGAATGGATTTTAAACAGTAAAAATAAAGATAGAGTTTATCCTTTTCTTAAATGTTTAATACCTTACTGCGATCAAAAAAAGATCGCGGCCTTTTTCAGAAGAACTTGGGAAATCAATCCCAATATGGATGAGCTTATCGGCCTTCAAGAGGTATTAGAAAAACGGGGCTCATCACTTAGCGCCATATTTGATGTTAATGAAAAAGAAATGGCCCCTCATTTTTCTACCTCTCGGGAATTCATCATTGTTTTGGGATATGCTAGAACCCTTGAAGGCAAAATTGCCCTCTTTAGATTATATGCTAAAGAAGACAGAAAAAAAGCGATCCAATATGCAATTGAACAAAAGATCACAGGTAGTGTCTTGCAGGAGCTTTTACCTTTATTTAGAAATACAGATACTTTCGCAGACATTTCGCTCGTAACACAGATAGCTGCAAGCTGTACAGCAAGTCAATTTGATCAACTTATCAATTACCTGCCGCCTTCCTGGATGGCAGCTTTACCCACTCGGGCAAAGGAAGTCTTTAATTGGCTTGTTTCTGAAAAAAAACTATCTGCCTTATATCCCTATGTAACGCAGCTGCTTACTCAATGCCCAAAAATCGATTGCAATAGCGTCGTCTATAAGACTTGGACATCATTTCCAGATTTAAGCGAACTTTTAAAATTAAAAGAGCTGGTTACTATCCCCTCCGTATTTAGATCGCGAGAAAGTGAAATTCTTCCCTATTTGAAGGGAGCGCCATCATCCCAATTTCGCGCTATACTCGGAGAGCCTGTTTCTAATGAAGCCAAGGTTATCCTCTTTTCAACTTTATGCAGAGAAAATGTGAAGGAAGCAGTGGTTTTTGCTGAAAGTCAGCATATACCCGCGGAAGTGGTAAGTCAGTTTCTAACTACCCTAGAGACAGGCAGCGATGACGATAGAAATAATCTCCATTCCTACCTAAATTCTTTATCTTATGATGAGAAAATATCTTATTGGAAAGACTGGATGCAAAAGACCAAGAATCCAATGGCATCCCCACTTTTCCCTTGGGTACTTAATGAACTAAAGGAAAAACACAATCAAAGCTTATTCTTGGGTATTGTTAAAATTTCTCTTCCTCAAGCCGCTCACATCATTGCCAATCTTGAATGCGCATGGATCCCTGAAAATTCATCTATCGTTACAAGAGTTTTAGAACTCCTTTCTAAAGAGAAAAGCGGAACTTATACAACTTTCTTACGTCGACTTATTGGCGAGGATGAGGCTTCATCACTCCCTCTTCACATAAAGAGAGTCTGGGATATCGATCAAAATATATCCTCAATTTGCGCTCTGCAGCCCGTACTTGCAAAAAGAGGCTTAAAACTATCTTGCGTCTTTCCTAGCATGGAAAAGGAGTTGAGCAAACCTTATGGAAAGGCCCTTCATGAAATAAAAAAGCAGTTTGACGATCAAAAATTTACTCGACTAGTCGAACTTTGCCATCCAAATCATTTAGATGCTCTAACACATATTGTTATAAATAATCCTTCATGGGTTTCAAGCCATCCGGATGAGGCTTTTCATCTTTTTAATCGTTTAGTAGAAGCGGGCAAACAGGCATCTGTTCAGCAGTATTTATCTGTAATATTTAAAGAGGGCGAAGCTACAAACCTTCAGGACTGCGTTAAAAAGGCGTGGCCGCTCATTAGAAAAGCAAAAACTTTTTTGGAGTTTAAGAATCTTTTACAATCAAGAGGAGTATCTCTTTCCGTTATATTCAGACCGCTCGAGGAAGATGTTTTAAAAAGCCTTGAAGAGCAAAAAGAATCGGCCGCTATCGCTCGCGATTTTTTTGGAACCATTGAAACCGCTCCGGGTAAAAGAACCTATCTATCTTTACTTATGCGTGGAGAAAAAGATCGAGCGTTCACCTATGCCAAAGAAAATCGATTAGAAGTTGACTTGATTGAAATGTCGATTGATTCCCTTTCTACAAAGGTTTTAGAAGAAAAAACCGAATGGAATAGGGATGAAACGGATCGTCTTTGGGCTTTAGCTGAAAACGCCCTTATTATTCCTTTGATTCAAATTCTTCTACCTCGATCAAGAGAGGGTTTTGCGAGAACTTTAACAAAGATAAGCTTGAATCGTGAGTATATCAAAAAAGCAGCCTCTCTTTACCCTGAAATAATAAAAGAAGCGGTTTCAGTCGCTTTACCTTTTATTTTAGTACAGACAGAGTTAACTGCAAACACACGCTTTGAACTCCCCCGTCTACTGAAGGAAGCAAATATTTCCGAAAAAATATCCCTTTTAAAATGGATTAAATCTGTTGGGCAAAAGGCTGACGACTTTGTAGAGTGCGATTCCGATGCATACAAAAAAGAGTATGAGAATAGAGTTTCAGAAGAAGCTAAGTTTGACGAGCTTTACTCTGTTGCGGGCCTTAAACCTTTTGAAAAATTTTGGGAAGAAAGAAGCATTCAAGAGAGAGTGGATATTGCCAAAAATAGCCCCTTCATTTTCAAGCGCCAAGAGTTAAAACACTTATTGAATTCGATCAGAGAGAAAATATTCGAGAGTGTATCTGTCAAAACCCTCGAAACGCTAGAAATTGAACCCGCCACTTCCGATCAGTTTTTCATCTCTTTTGCATCGCCCGTCCTATTTGATCGATTCTATCCTGCCTTTTATGAGAACTTTGGAGTTCCAGCAAATACTAGATTGAATGGTGTTGAATATAGATCCGTACTTGATTATTTGATTAAATATAAGTCTAGACATATTTTAAGCGCTCTTGGATACGATGCAAGATTTTGCGACATTTTAATTGAACGTATTAAAGAAATCATAGACACAGGGATTCCGCACCTTGGCTCAATGGAAACCCCATTGGAAAAGAAATTTTATAATTTTGCCAAAATGCATAGATACGTTCCTTTCGCGATATTAAATCATTTCATTAATATAAATAGTTATTCCTGGTTTAAAGATGGGCTTGATTTCGTAGCTTCACTCCCTCCTGAAGCAACCCTCAAGAGGGATGAGTTCCCTTTGATTGTTCTTAAAGGCATTGTTCGTTTTGAAAAAGAGTTTAGCGGCATACCGACCGGATCGCTTATTTTTTTCACGGCGATATTCTCAACCGGCGTAAATCACGTTGAAGCTTTTGATTGTTTAAGAGTGGCAACCATTCCGGTTTTAAGAGAAACCTGCGTCAATCATATTATCGACATTCTGACGGAGTGGAAAAGCGACCCCAAGAAAGTAGACCCCAAAATAGAAGAGAGAATTGGAAAATATATTGCCGATTCCATTCAAAGGGGAACTCGAGATTCAGCAAAGTTCCTTTATACAGACCCTATAAAATCTCTTCTTAATGATTTTCCTAATTTAAATAACTATTATAGAGTTCCTTTAGCAACCCTTTTGCTTAATCAAGCAATAGATTCAAATTCTCCCGAACAGAAAATTAAAGCTTGTACTGAGGTCATAAATCTTCTACGAGATTATCTGTTTAAAAATCCGGATTCAGCCTCAACTTTAATAGATCTTTATCTATCGGTTTTATCCGAGCTTATCGACCGTGAAATCGATATTAATCAGATTAAATATTTTACATACTCATTCCTTTTAATGCTGATTAATCCTGAATCAATCATTAATATACAGACCACAATCGGAATACCGGAAATTAAGTCGGTAAAAAAGGCTAAAAACCTTGCTATGGCCGTTTCTTACGTGACGAAACTTTTGGATATCTTGTTATCTAAGAAATATGCGAAGCAACCCTATTTATACTTTGCTCTGGATACAACCCAGCTTCTAATCCTATGGCTTCTTGCAAAAGCGAATGATTACTCAAAACAAATCCATCCTCTATTAAAGAAAAGGATTTATTTTATCCCTTCAACACCTGAATTCCATTACTCTGAATTTGTTCTCGTTAATCAGAAGATGATTGGAGCGGCAGATGGCATATTGTCGCATGATCAAAAAGCCGAGTATTGTTTCGCATCCAATCTAAAAATTACGGAAAACGCCCCCAAACTCATACCGGCTAAAATCGAGGGTTTTAACCGATACGCGCTCTCTTTCCTTAGCTTTAAAAGTACACGCTCCGCCCAGCATGTTTTAAATCAGCTTTCAGAAATGCTGCCCGCTAATAAACAGTTACGCGACATTAAATTTAAAGAAATCTTTTCAGGTTTAATCGCAAGAGCTACGCTCGATCCAAAAGAACCTACCGCAACAGGCGTTGCATTCCTATTAAGGGTTAAAGAGGTTTTTTGCGACTACTTTAAAGCCGTGCACGATTTAAAAGAAAAAGAAAGGGAAAAATATTTAGGCGATTATCTAACCCTATCT
>CAZABG010000035.1:0-23774 GCA_964483465.1 uncultured bacterium
TTGATGCGTTTGCAAGTTTGATTTTTTGCGGCCATTATGAAACAACCCTTCAAAAGATAGATCGTTTATATCGTATAGCAATAAGTCTTTCTAAATCTAAAAAAACACCAACATCCATTACCTCAGAGGATATAAAAAGAAGTCCGGAGGTTAAGGAAAAGAGTGAAGTACTTGATACTACGGACTTTGATAGGCCGCATGGTAACACTCGATTCCTATTGGCAGATAGCGATGAGCCTATGTCCCAATTTAAAAATGACATGCATGAGCTTAATAAGCCACTGAATTTGATTACAGTTCATTTTGTAACTCGTGAATTAAAAAAGTATGCTGATCCATTAAAAGCCATTGATTCAAAACATATAAAAAAGATTGTTGATAAACGTTATTTGACATCTGATTTTCTAGATCGATTAGAAGTTCTAGAAATTTTAAATAAAATAAATGATCGTTTAGTAGGTCGTTCGAATTTTTCTGATTTGTCTAAATTTTTGAATACAAAAATATCCGAAGTTGAACGTATTCACCTTGAATTTTGCTTAAATAAGCTTAAAAACTTTGACGTTTCTAAATTGGACGAAATAAAGCTTTTTATCTATCGTAATAAGACGTTTTTAACTAAGCAAGATGGTAATGTTGAACTTTACAATGTTATCTATCCGCTTTATGAGAAGCTTAAAGAAATAGGCGAGGAGAAGGATTACATTGTAGATAATTTGATTAGTATCGCAAACTCAATTGTTAAACAAAATTTTAGTCTTTTACCGTCTGAAATATGGCTGAATATTTTCCTGTATATAGATAAATCACATCTTTATTCTCAGTACTCTAACTGGTTTAAAATGTTCGTTCTTTCTAAAAGAATGAATGTTGTAACGCAACAACATGTGAATACAATAATTTATCAGAAAAATATTTGTATTGATGCAACCTTAAAAACGCGCCTTAAGGCTTCTGATGCTATTGCTTACACGATTAAAAAAAATGTTAAATCAATAACATTAAGACATGATGATCTCTCTGTAGATGATTTAAAGAAGCTGTTAGAGGGATCTCCAAATCTAACTAAAATTCATATTCATTCCTTAAGGGATGAAATGTTGCCGATTCTTTATGGTTTTAAGAAACTTAAAATATTATCAATACAAGGCAAGGTAACTGATCTTGATTTAACTAACTTTGAATTTTTAGAGGAGCTTAACCTCAATTATCTTTATGCATGCAAGGTCATTTTTAAAGAAAATGATCAAACCTTAAAGAAAATTATAATTAACGGCTGTGATAACACCTTTGCATTTGATAGACTATGTGCTCTTGAAAGTTTAGAAGTGTTGTGGTGGAGAGGTCATAGTAGTTTAGAGATAAAATCGCCTGTTTTAGAACGTTTGATGCTTGATAACGCTTTTTGCAATAAAATTACGATAGATAAAAATTGTAGATCATTAAAGGAAATTATCATAAATAAAACTATTGTCGTTGAACTTGTTTTTCCTCAAGAATTGCCTAAGCTTGAAAGGCTAGAGGTTTTTGAAAATAATCGCCTATTACATATGTCTCTGCCCCTAAAAGCTCCTGCTTTGAATTCATTAATTGTTAAAAATAACCAATTAAGCACTCTTCAATTTTCATCAAATCTAGATAGCTGCAAAAGAGTTTGGCTTAGAACGGGAGGAGTGCAAAGAGTGGTATTTCCCGATCAGATGCCCGCTTTAGAGTCAGTTGAAGTCAAATCTTCAAAGTTAGACACTTTGATTTTGCCTTTAAGCGCTCCAATAGTTAGTAGTATAAAAGTGGTGTCATGCGATCAACTTGCTCATTTAACGCTTCCTTCTAATCCAAAAGTTGGCGCGACGCTCAATTTATCTTTAAATCCACAATTAGATATCTCTACAGTTGTAGACAAAGATAAATATAATGAATCGTCATTTTAGTAAGGAACTTGTGTATAGTTTAAATTAACCTCTACGCTTAAAAAATTCGATTTCTCGTTCATGCTTCTCTGCCGCTGACCTTGAGCTAAAAGTGCCGAGGTTTTTCTTTTACCTGTCTTGCGGTCGATAGAGCGGGAGTAAATCCTATATTCGCCTGTTTTTAATTTGCGGATCATATCAATCTCCTTTCAATACGGTTCCCAAAAAGCAATATGGGCGCCAGTTGGATCTTCAATAATGCCAAATAGGCCTAAATCACCAGACTGAGTTGAGGGTTTTACAATTTTCGCACCATTATCATGCGCTTTTTTTAACGCAGCTTCTAGGTCTTTAACAAGAATGTAGGTGACCCAGTGAGGTTGAATGGATCCTTGTTTTTCTTTTGGAATCGCCCAGATGCCTCCGATGTCTTTTCCGTTAAGCTCTATCACCGTATATATCGTGTCCGGCATCTCATGTTCACGATAGGTCCAGCCAAAAACTTTAGAATAAAAATCTTTTGCGGCTTTTACATTTGCTGTTGCGAGCTCGTTCCAGCAAAATTCCCCATGTTGTTTACCTGCCATAGCACACTCCTTATAGGTTTAATCTAGCAAAAAACATACTTCAAGGGTACCTGGCTTAAGGCTTAAAGAGTTAGGAAGGTAGAGTATTCTACCTTCCCTAAGAAATTACTTGTTTACAGGAAGTTGGCAGATGATGCGGACGTTCTCTTCTTGAAGTCCTTTAAAATTCTTTGGAGCATCAAAATGAGAATCGCCTATTACATAAAGATTGGAAATTTTGCTGATATCGATCTTTTCACTTTTATCGGATTTGAACCAGCCTGAGAAGTAGCCATCCGCTTTGCTTTCCCAGCTTTCTGATCCTGCAAACTTATCATCGCCATACTTAACAGTTACTTCTTTAATCAGTTTTTCACTTATGACATTCCCTTGAAGGATGGGGCGCGCTTCATTTGTTACCCCAAAAGCATAAGGTTCAATCACAATTCTCTTGGTTGTAATGCGCATTTCACGGCTATTGATTTTTTCTTTGCCTTCAACGATCAAATCAAGTCTTTTTTGATTTGAAATCGCGGCGCAAATAGGAGAGTCGAGGACATCGCGATGATCATCGGCGTAATAGGTGCCATCTACATTAAACTGAAGGCTGAAGGGACCAAGATTTATGCCAAAACCGTCGGCGCTAAGAATAGAAGAAATGAGCATTGCTCCTGCAAATATTTTTTTCATTCGTTATCCTTTTTAGGGCAGTCTAGTCTTAAGGGGCTATTTCAGCAAGGTTAAGGTAAAACTTTGGTAATTTATATGCGGAAGATTTATATCCTTTCTTTCAATAGGGAGAAGATATGCAAGCAATTGATAGAAATGTATGCCAAGCAAATAGCTTGAAACTTGAGAATGCCAATCCATCTGTGCCAATACCGCAAAAAGCCGAAATATCTCAAGAAAGCCTATTGGCTAGGGGATCCGAGCCGATCGCGGCGCAATCAAGAAAAATGGATGCAAGCGCAAGTGCCGTTTTCTCTAAAAAATCAAAATCGACACTTAATTTATCTTATAGCCATTCGGCGATAATCAAAGAATACGCAAGAAATTTGTGTAATTTGGAGGAGATCGACTTCAGCTATTCGACAATTAAAGAGGATTCTATTATTTCTGCTATCCCCGATTTATCCCGAAATAATCCCAGCCTTAAAAAACTAAATCTAAAAGGGACTCACCTAAATGCCGAGACGAGCGTTAAGCTTATAATGGCTTTTCCGAATCTAGAAGCGCTTGATTTAACCGTCTGCGAAGGGATAAATCATGATAAAATCGTTAAGGCAGTTATATCTTTAATGAAAGAAAATGGCCGATTAAAAAGTATTAAAGGATTGATTTTCGATAAGTCGGATGATCTTATGGAGTTTGCGAAATGCGCAAAAAATTTAGAAAAGCTCACGCTCAAATGCGTATGTTCGTTCGAAGACAGATTTGAGGAGTTTATTTTAACCCTCGCGAAAAACTCACCCGATTTAAAGCAGTTCCATTTTTGGGATTGGATGAGATCTATTTGTTTAACCAAAGAGTTGTTCTATAAGTTTCCTGTGTTATGGAGAAGTTTAGAGGATGTCTATATGAATATTTCCTCATGTATGACTTCTTTAGAGAGGTATGATGTCTACGTAGGTTTTTATGAATTATCTACCCTATATTGTACTGGCTTCGAAGTGGGAGAGATTGTCGCTCTGATCAGGATCTTTGCTAGGCAGCTAGAAAAAATAATCATCTCAAACGAGCAACCGGACAAGTATTTATCCGCGCTATTTTCTGAGGCGGCAGATTGTAAAAAATTGAGAAAGCTTGATCTTCGAAGAATTTCTTTTGAAAGCTTTGATGAGCTCCCGATTCCTCCTTCAGTATTATCTAATCTTGAATATTTGAACTTAAATTGGTCTTCTTTAAAAGCAAACCATTGGCACAATCTCACTAAATCCTTCGGTAACGATCGAGTGAAGAAACTAAATATCGAATTACTAGGTGATAAATTTGATCCTAAGGTAGTAGTTATAGCGGTGATCAATATCGCAAATAGATGCCTCAGACTTGAATCACTTAGTTTTAAAATGTATGGCTACCAAACGAATCTATACGCTTTTAGAGATCTAAATTTAGGTTCTCTAAGGAATTATCATTTAAACGGAGTGCTTGATAGCAGGGTTAAGGTCTACGGGAAAAAAGATTCGATTCAATTAGTAGAGGCTTAATAATTCGTTAAGTAACAAAACTTTTTTTTATAGGATCACGCAATGCAACCTTTGGTTGCATTGCTAAGGATCCGCCCTATCGGGCGGGCAGGATCAGCGCTGACGCGCTGGCAGGATATATCAGGTAAAGCCATTTTGATTTCATCTCGTTTTTAATTTTAATGATAAAAAGATTTCAATGATAAGAAGGATACGAGAGCTGTGGTAATAAATCCGCATGAATTGACAGCCCGATTAAAATTTTTAAACACAAAGACACAAAGACACAAAGAGTTTCGTTTATTCAAAAGAATCTTCCTACCATCTCGCTTCAATTTTTTATTTCGGAGAAATAAAAAATATGCAGCTTTTGTTCATTTTATTTGCCTTTGGCAAATCAAAATGAACAAAAGGAATTCATGTTCTTCTTCCAAGCTTCAGTAAAGATCATTATTGGTTCTGATTGGTGTCGATCAGGAAGTTCGAGTGGTTTGCAATCGGCAGATAGGGAGTCTCACAGGGATCGCATCCATAGAGTGAATAGGTGATGCCTATGCAGATGTTTGCGCCATAATTGCGGCTTTCACGGACACCGCTTGAATGTCTTGCAACCATATAGGAGCCATAACCGACAAGAGATAGTCTTTCTGTTAAAGGGGCGCGGAAAGAAAAACCGGCGATGAAGTTTCCAGCTTTTCCATGGGGAAACCGAAGGCTATTGCGGTAAGGAAGGCCTGCCCAGACGGTAATATTTGCGCAGTTTACAAAATAGTGGCTGTAGAAAAGATTAAGCTGGCCGATCGTTTTAAATTTTGTTGGTACGCCGAGCGCGCTTTTTTTTGAGCGGCTTAAGTCAATCGTTCCCCATAGGCCTACTTCGTTAGAATCGCAAAAATTATATCCTGTCTGAAAACGGAGTTGATCGATAGACGGGCTTAAATCATAGATGCCGAAATGATGGGTAAATATTCTATCGTATACTAGGCCGAAGTTAAAATCGCATAAACTTGTTGAGGCGCCGGCTGTAATGAATCCAATTTGTTCAACGGCTTTTGGATTTCTGAAAACAATATTGCCGCGTCCGTTCCAGTTATAGACGCCGTAACTTCCGCCAAGCTGTAGATTGACTGAATCAAGCACGTTATATCCGCAGTTAATTCCCCCGAGAAGTCCGCTATTGCCGTTCCAGCTGCCATCAGGGATGCCCCTGAAATAGTCGTAGGAACCATTTAATTCTACCGATAAAGCGGACAATGACGAAGATGCGATCGTCAAACCGATAAAAAAGGTTGAAAGAAGTTTTTTCATAATTTACTCTGCTATTTTCAGAAATTAAAAAAAGAGTAGACGTTGTCGTATTTATTATGCAAATTTTTGGCATGCTTCGCTTTAAGCCTTGCGCATCCTGACGAAACCCTTTTAGAAAAAGTTCAGCAGCTCACAAACCCTGATATGGGGTTTGAGAAGGCAGGAGAAGCTTATTTTTCTCCCGACGGCAAAAAAATCAGTTTTCAAGCGGTTCCGAAAGGAGAAAAAGGGTATCAGATTTACACGCTTGATCTTGAGACGAAAGAGATCGTTAAGATAAGTCAAAATGCTTTGAACTGCACCTGCTCTTATTTTCATCCGACAGATGAGAGGATTTTATTTGCCGCATCTCCAATAGACATCGCGACTATTGGCGATAAGTATAAGTGGGACTTTACCCCTTATATGAATATTTACGAGGCAAATCTCGATGGAAGCGCGCTTAAGCAGCTGACTTTTGGACCTGCTTATCACGCCGAATGCGCCTATTCGCCTGATGGTAAAGAAATTGTTTTCGCAAGCAATGAATCGGGAAGCATGAACCTTTATGTTATGGATCGGGACGGCAGCAATATGCGCCGGCTTACAACGACAGATCATTGCTATAACGGAGGCCCTTTTTTTTCTCCGAATGGCGAAAAAATTATTTATCGCGCGGATCCCATAGAAAAAGATCTTTTGCAAATCTATGTAATAGATAAAGACGGAAAAAATTGCATTCAGCTAACCGACAATAACGCCGTTAATTGGGCCCCATTTTGGTTAAATGATACGATCATCGCCTTTACAACCTCAATACACGGACATAGGAATTACGAAATTTATCTCCTTTCACTTTTAACAGGAAATACGTTTAGAGTAACGCATCACCCATCGTTCGACGGACTTCCTTCGTTCAATAAAGAGGGAAATAAGATGCTTTGGACTTCTAAAAGAGGGGTTGATAATACCTCCCAAATATATATGGCAGATTTCAAGCTGCCGCAAGGATTCGATTTATGAAAAAATATGTGAGTTGGTTGTTTGCTATTAATGTTCTTTTTGGCAATCAAACCGATACTTTAAGCCCTGTTTTGCCTGAAGATGCGCTTCCCTTTACCCTTGATATTGAACAAGCCTCCTTTAGTTTACCTGCAGGAATTCAAGCCTACGCAAGTGCGATTTATAAGGATCAATGGGTGCTTCTTGCGGGAAGATCAAATGGTCTTCATGGTTTTGATAACGTCGGAAATAACTTTCCGCCGACCGATCAAAATAGAGTCGTATACATAGTCGATCCGGAGACAGGGGAAAGCTGGTTTCGTTCGTTAAGCGAAAGTGGACTTTCTACCACGCAAATCGATAATTTATCCGTGACGGCCTCCCAATCTTTTCAGAAAGGAAAGTACCTCTATTTAGTGGGAGGATACGGCATCAATTCCTTAACGAATGAAATGGAGACAAAAAGTACGCTCACTACCATAAACCTTTCTATTCTGATGGATTGGGTTAAACATGAGCGAGACAATCTTTCAAAAGGGATAAATCAAGTTTCAGATCCTCTTTTACAGGTCACCGGAGGATTTCTTTATCAGCTGAATGATCATGAGCCTTTTTTGCTTATGCTTGGACAAAATTTTATCGGGCTTTACCGAGACGGTTCAAATGGGATTTATACGCAGCAGATCCGTCCTTTTTGGGTGAATGATAAAAAACTCTCTATTTTACCCAATCGATCATTTGCTCAGTTGCCCGATTATAGAAGGCGCGATTTAAACATCACTCCAGTCATCGTCAATGATAAATTTGCTTATACCGCATTTGCGGGTGTATTTACTTTAGATACGGGCGTTTGGACGGTGCCTATTACGATTTATCCTGACGGATCAAGCTTTGAACCCGATCCAAACGATCCTTCTACTTTTAAACAGGCGATGAATCATTACAATTGCGCGACGTTTGGGCTTTATTCAGGTAAAACCAAGGACATGTATGTTGTTTTTCCTGGAGGAATAAGCTATGGGTATTTCTCAGGCGGTGTCTTTACGACCGATTCAGAGATTCCTTTTATCAATCAAGTCACTACGATTAAGATCGATAAACATAATAACTATACTCAATATTTAATGGACGGGGAATACCCTTTCATACAATCGACAGGAACGAATCCCGGTAACCAGCTTCTATTCGGGGCCGAAGCCGTATTCTTTCAAAAAAAGGGGATATCGCTCTACAGCAACGAAGTTATTCGCTTGGATAAGATTACAAAACCGACTGTAATCGGCTATATTGTGGGGGGGATTATGAGTACGCTACCGAATACTAATACTCGCGCAGATTCGACCTCTTCGCCCTACGTATTTACAGTGACTCTAACCCCAAAAGATCCAAGCTAGATCGATGATAGAATGTCAGCATATTTATCAGGCTGACATTCTTTTATGTCCGCAAGAAAAGCTTCTTTATCTAAAGCGTTAATGTGAGGAAATAAGACTCGCAGCATCTCAGTCATTTCTTCTCTTGTCATGATTCTATATGTTTCAGCTTCGACTTGCTTAAGTTCTTCATCGGTATAAAGTCTTTGAAGTTCAGGAAGAATTAGGGATTCTTCTTCATGAAGGTGGGCTAAGTTATCGGCAACAAATTTCCTATAGGTAAGATAGAGGGTATAGCCAAGCGAAATTCTATCCTCTTGAGAAGATTCTAAAATTTGCGTGAAAAGGGAGCGAATCTTCGCAATGTTTTGTTCTTGAACGTGGTGATCTTGTTCCGCATGGAGGTGGACGGAGCTGCCCTTTTTCTCAAGCAAGGTGTGTAGCTTTTCATTTTCGTAATAGGCGTGACCTTCAAGCATCTCAGAAAGTTCATCGAAAGCAGAATTTGCATTCATAGTTTCCTGATCATCGCGAAAATCGGTTTTAGCGATAAGGCGCTCGACGTCATTTAACGCCGCACTTACATATTTATGTTCCCGATAGAATTGATAGCGCATGATTACTCTGCATCCGTAACTTTAGAAGACCATATAGCTTGATCAAACTTACCGCTTTCAATAAGTTTAGTGAGTTCATTCATTGACTGGATAAACGAGGTTTGCCAATCGATAAGTTCTGCGTTGAGATTATTAATGGGCACTGATTTCGTATAATTATCCAGCTCTTCGCTTGGAGGGCAGTTTAAATCGATTTCAATATGAAGGTCTTTTGTTCCCTCGGATTTCTTTACTCTAAAAAGAGGCGACGGCTTCAACTGGATAATGATCAGCTCAATCGCTTCGTTCGAGCGGTTTTGCGTGCGGTGATAGACTCCGATTGGGTCAACATCGCGAAAGATGGTTGTTCCTGTCGGAAAAGCCACCGCATTTTCTGAGCCGTCGGCTTCGATTCGAGTTAGGACGCCTCCTTTTATCGCGACTACGAAACTTGGGATTTCATCTCTATGAAGCCCTATTTCTTCATTCGCCTCGATTTTGGCTCGAGAAATTATAACGTGGTTATTCTCAAACTGAACTTCATATTCTAAAGCAGATAGTGAAAATACGAGCGCTAAAAAAGAAGCGAATAGATGCATAAGATACTCCTGAAAAGGAGTAGAATAGGGGGTCTAAGCATAAATTAAAAGGCATTTATGTTTATTATAAATATATTCTTTAAAAGCTTAATTACGCATTAATATGTAAGTCGAAAAAAATCTTTTAGGGATATCCCCTCAATAATAGCGGCTATTTAATTGGATAGCCTAGCCACTCAACGAGCGTGCCATAACGATCGTCTAGTTTTTTAAGCTGTTCCTCTGAAAGCTCCGTTTTCCAGCTGTCCACTCTTCCTTTATGAAACGTGGCAGTGTCTCCAAATAGATTTTCTGCAATCCACTTAGCTTGTTCTTTCGAAACCGGCTTGCCAATGTGGTTTGCAATACTAATTATTTCACTTATTTGTAAAAAACGGCTGCCGCCGCCAAGAGGGCCCACTAAATTTTCAAAATAGGCAGTGTAGGTGAAGGGATAATTACCCCAGCGTAAATAATCGTGATAGAGAACGCTTAGATCAGGGTAATAATTAAAATATTTACCCCCTACAATATCATTTAATCTCTCTAGCGGTCTATTAATTACATTTTCAAAGTCATTATTGTCGGCTTTACCATTCGCATTCTTTTTTAACAGGGAATAGATTAGCGATCGAGGATCACGAATTAGTATGACAAGTCGATGATCTTCCCTTTTGATCCATTCTACTTTTTTTTCTGTAGGACCCAGCGTGTATTCATCCATCACAGACGCACGCCAGGCATGAAGCCAAAAAGGTTTATTTGTCCTGTCTGCACTATTGTAAGTATTGGAATTAAGATCGATGCCATTCGCCTGATCTATAAGAAATATAAGTTTTAAAAGAAGATTTGTGCCAGTTTTGGGGATGGTAACGATTATTTCACTAGCATGTGAATTTGATGCAAGAATAATTAGTAAGAGCGAAAATCCAATTAGAAATCGGTTCATTTTTATCCTTATAATTCTAAGATGATGATTCTATTCATCTGTAATCGAATATCCATATTTGCTTGCAAGTGATTCAAGTTGAAAATAAAGATCTTCGGGCAACTCTCTTTTAAGTTTTTCCCAAGTCAATTTTATTGTTATTTCTTTCCACGTATTGTAGTTTTTCGCAATATATTGTAATTGTTCCATATCAATAGTTATTCCGGAACGTTCCATGAATTCAGGCAGGATATCCTCAAATTCTTCGATTTTATACCGCCATTCTGCTTTTGTTTCGGCAATTAAGTTCCAATAAATCCAATATTTAACAGCGCTTACGATTTTAGAGTCGCTTTCTTTAATTTCTGGGACATGTTTTCTAATGAATTTCCATTCATCCCGAGTAAGATCATCTAGATTAACTACCCATGAATTAATCACATTTAAAGGATTTCTAACCTGATGAAAAATGTGTTGAAACTTATCGTTTGATAACGGACCCCAAGGCGAATAGGAATTAACTGCCATAGGCCATGAAACACATCCATCAGCTCCCGGCCTATCATGATGTATATCATACCCTGAATGACCCAGTACTTCGGCTGTATAATTGGTTCCGCTTCTTCCGCAGCCTGTTACGAGAAGCTTACAGGGTTCCGTAGCAATCAGAGAAGAAATAAAAAAAATGAAAATAGAAAATGTCCAACCCATTTGTACCTATTGAATAAAATTGTAAAAAAAAAATAGATAGACGACCAAGTTCTAAGTCAAAGCCACTTCATAAAGAAAATAGAAATCAAATGCTAGTAGAAATTCATTTTATAGTTTTCACGGGGGGTAAAACCCACTGCCCATTAATAATGCTTTCTTCTGGCCAATAAAATCTAAAAAGAAGATTGAATTTTCCTTCCGGCGCGGGGAGCCAGTTTGTTTCTTTATCTTTTCCGGGCGTATCATGCTGGATATATAGGTCAAGCGAACCATCTTCATTGTATTTTAAAGGATCGCGTTGGCTAAGCGTATAGCGATTTAGCGGATTTTTAGAGAAAAAGAATTGTTCATTATAAAGAGTTAACGACCAGAATCCTTTTACAGGCGGCAGTTCTCCCTTTTTAAAATGGATAACATAATGGTTATTGCCTGTTAATGGAGCTCCGTTATTATCGGTATTTGTGTTGGGATAAATAGCATCTTGAGGAAGATTTGCGCCTAATCCAAAAACGGCAATATAGGCTCTTTGAAGGTAATCGGTTCCATATGTTCCAATGGGGATATTGCTTCTCCAGCCATTTACCGTTTTACCGGAATCTTTTTCATGCCCTAAAATTCTTTCAAGGCCTTTTTTAGGTGCTATAGAAAGAGCGTTTTTAATTTGCGGATCAAGCGCGTTAAAATTGAAGGGTTTTCCAGGTACAATCCCGATTTTCGCGAGCTTTTCGACAATAGCCTTGTCGTCGGGAAGGGGGGGATTGTTTTTGAGAAGGTTTGAAAAGCGGGTGAAATAAGCTTCACCGCTTAAATTATTTACCTGGTCGCGTACAGGCGTTTTCGAATCGATGTTTGGATTAACTTTTCCTTCAGGTGGTGTGTAAGGCTTGTTGAATGCGCTCAATGGTTTTAAGCTATATTGATCTTGGATCTTATGAACGAGCGCTAAATCATCTGGCGTTCCGCTTGAATAAGTACGTCCAATAATCCATACAATGCCGGTAGGAGATTTATATTGAATAAGTCCACTCGGCAATACCCCGTCCCAGTGCGGTCCTGTAATGACGACATCGGCTCCTTTATCCCCTATAGTGCGTGTACCGGGCGATGCAAATACATCGCTCCATGCCGATAGTAAGGGGAATAAATAATATCGATTATCCTTTATCTCGGGGATATGTAAAACATAGGGTTCTTTTGAAACATCGATAAATCCGTAAGAATACAAAGTATCGGCATTGGGAGCGGTTACATCATGAAAGTCGGCTGTTGGGTATTCTCTTAAACTGCTTAACTGTCCCAAAGGAGCGCGAGGAACCGGTACAAGCGTCGGTTTTTCTGAGTTTGTCAGTACTTCCTTCGTAATATCGATTGTTACCAAAGGATAAGCATAGATGTAAGCATCAATTGCGATTTCCTCAGCTTCTTTTTCAGAAAGGGCAAAGAGAGAAACACATATGCTCAGCCACGTCGAAAAGATAAGGGATTTCATAGCTTTCTCCTAGGTAATACCTCTAGCCGTATCATAATAACTGATAAACAAGCAAAAAGATTTAAACGACGAAAAAAGTCTATTTCGTTAGAGTCTGAACGAATGAAACGCATGCCTTTGATAGTAATGGTTTTAATAGGCCTTGTTGCAGACGTTGACGCCATGCTGGCAGGGGGCCGCCCTAACGCCTTTTCTGAAGGGAATAACGCCTTTGCGGGTGTAGTTAATCCAGCCAATGCGGTTTGGGTTAAAGACCGTTTTGATGTCGGCGCTTTTCTCGTCCATCAAAAAGCCTCTATCAACAATAAGGATAATAATCCTCTTTATCCGCCCGGGAGAACCGATCTTGCTTACCGAGCAAAAAATATCCTGACATTTGATATGGCGGTGCATAAGCAATTCAATTTAGCTGGCCATGAGTCTTCTATCACGATTGCAACCTATACGGTACCTCCGGTTGTGAAAATACGAACGAAAGAAAATATTCCCGGATCGGGTACAACGCCTGTTCGTGTGCAAAGCAAGACAAATGTATTATCCGCTGTTTTTTCAATTAAACTGACAGAAAATCAATCGGTGGGATTTTCTCTCGACTACCTTTATCTATCCCGTTTAAGAAACGGATTTCAAAATTCAGCAAATCCCGTTCGTTCCGTTTCGCCCAATCATGTTACAAACAAAGGCACGGATCATTCAGAAGGATTTGGCTTTTCGCTAGGCTATAGATGGAATGTTACAAAGCGGCTTCTTTTCGGCGCCGCATGGATAAGAAAAAGCTACGCTGGGCAGTATCGGCGTTATAGGGGCTTTGAACCTCATCACGCCAAAAATTATGTCCCACAAACCGTGGGGGCCGGATTTACTTATCGGTTTAGCCAGAAAGTTGCCGGAAGAATCGAGATGATATGGGTCGATCAAGGCAATCTTCCGGGGGCAAACAATAGCATATTGCCTAATGGCAGTATCAATACGAATAAGAGAGGCTCGAATAGATCGCCCGGGCCGGGATTCACAGATGCTACCTTTGTCAATGCGGGCCTTGGATGCAAAGTCAATTCGCACTTATCGCTTGGGGGAGGTATTTCTCAGCGGTTAAAAGGGCGTTTCAGCTCTATTTTTATTTCTCATTCTTATCGATTTCAAACGATATACACCCTTGTTTCTTTGGGCGCTCACATTGAGTATGAGAAACATGAGCTCTTTGTTGTTTTATCGCATGGATTTAATAATAAAGTTTCGGGGCGTCTGCCGGCATCCCTGGGAGGCAGCCGCTTTACAAGCGAAAAAGAAACCCTCAACTTCTCCTTGTCCTACGGCTACAGGTATTGAACGATATTTTTTACAGGATCACGCTTATGCAACCTTTGGTTGCATCGCTAAGGATCCGCCCTACGGGCGGGCAGGATCGGCGCTTACTCGCCGGCAGGATAAATCAGCAATATTATTTTGGTTCCGTCCTGAGTAAAATTTTTAAACACAAAGACACAAAGGCACAAAGGAAGACATCGAGCTTATAAAGTACGTAACCACATGAATATCAATTTTTATTGCTAGAGCAATAAAAATTGCTGCATATTTTTTATTTCGGAGAAATAAAAAATAGAAGCGGGATGGTAGAAAAATTCTTTTGAATAAAAACGAGATTCTTTGTGCCTTTAAAGTCTTTGTGTTTAAAAATTTTATCCTGCCCGCCCGATAGGGCGGATCCTTAGGCATGCAACCGCAGGTTGCATAGGCTTGATCCTGTTAAATAAGCTTTGTTATTTGACGAATTACTTATGTTTTTTGAGTTTCGGTTTTACCGTTGTAGATGATCAGTATGCCCGCGAGGGTAACTAATAATACGCCCAAAATATCCCAAACAGGAGGGACGTTATTCCAAATCATCCAATCCAAAATGCCTACAAACACAACGCTTGCGTACTGATAAATACCGACTTCAGAGGCTTTTGCATATCTATAGGCATTAACTAAAGTAATCTGAGCGGTAACTAGCGCAAACCCGCTTAAAATCGCAAAAAGGAGGGAGGTGGGTTTATCAAAGAAATATAAAAGGGGAATTTGAATGAGCGTTCCGATCGCAAGATAATAGAAGATGATCCTTACGCTTGGGTCGGTATTCGTCAAGAGTTTCATTTGAAGATAAGCGATAGCTAAAAAGATTCCGGATAATAGTCCTAAAAGGTTGCCTTCTTGAGTAAAAATTTCAGCCGTCGGCTGTATTATAATGACTATTCCCAAGAACCCTAAAGCTACCGCAAGCCAGATCACGCGTGCGATTTTCGCATGCAAGAAAATGACTGAGAGGATAGGGATAAATATCGGAGCGGTATTAAAGAGCAATGTGCTGTTTACAATTGGAATATAGTGAATGGAAATAGTGTATACCAGGCTTGCCAATGTGCCGAATATCGCCCGTCCGAGTAGCAAACCATAGTGTTCAGATTTTAAATAATCGAATCCTTTCCAGATGATATAAGGCAACAAAATCAGGGAAGCAGTTAAATAGGCAATAAAACTCACCCAAATAAAAGATCCCGTCTCTAAAGCTATTTTGGTAAGCACTCCAAAAAGGGCCATAAAGAAAAAAGCGACTATAGCAAGAATGCTTCCCTTCAAAATATCCGACTTCATAGCGTCCTTTTAATTCTTAATTAGGAATTAAAGCAATAATCCGGATAGGCGCTTCAGTGCAATCCTGCAGTTTTATCGGAAGGGCAATCGCGTACGCGCCTTTTGGGGGAATTTGCGAACAGTCGGCAATGTTTTCTATAATATATTTGCCGGCTCCTAAAATGATTCTGTGCACAGGAAAAGTCGTATCTAAGCAATCAGGGGATAAAGTGTCGATCGCGATGCCAGTTACCTCTCTTTTAACTAAGAGATCGGCCGCATTCGCTGAAAAGGCCGGAAAATGCATTTGATTGCGGGAATCCGCGTTTCGATAGGCTTTTGAATCATTCCAGAATCGGCTCCATCCAGTATAGCCTATCACAAGCGATCCTCGAGGGATAAGTCCATATCTCTTTTCATAGCCTTCAATATCCTCGATAGATATTTCGTAATCGGCATGAGAAATAGACGACACATCGAGGATTACGAGTTTTGCGATAAAATGGTTGATGGGCATTTTATCGATCGATAGACCCTCTTTGAAAAGATGGCAAGGAGCGTCCATATGCGTGCCTATGCCTGCCTCCATTTCGATAAAATTCACTTTGAAAAGCGGATCGTAGTCTTTCTTGATTTTAGAGCAAAAGCCGCACGTGCCGTCCCATGTGGGGACCTTTTTGGATAAGGTATGCGTCAAATCAACGATATTATAGGATTCGAGCCTATCCAACTTTAAGTCTGCCTGTTTGCGTATGCGATTTTATCAGGACCCGCCATCCAGATTTTACTATCTGAGCATACAGCTGAATGATATGTTTTAGCGCCGCCCTCGACGATGATGGGTTTATCGCCATCCCAGACCACACAAAATAAGCATTTTTTTTCAAACTCGCTAGGCGAGGGAGTCCACGTTCTACCCCCATCTTGCGTTGTAAAAATATTTGCATGCATAAAGGATTCTGGAGAAAGATAATCGCCGCCTACAGCTATTCCATCATGCAAATTGCGAAAAGCAATTGAAAAAATCCCTGAAAGCCTTCCGTTAAGCTTAATGGGTATCGAGTGTGCCTCCCAACTTCTTCCTCGATCGCTTGAATGAAAGATGCGTGGTGAGCTTCCGCTTGCCGTAAACCAAATTTCGCTAATGCTATAAAGACTCATACAACTATTGCTTGCGGCAAAAACGACTTCATCATGAAAACTATGGAGTTGAGGATTTTCATCCATTAGCTTCCATGAACGGCCTGCATTTTCTGTTAGAAAGAAGCGAAAATAGCCTTTTACAGGATCGCAAATAGCGATTCCGTTATCTGAATCCCAAAATTTCATTCCGGTGATAAAATAACCCGCTTCTTTGATATTCAATACCTCATTCCAAGTGGAGCCGCCATCCTCCGTTCGAACAATTACGGCCTGGCCTTCATTTGAATAGCCAGCACTTGCCGCACAAGCTTCCTTTTCATTAAAGGCATGCATGGATCTGAAATCGAGAGAACTGTTAATCCTACAGGATTGCCATGAACATCCTCCATCAATGGTTCTGAAGACATTTCCAACAGAACCACTAACCCAAACTACCCTATCAGATACGCAAGAAAGGGCGCGTAAATTTCCTGAAAGTTGAACTTCGATTAAAGAAAGCTTTTGAGCTAACTTTAAATCTAAAGGCTTAAGCAGCGTCTCTGATTTCGAGAAGGCGACTGGATGTAAAGAATTCATGCTCATGAATGCTAACAAAAAGGAAGATTTTTTCTGATCAAATCCATTCTGTGAAATATTTAAAGATTTATCCAAGCTCGAAAGTGGTTACACCAAAAACATGGTTCAATTGCTGTTTTGGAGGGGCGCCTTTATACATACGTGCGGTCTCGAATACTTTTTGAAGGTTATATTTATTTGCGAGTTTTAAGGCTTCTTTATTGATTTCTGGAATATCTAAAAAGACTTCTTTGTCTTCGCACATCGATAGCAAAGAAAGGAAGATTTCATTTGCCGTTTCACTATTATCCGCAAAAAGGGGGCCTACTTTATACCCTATTTCACATTTTCTGATTATGCCATAGCCTAAAACCTTATTTGATTGAGTCATTGCAAAGCCGTAGGCATTTCGCATTGTAATCCAGTTCTGCAAGAAGATAGCGCGGTTAAGTCCGTATATTTGGGAGTCATATTCTACTAAAATTTTAAAGGGAATAGCATCGATCGGAACAACAGATTTGCTAAGAATTCCTTTAACTTTTCCGCTATAGCGAATGTTATTATAAAAAAAGGTAAAGCCCGATTTTTTGTAGTTATTCTGCTGGGCGACGACACCATCGAGGCCAATTACTCTATTGCCTAAATAATTGATGGCGTGATTCCACAGCTTTAGTCCATACCCTTTATTGCGATATTCTGGGAGGATAATATAAAACCCCATAAAACCGTAGGCTTCGTTGTAGATTGGGGCAGATATGCAGCCTATGGGTTTATCATTCAACTTTTCAATAAAGAATCCTGAGGGATCGGTAAAATAAAAAGGGATCGAATCAAAAAGACCTGGATTCCACCCTTCGGATTTGGCGGCATTTAAAAGAAAGGACATATCGCTAAGCGTAGCCGTTGTTATATGGCTTTCTAAGTTATCTTTTTTCAGGTCATCCTCCAAAGAAGGCGTTGTGATTTGTTTGCTTTAAATAACAAAACTTGTCCAGATGCAAAATCGTAGATAGTCCCGACAATCGCCATTTTCCCTCAATAACAAGTCTATCCAATATCATCTCGTTATAAGGGTATCTCTAAAACTTTATAGCGTTATTTTCAAATAATTTCTCGTTAAAACAATTGACAAGTTGTTGCTAATAAAATCTCTATTCTTGATTATAAGTTAGGTTTTCTTTTTTTAAATTTAGGAGAATTTGCTGTGTCATCATTCATTTACTCTTTTTTATTAGTAGCAAGTCTTGCGATTATTCAATTTGAGAAGCCATATCAAGATTTTAAAAGTCCATCTTCTGATATTTTTAAAACAGGCAGCTGCAAAGACTGCGATAATTAAAGACCTTGTTCATATATACGTAATTACTAACAGATGAGTAAAACTATGACGGAAGAAAATCGCCTTAAATTCTTAAAAATTGCTTTATTTGCAGCAGGTTTAATTTTCTCCTTTGGGCTTTACCCTCTGACCGTTTTCTGGCCTTCCGGTTGGGCGTGGCATCAAGGCCAATCACAATATTTGCAGATGATTATCGGGATTTATTTTACTCTGGGCGTTTTTTTGATGATAGCCTCAAAAAACCCGCTTGCGCATCGTAGTCTTATTTGGTTTACGGTTTGGTCGAGTTTTGTTCATGGAGCGATTATGGCTGTACAGTCCTTTATCTATCCGAATCAATTTTCTCATCTTTATGGCGATGTTCCTGCTTTATTTATTGTAGGCTTCATTCTTGCTTATCTAATGCCTAAAGAAAAAGCTGTGTAAAGTAAAAAACTTTTGATATTTAAGGTTCGTTTCGCCTTTTTTGCAGTAATTCTTCCTCTAAGCATAACGTGTTTGATTTAAATACCGCATCGGGCGTGATCATCTATTGTGCAATCGTTCCTGGACACATAGGTAAAGTTCGTTGCAAAAGAGCTTTTATTGACAATCAGGTTCTTTTTAATTAAATGAAAGGGGTTGTAACTATAAGGCGATCCATGAAGATTTGGAATTTTTTACTTTTATGCCAATGCGTTCTTTTATGCGGAAATATCGAAGCCGCCCCAAGCGTCGCTCCTTTTTACCAGGAAGTAGCAAATATAAATGCTGAAGGTCGGTTGGGAGAGATCATAAAAAAAGAAGAGATTTATACATCGGTTGCTCGTGCAAAAGCTTGGAGGATCGCCTACATATCTTCAGATGTAAATAATCGTCCTAACGTTGCGACGGCGCTTGTTGTCGCTCCTCTTGATCCGGGAGTTGATCGTAAAGTTATTGCATGGGGGCATGGAACAACGGGAACGGCGCAGAATAATGGACCTTCACAAGAAGAAAATCCGGCAGTCCCTTTAAATCTATATTTTCTGATTGGAGGAAATTCTTCTACCGATTACGGGCTTCCCGCTTTAGAGTCGTTTATTCGATCAGGCTATGTGATTGTTGCAACCGATTATCAAGGACTCGGAGGGGGCGGAAGGCATCAGTATAGCGTAGCCCTTACAAATGGACGCGATATAATTAATTCTATTCGGGCGGTAAGCTCGGAAGGGCTGGGGGGTGCGGGCAAAACGGCTGTTGCTATGGGATGGTCTCAAGGGGGCGGAGCGGTATTAAGCTTAGCAAGCGATCAGGGTTATCTGGAACAAAAAGGCACCGCTGCAGATGGGGTCGCTATTAAAGGATTTGTCGCGCTCGCTCCTTATGATTTAGCGGTTGGAATTGGAGATAAGCTGATTGATCAATCGATGGCCGATCAAATCATGAAAGAATTGTTTAGTCAATTTTCAAGCACACTACCTGATTTTACCCACTATATCATGTGCTTATGGGGCACTCAGGCGGCGTTTCCCGATCAACTAAAGCTAACGGATGTCTTTACTGAAAAGAGTACGCCTATTGTCAATGAAATTTTGGGCAATAAAGGCGTTCATGTTGCAGCAGACACCATTAAATTCAACTTTGGCGATAACTATAAATCTCTTTTAAAGAGCGTGCCTGAAAATACCATCGCCTGGATCGATGCGTTTAAAAAGGGATCTGTCCCTTCCCTTAAGCCGGTGGCCCCTGTTGTCATCTATTACGGAACGAAAGATATCGTCGTGCCGCCTGAAATGGGCAAGCTCTATCAAGAGCAAATGTGTAAACTGGGCGGTCAAATTGAGCGTGTCCAGCTGCCGGGAGAACAGTCGCATTTCACAACACCCGGCTCGGCTGAACCCTACTTTATCGAATGGATCGCAAACCGTTTCAATGACAAGCCAATTCAAAATCCATGCATAACGATAATTAAGTAAATTCGTACCTACTTTAAATTTTATTATTGTTAGTTAGTTTTATTCAAAAAATTATGTAATCTATCGTTTATATTTTTAATAGTCGATAATACCTTCTTACTTTTTTTAAGAGGTTTTATGATTAGTCATGCAATATCCAGAGGGCCCCGTCCTGCGCCGTCTACAACAGTTCAAGTTCAGAGGGGGAGCGGAAGATGTGCGAGCGCTAGAAGATATTCTACGACTCCAAGACAACAGCATCTTCAAGTTAATGCTGAAGCCAAAAAAATCCTTAAAGCTCCAAGGACTGTCGATTTTAATGTGATCGGCGCATGCAATTTAAATTGCACATGGTGCTGGGGACCTGATCATAAAGCTAAAGAGGAATTGAGTTTAGAACAGTGGAAGAATTTAGCTTATAAGCTGAGGGCCCTTGGAACGGAGAAAATTACGTTTACGGGCGGAGAAACTTTAATGAAAGTAGGCCTTTCCGATTTGTTAAAGTATGTTCATAAAGATCTGAAGATAAGGACGACCTTATCTACAAATGGTATTCTCATTAAAAGGTTAGGTAAAACGGTTCTTCCATATGTTGACGATATCGGATTGCCTCTCGATGGCCATACAAGGGAAGTCAATAATGTGATGCGGGCTGGAACTCCTATGCATTTTGATAGGGTTTTATCCGCGATCAAATTAGTTCAAGATGAGTTCCCACGTATTGACATAACTGTTAGGACTGTAATATCGGCTAAAAATTTGGAATCGGTTCCTTTAATTGGCCAAACAATGATAGGTGCTGGGATTAATCCTTCGAAATTAAGATGGAAAGTTTATCAGGTAGCTCCTTTAGGGATTCGCAAAGAAGATATTCTCAATGGCGATTGGTTAATATCTAAGGAGCAATTCCAAGCAGCTGTAGAAAAAATTAAAGCGTTGAACGGGAATTTTAATGTCGACACGCTCGGAGTAGATAGGCATGTGGGTCGATACTACCATATTTATCCCGATGGAAAAAGCCATGTGTTTGTAACAGGAAGAGACGGCTTCCCTGTTGCGCTGCCTGTAGGCAATATTGTAAAGCGCTTTGATGAAGTGCTTGCGCAAGTCGCAGACTACGATCTCGATAACAATCGCGTTAGATAGCTCTCATGGACTCGGGAGGTCATCCCCGAGTCTTATCAAACAAAGCTAAATTGGCCTCTTAAAATCATGCTGATTTAAAGCAGCTTTGAACAAATTTGTATTTAAACGTATTTAAAAAGCCTGCAATTTAAACTTTTGCTATTCCACGAAAAGTATCTACAAAAGTTTAATGAAAACTTTTGACTGGTTTATTTTTCTCAGCGTTTTAGTAGTTAACTTCCTATGAGTTGACATTCCCAAAAAAATTGGGCCAAAACAGTCATAGGCTCTGATAACCCAAAAAAAGCGGTTAACTTGATCGCCCCTAAGATTCTATATGAAACTGGAAAACTTTTTCTTGAGAGGTATAATCGCTCCCAATTAATTCTTATAGCTAAGAAGACGGTAAAATGTATCCAAAGAAGTTAATAAAAGAAAAAATCACCAAACCATTCAATAAAAGAAAAATTATTATTCAAGGGAATGAATATGATTCTCTTGAAAGTGCCGCGAAAGCATTTGGTAAATCACGAAATACAGTCGATTACCGTCTTTCAAAAGGTTGGTCCCCTGAGCAAGCTGTAGGTCTTGCGCCACCCTCAAGCTTTGCATCTAAAACGTCTGGTATTCCCATTCAAATAGAGGAAAAAGAGTTTAAAACCTTAAAAGAAGCGGCAAAATACTATCAACGCTCCTATACGCACGTAATCGAATCATTAAAGAAGGGGCGTTCAATTAAACAGGCCTTAGGATTAGCTCCAATAGTGAATACGTTACAATTTAAAAATCCCAATCTAGCAAAACAATGGCATCCATCTAAAAATGGAGATTTAAGTCCAAATGAAGTCTCGTCTGGTTCAGGAAAAAAAGCATGGTGGATATGCATAGAAAATCATGAATGGGAGGCGGTCATCAATAGCCGAAATCGAGGGATGGGCTGCCCTTACTGTGCTGGCCAAAAATCCACTGAGAATCGAAATTTTGGTCAGATATATCCAGAATTATTAAAAGAATGGGATTTTGAAAAGAATAAACATCTTGACCCCTTCAAGCTTAACCCGCGAGCAAATCAAAAAGTTTGGTGGAAGTGTAACAAGAATCATTCATGGCAGGCTACAATTCAAAATAAAACAAGAAAAGGTTACCCGGGTAACTGCCCTTATTGTTTAAATCGCAAATGTTGCATTGAAAATAGCCTTGCGTTTCTACGCCCCGATATTGCAAAAGACTGGCATCCGGCTAAAAACAAACCATTAACTCCCAAAGATGTAATAGCAGGTGGCACAGCAAAAGTCTGGTGGATTTGCAAACATGGCCATGAATGGCAAGGAACTGTTGGCACTAGAGTTCACAACAGCACAGGTTGCCCTAAATGTACGCACCAAACATCTAGAATAGAGATCGCTGTTTATGCAGAAATAAAAGCTCTTTTCTCTAGTGTTTGTTGGCGTGAAAAAATAGAAGCTTATGAATGTGATATATTTCTTCCAGATAAAAAAATTGGAATAGAAATTGACGGAGTCTATTGGCACAAATCCAAACCAAACATCGACATCTTAAAAAACACATTATTTGAGGAAAAGGGTATTCAGCTATATCGTTTAAGGGAAGAAGGGTTACCCTTGTTAAGCGAACGAGACATTTCTTTTAAATGGTCAAATAATCCTTTTTCAATAATCTCTAGTCTTATTTATCAAATTATTCAGTTTGCTAATTTGTCCGATACAGAACGCGAAAAGCTTCAGCATTATATTAACGAAGGCTCACTTCTTAATAGTATATTATATCGGGAAATGGTTTCTCACCTTCCAGCAACTCCCTACGAGCTGTCACTTGCTAGCAAAAGGCCAGACCAAGCAAAAGAAAGTGCATAAGATTAAAATTCACCATAGTCTCCCGAGCACTTTATGCCTGCAGCCAATAAAAATGTTTGGTGGAGATGTAAGCAGGGCCATACTTGGAAAACTTCGTTAAATAATCGTGCAAGTCAAAATACAGGATGCCCCTTCTGCCCTCGCATACTTCCCAATAGAGCAACTAATGAATGGAATTTAATGAAAATACATCCACAGTTAGCTTTTGAATGGCATCATGAAAAAAATGGTGTTCTTCCTGAAGAGATTACTCCAAACTCCAATCAAAAATTTTGGTGGAAATGTCGCGTAGGTCATGAATGGCAAGCAATTTGTAGTAGCAGAGCTCGAGGTTCAGGCTGTCCGTTTTGCTATGGCCGTTATGCTTCAGAGACAAATAATTTTGCAACTTTATACCCTGAAATATTGTCTGAATGGGATTATGAGTTAAACGAAAGCCTACGCCCATCTGATCTTGCTCCTCATGTAAGCAAAAAAGTTGCTTGGAAGTGTGAAAAAGGGCATTCCTGGCAAGCGACGATTGGAAACCGAACAAAAAGAAAGTCTGGATGTCCTATTTGTGCACGAAATAATAGGAGGAAAT
>CAZABG010000036.1:0-3758 GCA_964483465.1 uncultured bacterium
GCCTAACGGAATCCCTTTTCATTCTCATATACAGCTGCATGAAGAAGGCGAGCTTTTAGAGAGCGTTAGAAAAAAGAAATCATTCATCCCAAGAATATCGTTGCTAAGATCGCTTGTCATGACTGTCGTGTATGGCGGATTTGACGATCATTTGAAAAACATGCTGATTCAAGATGCTAAAATCATCCATTTCGATAATGCCGCAACCCTATCTCACGGCAGCAAATTTATTAATTGGGGCGGCTACTACATGTTTTGCTTTAGGCCCGTTATATTGAAATTTGATGAAATGGCAAATCCGCTCCTTCCTGAGGAGATCGCCTTTATTAAGCGCGAACTCAATAAATATATTCAGGCTGTGCCAAAATTTGAAGCCTATTTCAATCGTATCGATGTGCAGAAAATGATCAGTAAGGCCGATGAGCTGGTCATGGATCCAAAAAAATCTCTTTTTGGTATGCGTCAGAGAATTGCGATTGCTCTATCCGGATTAGAAGGAAAAGAGACAATTTCTCCTCGTCAGTGGATATTTAGCTCGTTTCCCTATTTACGTGTTGCATTGGCCTTGCACATGGCTGAGAAAAATCTTTCTTTTCTCGATGCTATCTCTGAATTAAGTTCAAAATGTTTAGTTGATGTTATCAGGGATATTGTCGTTAAAAGAGAGAAAGATCCTGCTGAAATTATCAAAATAGCAATTCAAAATGAGGACATGGCGGAAGTGGCTAATAAACTTTCGCTTCTACCTGTAAGCGAACGAGCGAATTTGGAAAATGCTGAGAGTATCGCTTTTGACTTTATCGAAGATTGTAGTGAACTTGATCTAAAGAATGGCGTTGTTGAAAGCGACTTAAATCATACTGAAGTTGAATCGGAATTAAAGGAAAGAAATGTCGAATTAACTTTGAAAACATCCGATGTTTTTTATAAAAATGAAAAGATATTAATACTTCCGAATAAAACAATAGTTCCCCTCTTTAGTATTTTTTATTTTCCCCCGCTAACAGTCGATGAGTTTGCTTCAATGACAAAAGGGATTCTTGGAGAAGAAAAGATACGATGGAGACTTTTTGTTGAAGAATTATTAAAAAATAATGTCCCAGTCGCTTCGGGAAGGTTGCATACCTTTGGTAAAATAAAGGCAAGCATGCTCCCTAATACTTTCCGTGTATTTCAAGTCAGAGGCAGCACGAATGAACGGTTTATCCTTTCTGAAATGGATGCGAAGGGAAATGTCTATAGCCGAGATATTGGTTATGATATTCAAACGGTTATGGAGGTGAAGAAAAAGTTTGATCAACTACAAAAGGCGCCTCAAGTCCATTTAATTGGGGAATTCTATAATGGTTATGAATCTTACAAAGTCCTTCCTGGCGAATGTGTGGGTACATATGTCATTCAAGTTGGAAAACTCTGTCTTCCTCCGATGTATCCTTATGAAATGCAAAAGTGGGTTGAAGGAAGGAAAAGAAGTCTTGGCCTTCTAAAGGAGCTGAATGAGTTAAACGTTTTTTCCGGCAACCCGTCCGAAATAACATTGGCTCCTGGCGAGCATATTCTTGTTCAGGAAAAAGAGGCCTCTCCGATGAAATTTACGATTTTTCAACATCCACATGGACATCCAAATGTTTTTACTTATCGCTTAGCCGGTGAGTATAAACGTGGTTTAAGAATAGTTTCAGAAACAGGCGTAACCTCTTTCTTAGATCGAAAGACACTAATCACAAGACTTAAAAATGGCCTAAAACTTGATGGAGACCTTCGTGCAGGTTTCTAGATTTGACACCCAAACTACAAGTGGCAGATTTAATAAAAGAGCTTACGCTGATATACAATCATCTGTATCTCGTAAAAGTTTAAAGATCCTAAGATCTCCTGTTGATCCGCAGCTCATACGTAAAGCGGCGGATTTAATATTGCTAAAGAGAGAGGTTCGCTATCAGTTTTTATTGGGCTTTACTATTGAGAAAACTAAACTTAAAACGATAAATTCTGTTTATGAAGTTTTAAATCCAAATGGCGAACTTGCGGGGTATATAAAAACTCCATCTAAACCCGGCTCAAAAAATAATTCCATAATAGAAAAGATCCGCTGGGACCTTGCTATACTTGCAAATGACAGCGCTTTTCACGCCCCAACAGCCCTATTCTATGATCCGTTATCAAAAGGCGGTAATTTTGCTTCACATATTCAACCGCATATTACGGGCATGCTTTTAACGGAAGCGCGAAATAAAAAAATCCCCGTCCCTAGGACTGCTCTTTTAAAATCGCTTATTATGACGATCGTCTATGGGGGGTTTGATGATCATTTAGATAACTTGATGATACACGATTCCAAAATCATCCACTTCGATAATGCGGCGTCTTTTTCTTGCGGCAGTAAGCTTATCGATTGGAACAATTTTTATATGTGTAGTTTTAGACCTTGTGTGCTTGCACTTGACGAAATGAAAGACCCTCTTCTTCCAAAAGAGATTGATTATATAAAGCACGAGCTTAACTATTATCTTAAGTGCTTACCGAAATTCAAGGCTTATTTTGATCGGATCGATGTAAAAAAAATGATCAGAATGGGTGATCTATGCCTAATAGATCCCGAAAAATCTCTTTTAGGTATGCAAGAAAGAATTACCCTTGCTCTTTCAGGGTTAAATGCCGAGAGGCCGATGTCTGCACGTCTTTGGATTTTTAGGTCTTTTCCCTTTTTTCGCATTTCAATCGCTTTACATATGGTCGAAAAAGACAAGGATTTTAGCAGCGCTATTTTAGAACTAAACTATACGTCTTTACAAGTTGTTATAAATAATATAGCTAAAAAGATAAAAAATCCTTCCGAAGTTATTAAAATCGCATTGGAGGCTGAAGATATCGGAGCGTTATCCCACTCTCTTTTTGTGAAAATTGCCCGTTGCTCGCAAGAGACGGCGAATATTGGCGCATCCGATGCGATAGAATTTGTAAAATCATCTGCCGAAATTGAACTCAAGAATGGAGCAAAAACTCTTCATACGATGATTCAAAAAACATTACATATCTTTAAATCAAAAAGTATTCCTCTTGTCATGAAAGATAACAAAGTTTTTTGGCAGAACTACAGAGTTTTTTCTCTTCCGAACAATAAAATTGTTTTAACAAAAAATAATTTTAACTATCCCCCTATTGATCTTGACGAGTTTGCCCCTATGACCCCAGAGGAAGTTGAGGAAAGATTCTCTGTCATCCGTTCTTTTCTAACTGAAGTAATTAAGCTAGGAATTCCTGTAAGTTCAGAAGCGCTTAACAAAATCGCTCGTATAAAGATCAAAATGCTACCTAACACTTTGCACTGTATTCATATCGCTGATTCCTCCAATGATCGTTTTATTCTATCGGAAAAAGATGCGAAGGGAAATGTCTTTAGCTACGAGGTGGGAATGGATTTATCGAAGCTAATAGAGGCAAAAGAAAAGCAGCCTAAATTTATACCTTCCGCATCAGCTAATTTAATCACATCTATTTTTATTGATGATACGTCATATAATGTTGTTCCCGGCCAATGTCCCGGCACTTTTGTAACTCAAATTCAGAAGCTGCATCTTCCTCCCATGTATCCTGATCAAATGCAAGCTTGGATAGCGGGAGATAAATCGGAGCTTAGCCTCCTGAAAGAACTTAATGAACTAAACGTTTTTTCCGGCAACCCATCCGAAAAAACTTTGGGACCTGGCGAGCATATTCTTGTTCAGGAAAAAGAAGCTTCTCCAATGAAATTTACC
>CAZABG010000036.1:3768-23537 GCA_964483465.1 uncultured bacterium
CCTCATGGACATCCCAATGTTTTCACATATCACTTAACCGGCGAATATAAACGAGGTTTAAGAATAGTTTCAGAAACAGGCGTAGCCTCTTTCTTAGATCGAATGACATTTATCACAAGACTTAAAAATGGCCTAAAACTAGATGGAGACCCTCATGCAGGTGCAAAGAGTTAGTGCCTTAAGAAGTATTACCCCTGAAGCTCTTCAAGCCCAGTCAAGGTTGCTTCAAACCCTTGGTCAGATAAAAGCTTATCTTCCTACCCATAGATCGCAAATAATAAAACGTAGAAACGATTGCGGAGGAGTTATAGGAAAATTCTGCTACTTTAAAATCGGCGAGCAGGACAAGGCTTCTAAACAATTCGATTCTTCCACAGCTTTTATGGAATCGATCATGTGGGATATTGCTGTCATTTTGAAAATGACCTCTAATTTTGTTCCGACGGGTCTTATTCGTTTTAACTATGCTAAAAGAACTGTGGAACGAATCAATGCTAAGGGCGAACAAGTAACAGAAGATATATTTGAAGTTACTAATGTGAATAAGCGTAACGTTGAAAACGTTATAGCCTCCTTTCAGCCTGCTCAGGCAGGAAGAAATTTACATCTTGATGATGTCGTTCCTGACGAAGAATTCGCAAATACGCTTATTTATTCCTTAATTTTGGGGCAATTTGACCATCATTTTAATAATGTTTTAAAAAATCGAAATAACGAATTATTCAGTTTTGATAATACACTTTCTTTTGCAGCTGCAAATGGAATTTTAAAATTATGGAATTTGAATATCATTCGCTCAGTGAGGCCTTCATTTTTAGGAACTAAGAATGGATCAAAGCCTTTGACCTATCAGCTTAAACAGTTATGCCTCTCACTTTTATTGAAAAGCAGAAGCGAAGTAAACAGTTTAAGAGCCTATTTTTCATCTTATATCGGCAAAAAGAAGCTGTCTTGCCTAAAGCCTGGATGGATGGATGTTGAAAAATCAATTGCTGCATTATTGCAAAGACTTGATATCCTTGAGAAGGCGCTTAAGTCAGACGAGATAAGAACATTTAGGGATCTCGTTTTAAGTGCTTTTGAAGATTACAGAATTACAATAGCTTCGCAGATTATACTTAAAAGAGATTCTTCAAAAGACGCGGTATTTATCTATGATGGAGAAGATATAGAAGATAGCCTTAAAAAAGTGTTTGAAAAAGGATACTCTTCTAAGGAGTTTCGATTTCTTATCGATAATTATACCCACTATGAAGAGTGGTTCGATAAACTAAGGCAAATTCGTTGTCTTAATAAACCGGATGAAGAGGGTCTAAAATATGTAGTCGAACTCGTCGCGTCTTCATCTTTAGAGTGTAAAGGCGATATAAAATCTGAAAAATATTTTTCTAAATTATTGTTAAAACAAAATAATTGGCCTGCGATCTTTACGAATGCTGTAGGAGAAAGAGTAATCACATTTAATGAGCAAAGTTATTCAGTAGACATAGTATCCAGACCGGGAAAAATTATAGTCAAAGCACATCGCGGGGAGCTTCCTCCTTTAGCGTATGAAAAGCTAGATGAAGGCATTCCTGTTTTAAATTTTTTAAAGGAGATTGAAGAGGAGCAGATTCCTTTCAAGTTGGCTTGCTCAAAAACCAAAGAGCGGCAGATGTTCTCTTTAGAGGATTATAGTTACTATATAGAGCAGATTTCAGGTGCTGAAAGTCCAAGCTTTTCTATTGTTTATAAAACAATCGGAAACCCAAGAATTATTCCTTTAAAAGTTTTGGATGTGCAGGTATTGAAGCTTTTGATTCCTCCAAGAGTTAAACCTTTAACAACAACCGTTGAAATAGAGTACGTAACCTATGAATGTAAAGTCGATTATCTTAATCGCCTCCTGATTAATTTGTACGATGGATATCTTCCTCGAATGACAAAAGAGGAATTTGATCTATGGGTTAAAGGGCCGAAAATCGAAAAAGACATTTTATTAACGGTAAGCCTATTAAACAATAAATGTTTATTTGAAGAAGAGCTATCAGATGAGCTTAATAAAATAGAGGATTATCTGATTGTTCAATTGATGGAAAAGCCGACCCTGCAATTTAGGCTGTTGAACCGGGAAAAAAGGGGGGTAGTTGTTTATGATCTTCAAATTGAAAGAGATATTAAAGAGAAAGAAGATATTTTTGTACTTACAGATAAAGATGGGAAGGTTAGTAAACTCTCAAGCCAGGAATTTTCTCTTAAGATTAAGGATATCTAGTTAGACTTCTTTCGAAATTCCATTGGGTCGCTAAAATTGCTCTTTTTTGCAGATTTATCGGAAAATTTTTCGACCGTATGTAGGTATATGCTCTCAAAATTTTTCAATAAATCTGCCTAAAAAATTGCTAATTTTATCAGCCCAAGCGAATTTCGAAAAAAGTCTATTAAAAAAACTTACCTAATCCTGTTCCGATCAATCCAACTCCGGAAATGGCGGTTTGAAAAGCCCAGCCTTTAGTTAGTTTATTTATCTCGTTTACGAGTACGCAAAAGAGAATTAAAGGCGTTGCTGCTAATACAAATGTGCCGAGTCGAATCGATTCCTTATAAATAAACTTAGAGACTACCCAAGTAACTTTTAACGTTCCAAAGGCGTAGTAGCCTAAATTAAAGGGGCTGCCGCTTAAACTAACTGATGCTTCATCAAGGGTATTTTGAATGTTGATTTGCGAATCTGACGAAAGGTTCTGCCCTTTTATTTTTTCGAGATAATAATTCAATTCGTCATGAATATCATTTGGATTTGTTCCGGAAGATTGCGCGTCAGACGGCATGGGCTTATTGCAAACGACAAATCCCTCTTCAGGACCTGTTTCCTTCATGAATATTACAAGTAGTTTTATAGTATTTGGAGTATTTTGAGAGCGTAGCGATTCTTCAAGCCTCTTGGATAAATCTTTATCCTTTTTGACAAATTGGCACATATCTTTTACCGCGGCATCGAAATTAACATTTAATCTTTTAACTAATAGGGCTTCAGTAAATACTAAACGTTTATTCAAATCATCGACTTGTTTTTGTAAGGCGCTATTCGCTGTTTTAAGGGAAATAAAAACGGGATCCCGCTCATAATCTTGAACAATGGGTCCTGATCCAAAGATTTGATTTGCGCCTTCCATATAATATTTCCTTTTTTTTGTTGACCTATCCCACCCTTCTTTTGATATGCTGCTGAAGATTTTGAATCAATAGAGGGACGACTAATAAACGTATGTTACCTAAAAAGTGGTTACTAGGAATTGTAAGTGCATTTACTGCCCTAAATGCTTTGCAGCCAATATCAGATATTAATGTTTCAGGGGGTTATCGCAATGATCGTTTCCGTACGAGAGTAACCACTGAAACGCCGGATGGCATCTACACCGGCCAGGATATGTTAAATGCAACCAATTTAAATATCTGGCAAATAGGTACGGATGGCGTTTTGCGTCTTCCTAATCTATTTCTAGATAGATGCGGTTGCAATACCTGGTGGCTGGGACAGTTTTACATCAGAGGCTCCGCCTACTGGGGTACAGGCTCGCAAGGCCATTTAAAAGAAGAAGCCAAAGACGACTTTGAATTTATCGTCGTCGACGCGCGCGGAAAAATTCATAAAACACGTACTTTTGATTATAACGGAGGTATTGGCTGGCTCTTTTCGTGCAACCGTTGGTTTGCGATTGGACCCGTTGTAGGTATTTCTTATAATAGGCTCTATTTTAGAGCGAATATGGATGATTTCGATCCTTTAGACGGGATGAGCTTTACCTCTAGATTTCATACGACTTTCGTTGGCCTTGACGCTCTAGTTGATACCGGTTGTATTTATATGAGAGCAGGTTACGAATACCATTTCTTAAATAAGTGGACCGGAAATTTTAAAGTGCGAGGCGATGTCGTAAATGATTTTTCTTTTAACGACCGTAGAAGATCGCATGATGGGTATGGCCACCTTCTTTATTTAGAAGCACGCATGCCGATTTGCGATTACTACTGGGAATGGGGCGTAAAAGGACAGATGAGCTTTAGAAGGGTAAGACGCGCTTCTTGCAATTTCTATGATACTCACGGTGTGGATGTTCCGATTGCTCATACCAAATATGCTAAATGGTTTTCTCTATCGATTGTGGCTGATTTAGGTTACAATTTCTAGGATATCAATTTTTCATAAAATCGATTAAGCTGGTGATATGACAACCTATCACCAGCCTACGGATCCCTCTCAGAATTTTATTTCCCGATTTGATCGTCCTTTAGATGCGATATTTAAACCGAAAAGCGTGGCACTTATCGGCGCAAAAGATACGCTCGGAAGCGTTGGGCGGACGATGCTTCTTAACTTGACATCGGGAACCTTTAGAGGCCGCGTTTACGCCGTTAATCCTAAACGCGATGAGGTTTTAGGTTTTCGCTGTTTTCCCGATTTAAAATCCCTGCCAGAACCGGTTGACCTTGCGATTATAGTAACACCTGCATCGACTGTTCCTGATGTAATGCAAGAATGTGTCGACGCAAAAGCAAAAGGGGTCATCATCATTTCGGCCGGATTTAAAGAGCTCGGTCCAAAAGGTCTTGAACTTGAACAAAAAGTTTTAGACATCGCGAAAGGCAAGATAAGAATTATTGGCCCGAATTGCTTGGGCGTTATGAATCCTCATATCGGATTAAATGCCACCTTCGCAAAAGGGCTTGCATTACCCGGCAATATTGCTTTTATTAGCCAGTCTGGCGCCATGTGCACAGCGGTTCTTGATTGGAGCTTCCAAGAGCGAATTGGATTTAGCTCATTCGTGTCTATTGGCTCTATGGCCGATGTCAACTGGGGCGATTTGATAGATTATTTAGGCGAAGATTCTGAAACGCGCAGCATATTGATTTATATGGAAACGATCGGCGATCCCCGATCATTCTTAACGGCCGCAAGAGAGATTGCTTTAGAGAAACCCATTATCGTTATTAAGCCGGGAAGGACCCAAGCGGCAGCAAAAGCGGCCGCCTCCCACACAGGATCTCTTGCGGGCTCGGATGAAGTCTTTCAAGCGGCCATGGAAAGAGTGGGCGTTCTGCGTGTCGATACGATAGGCGAGCTTTTCAGCATGGCATCGGTTCTTGCGAGGCAGCCAAAGCCGCAGGGACCTCGGCTGACAATCGTGACAAATGCGGGCGGCCCCTCGGTTCTTGCGACGGACGCGACAGAAATACATGGCGCTGATTTAACTCAGCTAAATCAAGAAACGATCGATAAACTTAATAAGTTCCTTCCTGCCGCATGGAGCCACGCCAATCCGGTCGATCTGCTTGGGGATGCGGGAGCTGATCGCTATGCGCAAACGATGGATGTGGTATCTCGCGTAAAAGAGAGCGACGGAACCCTAGTCATCCTCTCTCCTCAAGATGTTACCGATCCTGTAGCGACTGCCGAATCCTTAAGGCCATATGCTCAATCTACCGGAAAGCCGATTCTTGCAAGCTTTATGGGGGGGAGTTCTGTTTCTAAAGGGATCGAAATTCTAAATCAGGCCGGCATCCCTAATTTCGAATATCCTGATGATGCTGCAGAAACGTTTGCCCGCATGTGGAGCTATAGCCGTAATTTGAAATCGCTTTATGAAACGCCTCCTGCCCGCGGCGAATTTAATCTTAAAAAGCAGGCTGAGGTCGCGAAAATCATCAATACGATTCGAAAAGAAAAGCGGACGCTCCTGGATGAATATGAATCGAAAAAAATTCTTTCGCTTTATGATATTCCCACTGTGCGAACAGAAGTGGCAAAATCGGCGGAAGAGGCGGTAAAATACGCATGTGAAATCGGTTTTCCCATCGTCGTAAAGTTATACTCTCGCACCATCACCCATAAAAGCGATGTCGGAGGGGTAAAGCTGAACCTTCGTACGGAAGAGGATGTGAAAAAAGCCTTTGATGATATCAAGAAGGCAGTTTCTTCATCGGACTTTGACGGGGTAACCGTTCAGAAGATGATGAAGCTGGATGGATATGAATTGATACTAGGTTCATCTGTTGATGAACAATTCGGCCCCGTACTTCTATTTGGAACAGGCGGCCAGCTAGTCGAGGTCTTCAAAGACCGCGCCCTCTCTCTTCCTCCTTTGACGCCGACGCTTGCTCGTCAAATGATGGAAAAAACAAAAATTTACGAAGCGCTAAAAGGGGTGCGCGGAAGAAAGCCTGTCGATATGAGCGCACTTGAAGATATTCTTGTTCGTTTTTCGCAGCTTATCGTTGAAAACCGCGCCATCAAAGAGTGCGATATAAATCCTCTGCTTGTGTCGGATGAAAACCTGATTGCGCTCGATGCTCGTATCGTTTTATATGCCGAAGGGGAAGCGCTTCCGAAGCTTGCTATCCGTCCTTATCCAAATGACTATATCTACAATGAAAAGTTAAAAGAGGGAACCGAAGTCATTATTCGCCCCATCCGTCCTGAAGATGAGCCTCAAGTGATCGCATTCCATAAAGAGCTTTCGGAAAATTCGGTGCGTCAGCGTTATTTTGACTTCGTCTCTCTTTCCGATAGAACCGCGCACGAGCGTCTTATCCGTATTATCTTTAATGACTACGACCGCGAAATGCCTCTCATAGCCATTCATGAAGGCGAAATTATCGGGATTGCGCGTTTGAGCCAGCTTCCTGGATTAAATGAAGTGCAGTTTACGATGCTCATACGCGACGACTTTCATAATCAGGGTCTTGGAACCATCTTCTTGAAGAAGCTCATAGAAATCGCGAAGAAGGAAAAAAGGGCTAAAATCCATGCGACGATTTTGACTGAAAATACCGGAATGATCAAAATTGCGAAGTCTCTCGGGTTTAAGGTTACGGAACAAGATAATTTGGCACATGCTGAGTTAGTTCTTTGATCTTTTTTAACAGGTTCACATGTTGCTTAATTCTCCGATCTTTTTTAACAGGATAACGCTTCTGCAGCTTGCGCTGCATCGCTAAGGATCGCCCCTTTGGGGCGGCAGGATCGGCGCGAGACCGCGCCGGCAGGATAATGAATATGAATTTCATTGTTGTTATGTTACGGTTCATGATTTCTTTTTGCTCATTTTGATTTGCCCATGGCAAATCAAAATGAGCAAAAACTGCATATTTTTTATTTCTAAGAAATAAAAAATAGAAACGGGATGGTATCTAAATCGAATTCAAAAATGATAAAATTATCCTGCCGGCGCGTTAGCGCCGATCCTGCCCGCCCGTAGGGCGGATCCTTAGCAAGCAGCCGAAGGCTAAAGAAGCGTTATCCTGTAAAAAAAAAGATCGAAGAATTAAGTTAGCAAAGGCTATGAAGCGTGATCCTGTAAAAAATGTCGCTCTATTTCCACGTAGTTTCGAGATTGACATTTAAACAATTAGGCTCTAGTTTTTCTTCGTCATTTAAAAATTATTTTTGGATGACGTCAAAAAATTGTCTAGGAGGTCTAAATGTTCAAAGGTCTTTTTGTTACTCTTATCGCTTTCTCATCTCCATTATTAGCTGATGCCGCTCTTGGAGAAAAGCTTGAGACGCAGATGTGGGAAGATATGAAACACAGAAACTTTTCTGCGGTCGAAAGCAATATTGCCGCTCAGTTTCAATCTATCCACACTTTTGGGGCGCTCACCCGAGAAGCGGAAATTGATCTAATTAAAAATCTTTATCTCGGCACTTACGAAATTAGTAATATTAAAGTAACGGAAAATGACGACACGTTAGTTATTACTTATCTTATTTCAGTAAGAGAAAAGATAGAAGATAAGGAGCTTTCTGCAAAGGCTGCTCCAAGATTAAGCGTCTGGAAAAAAATTAATGGCAAATGGCAATGGATAGCTCATGCCAATCTAAAAGAAATCCCTCCAAGCATACCGAAACCTGTAAGTAAATAAGCCATTGATATCACCTAAAGCGAGTTTTCAAGCTCGCTTTTCGCAAATTCTCCGATCTTTTTTACAGGATAAAGCTTCACAGCCTTCGGCTGCTTGCTAAGGATCCGCCCTACGGGCTGGCAGGATCGGCGCAGTCTCGCGCCGATCCTGCCGCCCCAAAGGGGCGATCCTTAGCGATGCAGCGCAAGCTGCAGAAGCGTTATCCTGTTAAAAAAAAGGACTTGGCGAGTATTAAAATATTAGGTGGTGGTGATTTTGTCGTCGAGCTCTGCCCAGCGATGAAGCGACGTTTCTAGTTCTGCCTCTTTGCGGGAAAGGGCGATCGAAAGCTCCTGCAGACGATCAAGCGGAGGGTTTTCTTCGATTAGGTTGTGAAGGGACGCGACTTCTTCTTCTAAAACTTTAATTTTTTCGGATAAGGTTTCGTATTCGTATTTTTCTTTATAGGAAACTTTGAGGGTTGTAGCAGGCTTAACTGGCGCTTTTACCGGCGTTTGCTGGATTTCTGGAGGCATACGCTTCATTCTTTCATACTGCATCAAGTCTTCGCAGAAATGGCCTTCAACATCGAGAGCAATCAATTTGTCGCAGGTTTTTTCGATGAGCGTTCGGTCGTGCGAAATGAGAACAACCGCGCCAGGAAATTCGGCAAGGCTTTCTTCCAGAACTTCAAGCGTGTCGATATCTAGATCGTTTGTCGGTTCGTCGAGAAATAGAATGTCTGCGGGCTCGAGCATCATTTTAGCAAGCGACACACGAGCGCGCTCTCCGCCTGATAGGTAAGAAAGGGGAAGATTCATTTGTTCAGGAGTGAAAAAGAATTTTTTCCCCCAGGAATTAACGTGGATCGTTTTTCCCATGTAGGTTACATATTCGCCGGAAGATAGCGCTTCACGGATAGAAAGGTGAGTTGGAATTCGGATGCGATTTTGATCAAAATAGACGATGTTAACGCCATCAATAAATTTAATCGTGCCAGTATCCGGATCGAGTTCATTGGCAAGGGTTTTAAGAAGAGTGGATTTGCCTGAGCCGTTAGGTCCGACGATTCCCACTTTAATGCCAGGGGTTAGGGTAATATCGAGTTTATCGAACAAAGTTTTGCCGTTGTACGTTTTACCGATATTTTTGGCGGATGCGAGTTTTCTTGTTTCTCTTTCCGTGCCGGTAAAGGCAACGCTTAGTTTCTTTGTGCGAAGGCGGCGCTGGATATTGTTTAGCTCTTCAATTAAACGCTCCGCTTGATCCACACGCGATTTAGATTTTGTCGTTCTTGCTTGGGGGGTAGTCCTGAGCCAGGCTTCTTCGCGTCGAACTTTTGAGGATAGGCCTGTTTGATAGTCTCTCAATTGTTCAAGGTATAGGGCTTTACGATTTAAGAAAGTCTCATAATCGCCTTCAACATAAAATAGGCCTTCGGGATAGAGGGGATTAAGTTCTAATGTATAGGTAGCAACGTTTTGTAAGAATTTTCGATCATGGCTTGTAAAGAAGAGGGTGCGGCGCTGTTTTTTCAGCCATTTTTCGAGCCATTCGATCGATTCTATATCCAGGTGGTTAGTCGGCTCGTCAAGGATCAAAAGATCGGGATCATGTAGAATAGCAAGCGCGAGATCGAGCCTCTTTTGCCAACCGCCGGAGAGCTGATTTGCGGGAATATTCGGTAGATTGAACTGCGACATAAGGGTATCCACCCTAACTTCGTCGCCGCCCATCAATAGCATCAGTTCTTTGACGGGTGTTTCATCAAATTGGGAAGACTGCGGGGCATAACCTACTTTCAGATCCTTTCTTGCGATGACCTGGCCGTTATCGGGCGATTCATGACGGGCAAGCACCTTTAAAAGGGTCGATTTTCCGGCGCCATTCGGCCCTACGAGCGCGATTCTGGAAAAAGGAGGTATAGAGAAGGAAAGCTCAGTAAATAGCTCTTTTGAGCCGTAGGATTTATCAAGATTTTGGCAGGTTAAAAGGGGAGCAGTCATTTTAAAGATTATAGCATAAAAGCGGCTTAAAAACCTCTATTTACTTGGGGGTTGTATGTAGTAACAAACACCATAAACCCCTACGCCATAAAGAATGAGACCTCTTCCAAGGAGAGATATCCCATGAAATTTGAACTTTTTCCCGCTGTAGACCAAATGCGCGCCGCCAAATCCCAGAAGGGATCCAATCGTAAAACCAGGGAGGCGGGCAATCATTTCATTGCGAAAAGAAGGAAGGTCTTTATCAACTCCTGTAGCCATTTAAGCACCTCTCATTCTAGCTTGATTCGAGGTCAATTTCCTTTAAGACGTTCGATTTCCCTTTTTAAGGCGTCGATCTCTTCTTTCGCGCTCGTTAATTCTAATTGCTGCACAAAATTAGTTGCGTAAGCTTCATCGAGCTTATTTTTCATATCCGCAATCTGCGATCTAAATTCCGCATTTTCTTTTAGAGTTTGGAATTGATTTAAAACGTTTTTTCTAAGATCTGCGATGAATTGATCAGAAGCTTGATTGAATACGGCAGTATCAACAAGGGGGGAATGGCGGTTGAGGGTACTTGCCGCCTCATCTCTTAGCGCGTTGCAAAAAGCTGCGGCACTTTCAACTAAAGCCAAAGGTTCTTGTATTCTTGCAGTCATAATGCAGGCAACTATAGCGGCTTGCAAGATAGAATTAAATCGGCAAGTAAGGAAAGGGTAGGCGAGTAGATTTCATTCTTTCTTAAGCACTCCTGAGTGGCAGGAATGTCATTTACATCGATGTTAAATGTTTTTATCCATTCATTTCGTTTTGAAAACAAATGGGCGATCAGAAGTTTAAAACTAGGTGTTTTAAATGAAGAGGGTAATTCTTGGGAGTTTTCGTCGATAATACGACCTAGAAGAAACCAGAATATTGAAGAGCGGTTTGGAAGAAAATTGAACGTACCTGGGTCGTCTTTTCTAAATTCGAAACTTTCAACATCGGCAATACCTTGAATCAATTGGATCATCCACGCCTTGGTGGCATCTTCTGCGCCTTCACACTCATCGAGGAGATAAGAGGCGATTTCTCCAAAGGCCTCTAAAAAACCTGTTGGCAAAAGCAGGTGGTGTAAATGGTGATGAAAGTCATGGGCAGGGCCTTCGATAGAACGCCCTTCGAGGCCATCAAATTCGATCGTTTTATCTTCCAGCTCAAATGCGAAATCACGGATCCGCATTTTCATTCCATTCACAATCTGTCTAAGGGTTGAAAATCCAATGACAGGCTCGATTTTGATTTCCCCATGCCGCGCGTAAACGGTACTAAATGCCTCCATCATGCCAAAACTTGGGACCATCCACTTTTTGTTTGGCATATTGGAAAATACTTCAAAGCCTAGTTCGTACAGGGCATCGCTTAATGAAGCAGGCTCTCCTTTTCGATCTTCAGGAGGAGCTCGATTGGGAATGACGAAAAATCTGTGTTCAGAGACAGGTTTTTGGCGCATTAAATTGAAGAAGAAATTGAGTTCGGCGTCATTCAGATGCATGAAGGTTTTTTCTTTATTCATATAAAGAGTCGACTGAATCATCGATTTTGCGTCTTTTAAAACCTTGCCATCGATAAAGAGATTTACCGTTTCAAGATTGCCTTTTGCCTGATTGTAGGCATTCTTAAATTGAAAAAGGGTCGCCATTTGAATGGCGGTGATTTGGCCGAATAAAATGTTTTTTAGGGCTGTATAGGGATGGACTTTTGAGAGGACAACAAGGTTCCATTCATACTGGTTTAACAAAGGGGCAAGGTCGTAGCCTCGATGAGCTTCAACTAAAGAAAGAAGCTTTATCTCTTTTCTTTCCGTGTTCCAGCGCCTTTTAACCAAATTATGAAATGCAGGATAATTTGGGTATTTGTCTCGTGTCGAAATTAAAGTCATAAGTAAAGCAATTATTATAACATGCTGAAGAATTTAATCGTATAAAAACGGCAAAAAGCCTATTTTTTAGGCCATGAAAAAGGGACTTTTACTTGTTAATCTCGGAACGCCGCTATCGCCGAAACCGAAAGATGTTTTCAACTATTTAATTGAATTTCTAACCGATGGCCGCGTCATAGACTTCTCTTGGCTAAAACGAAATCTGCTTGTAAGAGGCATCATCGTTCCGTTTCGCTATAGAGAGTCGGCTAAAAACTATGAAGCGATATGGACCGAGAAGGGATCGCCGCTAATGATAAATACGGAGCTTTTGAAAGCTAAAGTGCAGGCGTTCCTTCCTGATGTTCAAGTGGAAATGGCGATGCGCTACCAGTTTCCAAGCCTCGAGGAGGGGCTTGAAAAACTAAAACAGGTAAATTCTCTCACCATTTTTCCCCTATTTCCCCAATATGCCTCGGCAACGGTCGGTTCGGTGCATGAAAAGATCATGCGAACCGTTTCAAGATGGAATACGATCCCGGAGCTAAAATTCATCAGCCATTATCATGATGATCCGCTTTTTATCGAAGCGTTTAAAGAAAGAGGAGAAGCCTTTTCGCTTGCTGATTATGACAGCGTCCTTTTTAGTTTTCATGGCCTTCCGGTAAGGCAAATCAGAAAGGGGTGCGATAGGGTGTGCGATACCTGTGAAAACGGGTCTTACCATTGCTATGGGGCTCAGTGCTACAAGTCCGCTGAATTGATTGCAAAAAGCCTTGGCATTTCGCGCTACAAAGTATGCTTCCAATCGCGCCTTGGAAAAGAGGTGTGGATGCAGCCCTATGCGTCCGATGTCATTCAAGAGCTTGGAAAACAAGGCACTAAAAAGATGCTGGTTTTCTGTCCCTCGTTTGTATCCGATTGCCTGGAAACGATTCAGGAGATAGGAACCGAATATGCCCATTTATTCAAAGAGAACGGGGGAGAGAAGCTTGATTTAGTGCCTTCGTTAAATGATTCAGACACATTCGCCGAAATGATCTGTAATAAAATTTAACGAAAATCTATTAACGCATTTCAATAATTAAAAAAATGTGTATCAATTGTCGTCGTTATTTAGTTATAAGATGTAAATAATTTTGAGGTATTGTATAATCATTGTTATAAATTTTTTAATCTTAAATTATGTTTGCATCTTTACTTAACGCCAATGATTCCAATAAATTTGAAAGAGCAAATCAAATAGCGCTTAACTTAGCATTTACAAAAAAAGTCACGGCGGAAATTGTAGAAGACGCCTTAAAATTTGTAAAAGGCATGCCAAGCGGGGCGCTCGTAATAACTGCCGCAAGATGCGTGGCTTGTATTCTTCCCTCTTATAAAATCGGTATTGTTGTAGGAGGGGTAATTTTTGACATTCCCCGCTTTTATGATTTGGCCTTAGCTAAGGATTCGCCCTATTTTGCAAGGATGCTTGAGCCGACCTTTAAAGACGTCAAGTCATTTCCTCATCTAGATTTAGAAGTGTTTAAAAGCTTCCTGAAAAGAATTTATGAAGATGATGCTTCGACACCTGGATTTGAAGAGCATGTTGAAGCTTTAAGAATGGTTTATGAGTATGAATTTAGCGGCTATGCGCCTATCGTTTTGTCCGATTTGATCGGGCTTCTTAAATCACTTTCTTCACCCCAGCTAGAAATTTGCTATTCCCTGGCACGCGAAATTGATGAAGATTTACTCATAGATACTCTTGATTGCATGCGCGATTCCCCAATACCTAATCCATTTTCAAAAAGCTGTACGGTTACCCATATATCTCAGCTGGGAAAAATTCTTGAGATCAACCCAAAAATTGAATTCCTTGAAATTAGATGTGACGAATTTCGCATTTCCGATTGGATTAAAGCTTTAAAGCAGTTTGAAAATCTGAAACACGTTTTAATATTCGATAATATAAGCGTCCATTACACTTACAATCCTTTTAGAGAATGTTCCTACAAAGTTTCCTTGGTGATGTCGAAGGGCTCTAATATAAGTATTCCTATCTTTGATAATTTTGAGATGCTTTTTTTAGCCAAAGTTGAGTTGAACAAGGTGGTTGATGCTAAAGAATTCTCAATGAAATGCATTCAATCGCAAGAGACCATTAAGTCTTTTGTAAAAGATATTAATTCGTACATCAGACTGATTATAAGAGGGGCGGCTTTCTATAACTTAAAAAGCATTCCAAACACTTTAATTTATAGAGAGCAAATTGGCCTTTTCTTTAAAAGGCATTTCGCTCAGTTTGTCGAAATTGATTTCGATCTTATTCAAATTAAAAATGAATTTGATTTGAATAGTTTTATAAATTCAATAAATTCTCTTCCTAATTACAAGAAAGAAATCCCTCCTAATAGCGAATCCGATAGCGATTAAATCTTCATCGGGATGATCGTCGGAGCGCCTGAAATAGAAATGGGGTTATGGGGCGATCCCGGTTCAAAACTAGTTTGAGTCAAATCGATCGATTTTAAGACATCTCCAGGTATGCGGTAATAGAACATTTTATGAGTGAGATCCTTAAAAGTGGTCCATTGCGTGCTTAAAGCTACATTTTGGCCATTAAAAGGTAGAGTTACTAATCCTGATAAAATGTTAACCGTTCCAAGAATAAGACTTGCTGCGACAACGGCATCGATGCTTGCCTGAGGTTTTGTCATAAAACGAACATGTGTGGCTAGTCTGATATAACGGGCAGGAGAGGATAGTCCTCCAGGCATTCCATCGAGGCCTGTTTCGGGAAAACTGACGACTTGATGCCCATTTATAGTTGAATTAGGAGCTGGGGTTGTAGAAAGTTGATTATAAAATCTAAGCTCATGCTTATGATATTTAAAGCGAGGCTCGTTGGTTAGAACGCCTATTGGATTTTTATAGGTTTTGACTTTGCCTTTAATGAATTCGATCACCAGATTGTGCTGAGAGCTGTCGTGCAGGGCGACATGCACTTTTGGAACCTGATTAATGACAGGGATCGTGTCGCCCCAAATTTTTACCGTCTTTAGAGCCGTTTCAACTTCGTTAACCGTTCCAAAATTGCCTAAAATCCATTTTCCTAGTTGACTTACAGGAAGGGCCATGCTGTCTTCGCTGGGGGCTACCGTTTGATATACCGTTTCTGGGAGGGTCAATATGGCGAAAGAGAGGCCTTTTTCATTAAGTCCATCGTCAATGCAATTCAGGCCAAAAGCGTTAATGCCGATAAAACCTAGTTGAGAAGTCCAGCTAAGGCCATTTTGATTATCAGGCGCAAGGGTTGTGCACTCATCTTCTCGGTTAAAGCAGAGGATTTGGGATTGCATGTTGACGGGATAATCCATGCCGCGGCCTACAACGACCGTGCCATCTTGCGCGCTGATTTGAAAGGTACTGCAACCGAATTGCGGCATCGATACTTGCATAGAATCTCCAAGATTTAGAAGTTTAGACTATGCAGAAAAGGATCATTTTTAAGAAATAATTTTGGGGTGAATCTCTTCTGTAATGTTCATTCTGACGCAGCCAAAAAGAAATAGAAAGTGATAGGTTATCTTCATTATCTTAGATTTCCATGAAGTGTCATTTGTGTAAAACTTTCCTAAAAAAGTTACTGAAATTCCCAATCGGTTTAAGATGTACTTACTACCAAGAGAAGGTAAATAGTAATTCGCAGCAAACACTCTTTTTGAAGCCGTATCCGAAATTTTTTCGGCGATCGAATATCCCTCTTTCGGTTTTCCTGCTAAGCAGCCTTCCAATATAATAGGCGCATTTTCCTCTAAACACGAAAAGGTTGGTTTTAAGAGAGCTACATTGCTCGGAATGATTTTTGAGTGATTTAAATTCGAATACTTTGTTCTGGATGATAATTTTAAAATATGACTATTTGCATGAGCTCGAATACAGAGTCCGACGATGAGGTTATTTTGATCCTTAATTTTTTTTGAAAAGGCATTGATTTCCTCGATATTTCGAACAATTTTATGTACGATTTTAATGTCGGATCGATCCTTATAGGTGACCTTTTCAAAAAATGAAATATTTTTTAAAGAGCCGCTTCGATCGCTTTTTGCCTCTACACAGATTACGACTTTTTTCGATGAAACATCTTCCGATGCGATATAGGGCGGATTTATCCAATTATTAATAGTTTCTATAATTCGGTTCATGGGCTTGGATTATAGACTACCGTGATATCTCTTCCAATGCGATTGCATAAGAAAATAAGCTCATAAAAGAAATCGAGTAGACAGGAAAAAATCGATGAGGGCTTTATTAGTTGAACGCTGAATTTCGCACTTATGGTTTCTTTTTCAAGCGTAACGATAGTTCCTTTGGTGTTTGCGTTTTCGGTAGGGGCAAATACTGTCCTATTCGCGATAGTTGCAATAGTCCTAGCTATTGGGGTTTTGTCGGCTTCCTTTTTACCTGTTGAACAGCTCAATAAAACGATCTGAGCCTTTTGTTCAAGCCTTGAAAAGGTGGGGGTAAGCATTTTTACGTTTCTTTCGTAGATATAAGGACTGCTGTCAGGACTATATACGGTCTCTGAAAGTCTTATCCGTGAAGGGGAGCCATGCGCTTCAATTAAGAGGCCGCAAATTCGATTATTTTGTTCTTTTAGTTTTTTTGAAATCTCGTTGATTTCTTCGATCGATTTTGCTGTTTTACATACCACTTTTAATTTTGACCCTTTCTCCATTTGAATGTATTCATAAGGGTTTCGATAGGGGTAGACCCAAGATTCTTTTATTTGGTTATGGACCTGATCCGAGCAAATGCTTAACACAATATCGGAAGTAGTTAAACTTTCGTGCCCGACATAAGAAATTTGAACATAGTCGGCAATGCGCAAGAAAGCGTTGTTGATGAGATTCATGCTTTCTCGACCTTTATCTCTCTTGTTATGTTTTTACTAAGTGTATCGGGAAAGATTGGAAAAAATAGGGAGCTGAAGAGGTTTTTAAAACCGTTTTTAAAATTCTTTCGTTTTGTGAAGGCGGCCTTAATTTGTCCCGATTCAAGATAAATCTGCGTTCCATGAGTGGTTAATTTATGTTTTGGGGCAAATACCGTTCTTTTGGAACGAAAGGCGATTTTTTCGGCTATCGAGTATCCATATTTGGTATTTGCGGTTGAGCAGCAATTTAGGATTATATTTGCATCTTTTTCAAGCGCTTGGAAGGTAGGGTTTAAAATATTAGACATGTTGAAAAACTTAAGTTTTACATGATTTTTGGAGTCCTCTTTGGAGTCGTTTCCAAATCTTATGCTTTCGGGGTTGCCATGCGCTTTAATCCAGAGTCCTTTTATGGTGTTGTTTCTCTCTATTAGTTCTTTCGAAAAGTCATTTATCTCTTCGAGGGTTTCTACGGTTTTGTAGACAAGTTTAATGTCCCTTTTGAAGAAGTTTTTGATTTCAAAAAGGGAGGGAACGGACAAAGCGCCGTTAAAGTCATGCTTTGCAATAACGACCATCACAACATTGGACGATTTGACATTTTTACCGTCGTCTTTTATCAAGCCGTAGAATATCTCAACAAAATTAGCGATAGATTTTATAATGAATTGTTTTTGAATAATATTCATGCATTAATAATAAATTATAATTGTTAATTTATTGTTAAGATCTATAGATAATAGTCCGATTTTCCCCAATATAGCCAAAACTTAAGATCATGATGGCAAAAGATGCGGAATTTATAAAAAACCCTTTAATCCCTTTGTGCGAGGTTCTAAAATCGATAAAAGTCGCTTTGAGGGTTCTGTTTGATACTTTACAGTCAACTCCTATTGCCATGAGGCTGCTTTCGCAGGCAAATACGCTGTGATTGGGACATAACTCAGAAATACGCTGGGCAAAACAGCCGTTGAGGGTTCTTGCTCCTGTCCGGCAGCTTTCTAAGACAATGGCGGCATGCGGCTCAAGCTGATTTAAAGCAGGAATTAAGAGCGTCGCATCGGTTTCTTTGAAATCGATATTTGAATACGTGTGATAAGTCGTTTCATGATGATATCCTTTTCCAATATGAATGCTCTTGATATCTCCGTGCGCTTTTATCCAAATTCCGCAAATACGATTGCCGAGCGACTTTTGTTCGAAAATAAACGCATTCATTTGCTCAATAGATGAGACCCTTTTAAAAACAAATGCAGGCCCATCATTATTAAGCGTTCTAAAGATATGAACAGGAGAGGGGTAGCTGTAGGCTCCGTTCCAATCGTGTTTGGCGACAAAGACAACGATAACGTCCGAATTGTATATACCTTTCCCGTCATAAAGGCGGTATAGGCCTCGGTTAATCCAGCCTTGGGTATACTTGGCTATGGGAGCTAATACATATTTTACGACACAGGTCATAAGCCCTAAATAGGCTTACCTGATTTTCTTTTCTATAAATTCGTTTCAATCTTCTTCAAGATCAAATTCTTTCCAAGTGAGTAAATAGGGCTTGCGTCCCATGTCGTCTGTAGCATGAGAATCTGCTCCTTTATTTTCCAAAAATCTGAAGAGGGAAGGATTGTCATTTACGAAATGAAGGGGCCTTTTTCCAAATGGTCCTGAAGCGTTGACGTTAGCATCACGTTTGATAAGTTTACTAACTTCTTCAAATCGATTGCTAAGGACGGCTTGAAAGAGTTTACTATTAAGATGGTCTTTTTCGTTGATGACAGGAGTCTTTGCGCTTCCCCAATGGATAGTTAAATTTAATAAAGTAGCCGATAGGGTAACATTTCCATATTTAAGCTTTATGATTTTTATAGCTGTATTAAGGACGCGGGGGTCTTTAAGCCAATCCTCTTGCTTACACTTTAATGTAATAACGGCACATTTTTGATGAGGATTTTTGAGAGTGGCCTTTCCGATTTTATAACAAAGCCTTTCGATAGAACAGATGATGTCGAGCGTGCGATACATATAGAGCTGCGACTTTAAATCGTCACTCTCATCCCATTTGTTGTAAAACTTATATAGGCTTGCTGCTGCGTTTAATGTTATCATGCGCCATGCACGTTAACAATTCGGTATAAATTTGTCGAGAGCAAGTGTTAATTCCAACTCTTTTGAATATTTGCAAGATATCCGGGTCTTATGAGTATTCTATTTATTTGCGTCAACAGCGGTCATAATTTTCTCTTAAAAAAACGAGATTTAATTATTAATCAGTTTGTTGATTTATAGAGAAATTAGGGGTGAGCTGTTATTGCGATAATAGTTATTTGTTTTTTGTTTGGGCCGTAATGCCAAAAGACTCTATAGGCGCCTGGAGTGTTATTTTGAGCGTAGGATTCAAATATTTTTTCACCATTTGCACCGTTCAGACTTGAATAAGCATGCGTATTTAGAGAAGGATGTCTTAGATTGGTTTCCATTAGACCAAGAGTTTTTCTGACAGATTTTAAAATTCCTTCTTTATCTTTAGATTTTTCAAGAAGGCTTAACTGTTTATCAGCAACATCCGTAAAAAGAAGTTCAAAATTATTCATTTACGTATTTGGAAAATGAGCCTCTCTTTTTTACTTTTCCTTTTTTGGATTCTTCAATTCCTTTTTTTACACTTTTGAGCGCTTTTGGATTGTTATGAAGCCAAAGTTCATTAGCGGGGATTTCAGCCATAGGTTCTAGAATTATTTTATCTCCCTTAACGTAAGCTTTAAAAGAGCTTATTTCATGTTTTGGGAGAAGTTTAACAAGACTTACTCTTTTACGAGCGTCTAGAGTTAATCTAACCTCATTAGAGTGGTCTTTATTAGGCGTAACTGACATATATCTAATTATAACCAAATGGGTGCATTTTTACAATGGTTCATTGTTACAGTGTAACAAAGTTACAGTTGTAAAGGACTAGTTTTACAGAAAAAGTGAATATGACGTTGATTTAGCACGGTTGGGCTTATTCCGTGCCCGTGTGCGTGCCCGCGCCCGTTCCCGATTGCGGCTTATTCCGTGCCCGTGTGCGTGCCCTCGCCCGTTC
>CAZABG010000037.1:0-23371 GCA_964483465.1 uncultured bacterium
ACTCCAAACGGTATTCTTTCCTTATTCGTTTCATATTGCTCTTGTGTAAGAGTTATCGATTTAATACTTTGATTATGTGTTTCTAGAAACGCCCAGAATTTTTCTGATGGATTCTCAGGAACTTCGATTGTCAAATCGGTTGCATCTGAAAGAGCCGAATTTACAAACTCTGCATCTAGAGATAACCAACTATCTATCGATTTGCCTAGTAATGAAGCGACAAAGCTGGCAATTTTGTTAAAAATAGAAAATTTTTCAGCTGATAAACTGCCCTCTTTTAGTTTTTCCGATGCAGCAAGTTTAAGCTCATTTATTTTAGTTTTTTCAAATGATTGATCTGGAACTTTTATTTGATTAATGGCTTGATTGATCCTTACAGCCATTTTAAAATCTTCACGATTTTTGGGGTCAAGCCTTTCAACTAATTGGGAAGCAGCCTTTAGGTAATCAATAATTTCATATTCTTCAATATCAACTTCTCCGCTTAAGAAATAAAGGATGTCCTCTCTATTTAGACTATCGAATTCAGCGGAAGTGCTAGGCTTTACTCCAAATGCCTTTTGCACTCTCGTTGTGTTGTGAAGATCATTTTCTTTTAAGAAATCTATTATGATTTTAGATTCTTTTGATGGATATTTATCTTTTGCAGGAGAATATAGATAGTCAAGCATCGTCTGAAAGTCTTCTTTTGAAATATTTTTCACTATCTTTCTTATATTTTTACCGGGAAAGTCTTTTTCCAATGCTCTAATTTGAAATTCGTAAATTTTTTCTTTTCCATTCTTAAACTCAACGGTTTCCTGTTTAACTTGATAGGATTTGCTATAGATTTTTGCAGCAAGGTAGTAATCTTTTGCGTCTTTTAAGTTTTTTGTGAAGTCAACGCATTTCCTTAATACCATTTTTGAATCGTTATCTGAATTGTCTTTAATCCTTTCAAGAATTGTTTGCAGATTTGCAAGACTGTTATGTGAAAAGTCTCCCTCAAGAGAAGGAACGCTTCCTTTCCAGTCCATTTTAGCAAGTTGTTGTATAGGATTCATAAAACCTCCGTGTTAATCATAATTTTATCATATTTATTGATCTAAAAAATGATCTGAAAGGTGATTAACAATAAATTAATAGAATTAGAGTTTAAGTATTTGGTTTTATGGAAAATGAGTTAAGTAGTATTTTGGCTAAATGATTTGGCCTCTACCCATTGTAGTGCCGTTTTCGAAGAGGAAAGCGTCGAAGTCGGGGTAGGTTCTTCCCTTATTGCAAATGATTTTGTCATCTTTATCGAATTTGTAGTAGACAACATCAATCGTTGTTTCGAAAAAAGGAAGCAGCGGTTCTTTTTTAATGAGAAGCATATAGGTGAATTCCGATTTGTCGGAGCGCAAAAGGGTAAAAGATCTATCAGGCTTAACCATTAAGAATTGTTTTCCCTCTGAGAGAGATAGTTCGCGAAGAAAGGTTTCGCTTGAAAATCCTTTAAACCTACTTTTAGGATTAATGAGATTTTTTATTGAGACTCCGAACGATCCTAAAAAGGATTTAAAATTATCGTACTGAAGGTCTTTACTTTTTATCGCATCGATGGGCATGTCATCTTCATCTTTTAACTGTTCAAAGGGATGAATTTCATAAGAATTGCTTCTCTTAATAATTACCTTTAATCCCTCATCCGTTTTATTAATGAGGTAGGCGCCATCTTGCGCCCCTTTAAAGGCTTTTTCTATATCATCTTCACTTAAATTAGAATGGCTTATTTTTTGAATGAATCTTTCTGCTTTCTCTGCCTCATTCATTTGTGAAAGAGCTTCTTTATTCGTTTTTCCAATACTGCGGAAGCTTGATTTTTCTTCATTGCGTCTTCTTTTATGCGGGGTTTCCTCTCGAATCGGTTTGTCAATTTGAGGAGAATAGGTTCGCATTGAAGTTAAATTTTCGCTAAAGCTTTGCTTTTTTGAGGGACCATTTTTAGATTTTAAAGCCGATTTGTTGGGGATTGCGGTTGCATCAAACCAGGTTCTTTGAATTTTTTGATCGATTTCAGATTCAGGCACTTTTACATAGCTGCCGCGATTTGTAAGGGATTTTACGAATGAAATAAAATCATTTTTCAGTCCGACTAAAATGGATAGGATTTTTTTCAAAGGATTGGAATCATTTTGCGGAGGAGTAGGGGGACTTGGGGCGGGAAATCTTTCAATAGGCTCTGTTGGCTCCATATTACTATTACAACATGAAATGAAGGGAGAAAGTAGTTAATTTAATGTTAAGATATCACCACTGTAGCTAGCTTCTGGCTTTTGATCTTAGATTAATATTTCTAACACGTCATTTGCTCCTTTAACGAGTTTTACCCGTTTAGAGCACTCTTCCTTTGTTTTTTCTTCCTGGACGTATTCCTGGCCTACGATCTTAAATAAATCGATTCCTATATCATCAATTGAAAGGATGTTAGTTTGTGCATCTTTGATTAAATTTAGTAGCGTTCGGCAGGCTTTTGCCGCTAGGGGATTTGGCATTTCAGCTCCTGTACGGACAAAATTCCTTAACTCTGGATTTTTCAATTGAGAATAAATCTCCTTAATGGGAGCTTCAAGCGTTTGCCGATTGGCTTGAATAAAGTAGGCAAGGCGTATTTTGTCTTCGTTTGAGAGAGTATTCGGAAGAGGAACTTTAAAAAGTTTATTGCCTGCAATGCGTAAGGGGGGAGCTATTGTATTTTTAGCGACAGCCGCAACTTTTGCCGGCTGCGGAAGAGGATTAGGAAGCGCAGGTATCAGCCTCTCAACAAAAGCATTTAATTCTTCTTCATCAATACTTTCTATTAGCGAATTAATCAGCTCATCAATTTCTATCATCGCATCATTTGCGAGCGTTACATCCCTTTTCTCGTTTAAATAGGATTGAAGGATGTTATTACGAATGAGTTTTGCTGAATCCTTAAGACGCTCAAGTTGTGTTTGCGCAGGTGTAAAAAAGCTTTTAAAAGTGAGTTTTTTGATTTCCTGAACAACAGGAATGTGAGCTTCAGAGAAAATGCCAAAGCGTAAGTATTCTACCTGCTTTAATCCGACGCTTGTTGCGCGCACCATTCGAGCAATCGCTTGCATTTCGGTTGCGACATTGTATGAAAGGTCGGACATAATGGTAACAGCTGCTTCAGGAATGCTGAATCCTGCCGAGCCTGATTCTATCGATAAAATCCCGAACTTTGTTTTTCCGGTTTCTTTGAGCTTATCAATAATGATGTCCTTCTTGATCTCTTTTTTATCCCCCTTTATTTCTTTTACATCATTTTGATCGCCGTACATCAAATACGATTCAACGTCTTCGAATTTTTTCTTAAGGATTTTACGGATCACTTTGCCTACTGCGATATTTGCTACGAATATAAGGCCAACTTTTTTTTCGTTGAGGACAAATCGCGTTTTAGAAGAGTTGAGGATGGCGCTTAATATAGCGGAACGCTCTATTAACGCATTGATTTTGGACATATCTGATTCGGCTTTAATCCATTTAAGAAGCCTTTGCACGCTAGGATCTTTTTTAGTAAGACTTTCAACTTTCAATTCAGGATCAAGCAAGATGCTCGCGACTCGGGCATAATAGGCCATATTGGTATCCAATTTTTTGCCTGTATTTGGATCCACTTTCCGCGTTTTAAAAAGTTCATGCGCTTCTTGATATTTCTGTTTAGCGAGAGCCGTAAGAGTGATGTTTTCGTAGGTATATTCAACGGTTGCGCCTTCTCCCCATGCTTCTTTTACCCTTGGATCATCTTTTTGAAGTAAAAGCACAAGGTTTTGGCTTATGCGCGTAAGATAGGCTTGTAAATGTCCATGCAACTTAAGCATATGAGAAAGGGCAAGGTCGCGATCTTTCGCTTTAACATATCTGCTTGCATTGATTGACAAGTTGCTTAAAGTATTGAGGATGGCGGGGCAGCTTAATTCGGGCGCCATTAACTTCACTAGCTGGAATAGATCTTCTACCCCATTTTCAATAGGCGTACCCGTTACAGCCATTTTCCCTCTTGGCTTTAGTTCCTTTAACAGTTTTTCCGCGGTTTTAGAAACGATCGTATCAGCGTTGTGGACATATTGCGCTTCATCAAAAATGACGTTAGCGCACCCCGGAGAACATTTTGGATTGTTAGCTATGTGTTCTGCCTGTTGATAGGAGGCAATAATGATTTGTGCTTCTTGATCTTGAGCGTGAATCAAAAGTTCTTTGCCCTCTTCGCATTTTCGAATACGAGAAGATGAAAACTGAAGAATTTGCTCTAATCCTTTTTCATCAAATCGGCCTCTTTCAGGAAGATCCTTTGGACTTATGTTTTTGCAATATTCGTAAAGACGTTTTAACTTTGATGGATATTGGTAATATTTATTTTCTACAAACGTTGTGCAAAGTTCATTTAAGATGGGTCCTCTGCCCGTCATAATGCTGCTAAACTCTTCTTCCGTAAACAAGCCAAGTAGCGATAGAAGGAATTTTTTTTCATCTAGGTTTGATTCTTGAATTATTCGCTTAATGCACCACTCGCCCCATTTAATCGATTTGAGTTGGATAAAAGCATTTAAACGTGCGTTGTTTAGGATGATTTCCGCGTCTTTTCTAATCGTTTCCCTTAACGGTTTAGGAGTAATGATGAAGTGATGTCCTTTAGATCCCTTATAAAGGCTTAAAACGATTTTGCTGACGTATATCCAGGTTTTACCAAGCCCCATATAAGGAGCGAGGATAGTGCCAAGACCGGCGATTTCACGCCTTTCCACTTCTTGAACAAGTTCCCACTGGTATTTCTTTGCTTTAGGAACAAGTCTTGGAATTAAAGGCAGAGGCGTGTCATTTAGTTTGCGAATATGCTCAAGCCCTTCGTAGGCGAGGGGCTCTTCTGCAAATATGGCTTTATAGAGATTTATACCATTTTTAATGACGTGATTTACCTGGGCGCTTGCATTTAAGCTTAAAGCGCAAAATAGCTCATCGAGAGTTAATGCGTCCTGCATGGCAGGGCCTGCCGGCTTTTCCATCATTTCAGGAGGAGGGACTATTCCTCCGGAAGCAAGTTTTCCGATAGCGCGGGGACGATCCGTTGTAATATCGCCTTTATCCGTATGCTTACTTTCTTTTGGTGCTTTTGGATGCACAGTTCCATCTGCTTCTGCAGGCCGTTTTTGAATTCTTACTTGCGGGACAGGAGGAAGAATGGGATCGGGTTTTGCTTCTTTAGCCCCTTTTTCGCCTTCATCTTTTCTCTCTAAAGGATCTTCACGCTCTCTTTTTTGACGCGAGGGAGATATCTCTTGAGGGGCTGCTTCCACAAGTTTTATCGTTTCCCTTTGAAGAATAATCGCACGCTTATTTTTCGCTTCATCTTCAATTTTATTGAACTCATCAAGGGATATGTTCTTTTCAACCGCTTTTTCACCGTTGAGGACAAAACCTGAAATAAACCCTAAACTATCGAATCGCGCTGCTACTTTAATAATATGAACAAAACGAGAACCTTCATTTAGCTTTACCAAATAGCAAGGCTTCAAAAGAACTTGTCTCTCTTCACGAAATTGAAATGTATCTTTTTTATATAATTTAAATTCGGCTGCCTTAACTCTTAGTAAAGTGGGAACTGATTTTTCAATCAGATCGTCAGGCAAGTCGCCTTGAAATAGGGTTCCTACGCCAAAACATTTTAGAATTTTTTCGACATGTTCTTTTTTAAAGCCCTTCAAGGGCTCCATCAGTTCATTAGGAAGCGATGCAAACGAGAAGACGGCTTTAGAGTCGCGAAGCAGCTTAATCCATCTTGAATAGTTGACAGGATTTTGAAGCCAGAATGTTTCTATTACATTTGATATGCGAGCGTATTCAACTTGAGGGATGGGTATCAAAGATTCATCGATAGGTTGAGACAAGGCGATAGGAGTTGGAGGAGGCGGTAGAGACGGGGGTGTCTCTTCGTTTGATGAAACTTCACCGTTTAGAACTTCGATAAATAAATTATTTGCCGCAGCAGATGGGGCAAAAAGCCTCAAGATTTTACCTTTATAGTTAAAGGATAGGGTGTTGGTTTTAGGGTCTAAGACTTGATATTTTGTTTTATTTAAAAAGGTTCTCCATTTTTTAAAATGATCCGTTAACGGGAAATTGGGCTGCTTTCCTGACTTTGCAATAGCGTGTGTGTGAATTTCTTCTGATTCTTTAAAAAACAAATTATTGCCAATTGGATTAACTATTGTTTCCCCATCAAATTTCCAGACGACACCTGCTGTAACCATCCTTTTTTCGTCGTTGTATCCTGTAAAAACATCGTTTCCGTTATTTATCTCTTTTAAATTTTCATGGAAAATCTTGATTAGGGATAGATATTCAGGATTGAGGAATAAACTATAATTCTTGAAGGGTAGTGTCGCAAACCAAGCTGTATTTGCAAAAAAGCGGGATGAGCATTTGCCTTTGAGTTTTTCGATCAATTCTGAAACTTCAGGTGACTTATCAAAGAAAAGTTGGAGGAGAGATCCGTATCCGCAAACAATTCTACTTTCTCCATTTATTTGTCTAACCGTGTAGGAATCATAAAGAGTAGCTGAATTATTAAACTCTCTATCCGCCAATAACCTGAATTGGTCTTCATCAAGGGAAATTTCATAACGAGTATTTTCTGATTTAATCTTTATAATAAATTGCTTATTAGGATGCTCAATTGAAATAGAAAAAGAGGTGATATTAATCGGACGAATTAAGCTAGTTATAAAAGGGATGATTTTAGCTGTATTATATTCGATCTCAGGGTGAACCGCCGCAACGGGCGTAGTCTGTGTTATTCCTGAAGCTGTGTCATCCGAAATTATATGCTTATAAATTTGTGATTCTGAGACCGGGGTAGTTAATTCATGTACAGATCCTTTGTATTCAAACATAAATATTTGATCATTAGCATTTAATACATGAATGCGGCTTAGGAATTTCTTCCATTGATTAATAAAGTCCGATTCAACGGGTGCTCTTATGTTTTTACTTAGAGCCAAACAGGTTGAAGCTTCTTGTAGGAAAAAATTGGGTATTGACAGGACTTTTGCCGGTAATCCTGAAGTTGTAAAATGCCAGGTTGTTTGTCCGGTTTTCAAAGGAGTGGATCGATCGTTCGGAAATTGGAGTTTTCCTCTTGTTAGCTTTTGTAAATTTTTATAAAAAATCTCGATCTGAGAAACGTAATCGGCGTTTAAATAAAGGCGATGACTGATGTACGGCAATAGGGCATAGTTAACGGCCGCAGCAACCACCTCATCGTTAAAAATCAAAGGATCAAATTTCACAATGTGCGTGATTAAGGATTGGGTAGCCGGATTATCTAGAAAAAATAGAGCTAAGAGCGATGTCTGAGCATAAATTTCGTTTAAGTGGCCTTGATAAATATATAATGGGCTGATTAATGCAGCGGTAAGAAGGTTCGAGTCATTAGGAAGCGTCGTTAGTCTGGATAAAATATCATACTGTGTTTTATTGACAATGATTCTAAATTCTCCATCCGACAACATATATCCATTTGCTATCTGCTTAACAACAGGCCTTTTTAACAGGGGAAATAAAATGGATACATTTTGTTCGAAACAAAAGAGGAATAAGGGTGTGGAAGGCGTAACTGAAAGACCTTGAGGAGAGGCGCTCAACTTTGATAGGCGGTATTCAATATTTCCATGTTTAAATATAAAAGGGTTATCTCTTAATACGGTTATGCCCGCTAAAAAGGGTCTTAAATCCGCTTGACCAACGAGTTCTTTCAGAAAGTCATTTTCGTTCTCAATGATGTTTAATTGATTGGATTTTTTTAAATTAATTACTAATTTTTGGATAATATAAGAATCTAAAAGTAGTTGAAATCCTTTTAAATTAATTTCAAATCCGCGAGCTTTAAGGGTTGCAATTTGATCCGTAACCTTCAATTCGCATTTTTGTTGTAAATAGTGGATGCATTGAATGTGAGGAGTGCTTATCGGGTTTGTAGTTTCAATCAAACCTCGTTCAGCAATCATTGCCTCTTTTAGGATAAAGGGGATCGTTTTAGTCCAATATAAAATAGTTTCCGCAGAAGGTTCAAAAAATACTGTTATCGTGCCAATTTTTACTTCTGTTTTCTTTAAAATGAAATTTCCTGCCGGGAGTGTAGGATTATTATTATTTATGCTTACGAGGTAATTTAAGAAATTGGAAGCATATGAAAGGTATAACAAATTTACAAAAGCCCTGCTGCTGCTTTTATAGGGGTGATAAATATGAATCGCCGCTTCTACTACAAAAGGCACCTTTGAATTTTTAATGTGTTTTTTTGCAAGTTCTGCAAGTTTATCGGTAAAAGGGGATTTCTCATAAAAAATGTTAAGAAGGGATAGATGAAATCTCTCTTGGTTTTTCCCTATAACGTGTACGGGTAAGATCATCGCGTTGAGATAATCGTCTGCAGGAAGCGTCGAAGGATCTCCTTCTAAAATAACCCATTGTTCTGGCGTGAGTTTTAGATTAAACGATTTAATTACATTTGAAACAGTAAGAGTGCCATCTTCATTTTTAGTGTAGTTTAATGATTTATGATCTTGAAAAAGAAGATGAATAATAGGCTTTAATTTGCTCGCGTCGATTGTATAAGATTTGACAGTGGATTTTTTAAGAGGTTGAATATCATCTGGCGGAGCTGGGGGAAAAGAAGGAGAGGGAAATCGTCGTTTATTTTGCGCAGGATTGATTAGTGGTAAATTGTTTTGTGATAATGGATCTAAAGGGGTTTGCATTCAAAGATAATAATTCAAATTCGTTAAGATTGTATTAAGATTTATTAGTAACGGTATATCTCAGATGTTAAATTAATATTTCAAACGGACCATTAATGCTCGATACAACTTTTACTCTCTTGATCCTCTCTGGATGGCTTTTACCTTCCAATACATAGTCTTGACCCTCGATTTTAAAACGATCGATGCCGATGTCGTCAATGGAGCGTACCGATTGTTTCGCATCCTGTATTAAATTCATCAAGATCTGATGGACACGAGCTGATTCTGGCGTAGGCATTGATACGCCCGTTCTAACGAGATTTCTCAATTCAGGGTTCTTGAATTGATTATAGATTTCTTTTAATGGTCCTTCGAGCGCTTTTTTATTTTCCTGAATAAATTGGGCTAAGCGCACTTTATCTTCATTGGCGAGCGTATTAGGAAGCGGCATCTTAAATAGTTTGTTGCCGGCAATACGAAGAGGCGGAGCAAGTGTTGTTTTGGCTATGGCGGCGATTCTTGCGGGAGGGGGTGCAATTATAGGAAGCGGAGGCGTAAGTTTCTCAACAAACGCTTTCAATTCTTCTTCATCGATAGCAGTAAGAAGCGATTCGGTAATGGCATCAATCTCTTCCATTTCAGCAAGAGCCTCTTGAGCATCTCTTTTTTCGTTTAAGTAAGATTGATAGATGTTATGCCGGTTTAATTGCGCGATATCTTGCAGGCGTTCAAGCTGCGTCGCGGCAGGTGAGAAAAAGCTTTTAAAGGTCAGTTTTTTAATCTCTTGCACAACAGGAATATGCTCTTCCGAGAAGATGCCAAAACGGGGATAGATGACATACTTATCGCCTTTGCTGGTCGCCCTGTCCATACGGCCGATCGCTTGCAGCTCGGTTGCGACGTTGTATGATAAGGTTTGCATGATGGTAACATAGGCGTCGGGAATGCTAAATCCGGTCGAGCCCGATTCGATCGAGAGGATGCCGAATTTTGATTTGCCGTTTTCTTTTAAGCTATCAATAATCTTATCTTTCTTTTCGTCTTTTTGATCGCCATACATGAGATAAGATTCGGTTCCTTGAGATTCAGGGAACTTTCTTTTTAAGACTTTTCGGATGACTTTACCGACGGCGATATTGGCGACGAAGATCAGCTCTACCCTTTTTTCATTTATAGCTTTTTGAGTTTTTGGAGAATAAACAATCGACGAAAGAATGGCGGAACGGGCAATAAGTTCATCAATTTTTGCCATTTCTGGTTCCGATTTAATCCACTTTAAAAGCCTTTGAACAGCCGGATCCTTCTTCGTTAAACTTTCCGCCTTCAGCTCAGGGTCAAGCATAATGGATGCGACTCTTGAATAGTAAGCCATGTTGCTATCGAGCTTTTTGCCTGTTGCCGTATCGACTCTTCGGGTTTTGAATAGTTCGTGCGCTTCCCTATATTTTTGTTCAGCTAAAGCCGAGATAGAAATGTTTTCTCTTGCGTATTCTACTTTTGCTCCATCACCCCAAGCCTCTTTAACCCGTGGATCATCTTTCTTCAAAATGAGTACGAGGTTTTGGCTGACGCGGGTCAAATAGGCTTGCATGTGCCCGTGAAACTTTATTAAATGGGTGAGCGCCTGTTCACGGTCCTTGAATTTGGTAAAACGGCTAGCCCCGCTTGAAAGGGTGTGAAGGGTGCTTAAAATGGACGGGCACTTTAATTCGGGCGCCATTAAGCCGACTAATTGAAATAGATCTTCAATCCCGTTTTCTATCGGGGTTCCGGTAACGGCCATTTTGGCTTTTGGGTTTAATACCTTAAGCAAGGTTTCCGCCGCTTTCGCGATTTTAATTTCCGGATTATGAATATATTGCGCTTCATCAAACGTAATGCTTGCGCAGCCGGGCGTAGAGACAGGGTCACTCGCTAAATGCTCCGCTTGTTCATAGGAAGCGATGATGATTTTCGATTCATCGCTTTTGGCATGTTTTACAAGATCTTTGCCCTCTTCGCATTTTACAATTCGGCTAGAGGAAAATTTCAGTATTCTTTCCAGGCCCTTTTCATCAAAATGACCTCTTTCCGGAAGAGATTTAGGAGCAATGCTTTTGCAGTGTTCGTAGAGTCGCTTTAACTTTGAAGGGTACTGATGAAAGGCCTTTACATAAGTTAAGACTAGAGTATTTGTGATAGGACCTCTTCCTGCCATGATCTTATTAAAGGTCTCTTCATCGAACAATCCTAAAAGAGATAAGAGGAATGTAATTTCACGCGGATTCGACTCTCTTATAATACTATCTGCGCACCAATTTCCCCATTTCATTGATTTTAAATGGACGAAGGCGTTTAACCTGGCATCATTAAGGATGACAATCGCATCTTCCGTGATCGTTTTACGTAAAGGCTTTGGCGTGATGACAAGGTGATGGCCTTTCGTATCTTCATAGAGCGAAAGAATGATTTTACTGATATAAATCCAGGTTTTGCCAAGACCCATGTAGGGGGCAAGGATCGATCCAAGGCCCGCATTTTCGCGCCTTTTCGCCTGCATGACGAAATCCCATTGATAGCTTTTTGCCTTTGGAACTAAGCAAGGAGTGGTTGGTACCGGAGTGTTTTCAAGCTTGGTTATTAATTCAAGGCCTTCATAGGAAAGCGGCTCTTCGCTAAAAATAGCTTTCAGTTGATTCAAGCTAATCTTGACGACATGGTTGATTTGGGCGCCCGCATTGGCGCTTAAGGCACTGAACAATTCATCAAGCGATAATGCCTGCTGCAAATCAGGCAATTTTGGTTGATCGATCATTTCAGGAGGAGCGATGATGCCGCCATCCTGAGGTTTGCCGAGCGCGCGCGGTTTATCGGTTTTAATATCGCCTTTGTCATTAAACTTAGATTCTTTAGGCGCTTTCGGTTTAACGGTATTTTCGGTAGAGGGTCGTTTAAGGTTTGGACGAGCCACAGGTACGGGGGGAAGGATGGGATCGCCTTTCGCAACTTTTTCAGCGCTCTCGTCTTCTTTTTTCTCTACTTCTTCGCGCTCTCTTTTTTTGCGTGTGGGAGAAATTTCAGGCGCTTGCACCGCCTCTTCGGTTAATTTAATCGTTTCCCTTTGAAGGACGATGGCCCGTTTATTTTTCCCTTCCTCAACAAGCTTGTTAAATGCGTCTAATGAAATGTTGGATTCAACATTGCCTTCCGCCATTAAAAAACCTGATAAAAGGCCATATTCGTCGAAACGGGCGATCACTTTGATGACATGGACAAATCGAGGGCCGGGCTTAACTAAATAGCAGGGCTTAAATTCAATTTCCTTCCGCTCTTTTTCTTCTCCAAACGTTTTCTTCACAAGTTTAAATTCGGCAGCTTTTACTCGTAAAAGGGTGGGAACTGCCTTTTCAATTAAATCGTTTTCCAAGTTGCCGGTAATATCTACTCCCACACCCAAATACTTAAGAACTTCTTCGATATGCTCTTTCTTAAATGCCTTTAAAGGCTCCATTAATTCATTAGGAAGCGAGTCGAAGGCAAATACGGCGCGCGATTTTTGCAAGAGCTTAATCCAGCGAGAATAATTGACAGGATTTTGAAACCAGTAAGTTTCAATGACATTTGCAATACGCAATTTTTCTATAGCAGGGGTATTAGGAACGCTTGGAGGCGTGCTTGATACCGGAGGGGCAGGTGGAAGCTTTGCTTCAACCGGAGGAGCAGGCGGAAGGGGCGCAGCAACTGGAGGGGCTTTATCTTTTTCAGGGTCGAGAGGAATCCCTACAATCAATTTAAATTCAGGCTTCGTGCTCAAGAACGTGCCTTTCCACTTCGTTCTTTCTGTGCCGTTCATAAAGGTTATGGAATCGACATTGCTTGAGATGTATTTAACCGCTTTAAAAAATTTATGCCATATAGAGGTATGCTCGGTATTGAATTGTAAGATTGGAGGCGAAGAAATAGCCGCTACGGCTGTACATTCGTTAGCTTCGCTACTTGCTAAATAGTAGCGCGACTGGGTTGTAATAGTGGTATCGCTAAAATTCCACTCCGTACCGCCCACAACAATTTGAGATTTATGCTGGCTTCCCGGAAAGACGTTGCTTCCATTATTAATTTCAACAAAATGGCGGTATAAATTAGTTAAGAGAGGGATTATTTTGGGATTGCAGGTAGGTCCCGTATGGATAATTGGGTGCAGGGCAAAAGTGATGCCATGCGCCAAAAAGGCGAGTTTATGCGGGCAGATTTTTAACCGAGCAACAAGCTTCGCTGTCAGTTCGTTGTCATTATAGAAAACAGCGAATATGGAGGTTTTGCCTATGTTATTTTTACCTTTCCATACGTCAATAGGCGCAATCAAATCTTGGCTTAACCCAAAGTAGTCCCATGTAATGTTTCCCTCTAAAAATTGTCTTTGTATAGGGTTTAAGCTTATTCCATAAGTTTGATAAGTTTTGTCATTATCTAAAACCGCGATTATCCCATTTTCATTGAGCTTGTAATCAAAAGTCTCTGAAACCAAAGGAAATAGTAAAGCTTTAAGCGCGTCTTTAAATGGATTTTGGGTTGGTGGAGATGTATTTACAGGATCGATGGTTGCGGATTGTATTGCGGGCTCAGGATTTAGGGGTAAAGTAGGAATGGCTCTAGGGGCGAGCGGAGGTGCAGCGTTATCGCGATTGATCTCTAGAAATACCGGATGTAAAGCAACAGGTTCATTTTTAATGCTATAGGTCGAACCGTTATATTCAAAAGTCAACTCAGCTTCGTTAAATGTGATTAGCTTGATATGGCCAAAGAAATTTATCCATCGCGTGACGTGGCGCGTATTTAGGTATTCGGCACCTTTGAGGCATTTGATTTCTTCGCTATAAATCGAGGAGGGCGTTACCTGCATATATCTTCTCAATAACCACGTAACCGAACCTGTTTGATAAAAAGGTTTAGATCTTGTTATCCCGCAGGGAAAAACATAATCATTCGATCCCGCAATATCGCAAAGGTTTCTGTAATACGCTTCAACTAAATGAATATAGTCAGGATTTAAAAATAGAATATTATCGAAAGGTTGTAGGGCAAACTCAGTTGCGTTCGTAAGGAATGTATTGAATGCGGCGGCAAGGGAAGGATTGTTAAGTTTTCGTAGTTTATTAACGATCCATTCTGAATACGGGTTTCGTTGATACAGTAGGCTTAGTAAGCTTGTATGGAAGGATTTATCGCCATGGCTTGATTTGAGGGTTACCGCGATACTTTTGCTAAATGCTTCAAGTTCAAGCAAATTATAGTTTGTAACATTATTTAAGGCCGAGTATTGGTGTTCATCTAAATCTAATTCATATGTTTCGTTATCTGAAGTGGATACTTTATATATATGTTTACGGGGTTCATGTGAAAAGTTTAAATAAGAAACATTGAAATCTTTATCTTTTATAAATGCGCTCAGCAGTAAGCGAAAGTTTTGTTTAAAAAGGAATGAAATTACATTATTAGAGATAAAATTCTCAATTTCTATTTCTATGGTTGAGTTGTCATTCCTACTTTTGAGAAACATTTTTTCATCAAAGGTGCGCATTCCTGGATTTTTTTCTCTTATACGCTTCCAGGCTTCAAGATAAGGAGTGAGCTTCGTTTTTTCGTATTTATTGCTAACTGCCAAACCTGCTTCTTGAACAGAAAAGAAATCGCAATTAAATTTAATAGGTACATTAACAATAACATAAAAGTCAGAATTGATTTTCCCATTCATCTTACCATATAGTTGAGGATCAATAGGAAATTTCTGCAGACTTTTAGCGAATATTAAACTCTTAAGATTGCAATAAAAATTAGTAGAATAATATTTATAGTCACGATTTATATAAGGGTGCGTTTTGGGAGTGAGTAAATAGTTTGTTGCATGAACTAAGAATACAAGTTCTACCTTCTCTTTTTTAATGTATCGAGCAAGATCTTTCGAAAAAAGCAGTGAAAATAGAGAAAAATTAAATTCCACTCCTTGAATATTGCAGACAATAGGTTCAATAAAAGCATTTAAGTATTCATCAGGAGCCAAATCGCCGGTTAAAGCCTGAAAATGACACGGTTTTAGAGAATAGGTGTGTTTTTGACCATCTGGTAAGGTTGCGGTGTAAGTGTTTGTTGACGAGTTAAAAACTACAGATTTGGTTTCTGTAAAACTAATTTGCCAAGAAAGAATTCGCAAGAGATCTGCCGGAAATGTATTCAATGGAATCGTGGATTCTGTAGGCGCGATGGGTTGGGTCTCCTCCCTAGAAATCCCTTCTAAAGTATCTGCTAAGAGAAAGTCAGGTAAAAGTTCGGAGTCGGCATGCTCTGATGCGAAGCTAATTTTCAGTGTTCCGGCCCCTGCTTTTAACAAACAAGTTTTATCGTCTAATATTTCGAGGCAATTTGCAAGCTGTCTCAAGGAGGGGTTCAGCGTTGTAAATAGGTTTATTAAGTTATCTTTGAATGTTTTTGATTCGTCGTAATTTGGGGGATTTATGCCTGAATTTAATAGGCTCGCCGTAACCGGATTATCGAAGAATCGAATATCTCCCGTTGATTCGAAATCGAACGATCCTACTTTGTAAACGAGACCATTAAATAGATAAAGAGGGGAGCAAGTTTCTTTAAATTGGGCGAGTTGCCTTAAGTATCGGGTATTGATGGTGCCGGTTGGAGAGCTGGTTGTGATGTTTTGGGCTTCTTCCGCCTCCAATTGAGCAAAAGATTTGTGCCTCTGGCGGCTCCACTCTTTCGAATCTATAGTAGCTATATGAGGAAGTTGAAGGCCTATTTTTGATTGAATTTGCGCAGGATCGATTCCGGCAGATTCGCATATGTAAAGCATCGAACCGTTTTGGCTGTTCATTTGCTTCATATATTCAAGCAGCGTTGCGGTTTGATTTGCGTAGGCTGGATTTAAAAAGAAGGAGGAGTCGGAAAAATAGGGGAGAATCACGTAGGTCGTGGCATGCGCAATGAATATATTACGCAAGCCTGTATTAAAAAATATGTTTGCTATTTTGTCTGCAATCGGATTCTTCGTGAAAAATATAGAAAGTAAACTTAAGTTAAATTCAAAACTATCTGTTGCGCTAGATATCGATCGGCAGCGAATAGGAGTATTAAATTCGAATATCAAGGTTCCATCGGTAAATTTTTCTAGTTCGCCAAAAAGAATCATCTTTTGAATTCCGTTTGGAAAAATCTGGTAATTGTGAAGAGGAGTGGAGACTAAGATATAATCGGGGGTTTCATTAAATCTAATTTCTTCGCCTTCATCAACTATTTGCGCAAGCAGTAGCTTTAATATTTCCGTTTTTGGCGTGATAACAACAGCAGCTCTTTTTATAGGCTGGATCTCTACGGATTCATCTACTGATGATAGGGAAGTGGGGCTTCTTCTTTTGGAAGTTGAAGCTGCCGGCTCTGTTTTATTAATTATATCTAGCGGGTTTATGGGACTAGTCATGCTAAAATTTTAGCATTCGAATATTAAGAAACAATTAAGAATACAATTGACTTAGATAAAGAAAATATTCTAGATTTATGGATCACACTATGCCTCCTATACTATCTACAAATAAACTTAAAAAATCTTATCCCACTACCCCTCCTGTGGCGGCGGTGGATGAAATTTCCTTTCACTTGAATGAAGGGGAGATTCTGGGGCTTCTTGGGCCTAATGGTTCTGGCAAGACAACCACGATTCAAATGCTTTTAGGTACGCTTTCAAAGACATCGGGATCGATTAGCTATTTTGGAAAGGACTTTGATCATCATCGTTCGGAGGTTCTCCAGCACGTTACTTTTGCGAGCACTTATACCAGCTTGCCCTGGATTTTAACGGTAGCGCAGAATTTGGAAGTGTTTGGCCATTTGTACGGGATGGGCAAAAAAGAGAGTTATAAAGCCTTTGAGCCCCTGCTCGAGCGGTTTGGTATTATCGAAAAGCGGGATAAGAGGGTTTCGACTTTATCTGCCGGCCAGGTAACCCGTCTGATGCTTGTCAAAGCTTTTTTTGTAAGACCTAAAATCGTTCTTCTAGACGAGCCGACCGCCTCGCTTGATCCAGATATCGCAAACGACATTTGCGCCTTTTTGCTCGAGCAAAGAAAAAGCCAGGGTTTATCTATTCTCTTTACTTCTCATAAAATGGAAGAAGTCATGCGGATATGTGATCGTACTGTTTTTTTGAAAAATGGCAAAATCATCGCAGACGACTCTCCGGTCAAGCTCGCAAAAAGCGTTTCAACCCATCGCATCCAATTGACGTTGGTGGAGGGGCTTGAGAAAACAATCGCGCTTGCAGAGGCGGCGCACTACAAGTTTACGGTTGAAAACCGCTCAATAAATATTTGGATGGATGAGGAACAGATTCCTCCTTTCCTAAACGCTCTCAGTCAGCCCTCTGTGTGCTATACGCAGATTAAAATTGAAGAGCCGTCCCTCGAAGACTATTTTATGCAGATTGCTAAAAAATCATGAATCTAAGCTTAAGCCGTATTCGCGGTGTATTTTACCGCTACTTTTTTACTATAAAAGATTTTCACCAGCTCTCTGATCTTTTTTATTGGCCGATTGTGGATATCCTCCTATGGGGGCTGACCTCCATCTGGATACAGCAGCAGCAAACGCAAATTTCATTATTGCCCTTGATACTAATGACGGCTCTAATATTTTGGCAGATCACCTGGAGGGGAGCGATCGGGGTTTCCTTTCATCTATTGCAGGAATTTTGGCACCGCAACTTAGTGAACCTTTTTTCAACGCCCCTTAAACTGTCCGAATGGATTTTGGGAACGCTCCTTTTGAGTATAGTCAAGCTATTCATATCGGCCGCTTTCGGTATTCTTTTTGTTTACCTTCTATACTCATTAAACGTATTTGAGATAGGGTGGGCTTTTGTCCCCTTTTCCATGCTGCTCTTTGTATTCGGATGGACGATCGGATTTATATCGTCTGGAATGATCATCTATTGGGGGCATAAAGTGGAAATGTTTGCGTGGATGCTCCCCTTCTTATTTGCCCCTTTCTGCGCTGTTTTTTATCCGGTGGAAATTTTACCAAAATGGGCGCAAATGATCTCCTGGTCGCTTCCGCCTACCTATGTTTTTGAGGGGATGCGTCAAATTCTCGCGGGACAAACGTTTCCCTGGAGCGAATTTTGGATGAGTTTTGCGCTTAATATCGTATTCCTTTTCGCATCGATCTTTTTCTTTAAGAAAATGTTCGATAAAAGCCTCGTTAAAGGCCTCGCCCGCCTAGAGTAAGGAAAAAGGGACGATCGCAGATCGTCCCTTTTTCCCCTTCATCTTTCTTGTTTTAAATATCTGTTTTTTTCTACATTCGAAACCTATGATTAAAAATATTTCGGATTCGTTCAATTCTTCCCCTTTGCGACATGATACCTATGCACCCAAATCTACTCTGATTTATGTTGCAGGCTTGGTTTCGTGTCTGGTAACTCTAGGATGGCTAGGCAAGATTTATTTAAGAAGATGGAATGAATCGACACTCGAAATGATAGGACGCAATCTTTTACAAGTGCCCTCAATTAGAAGAAAATTCGAAAAAGAAGTGGGCGAAGTAGGGCGTAAAGAAGCTTCTCATGTTCAGCACGAATGGAAGGAGATTAAATGCCTAATTTCTGCAGCATTGCAAAGAGATGTAGATGATGAGGTTTTCAAGTTTAGAGATCAGGGTTATTCCGTTGATGAAATTTTAAAAATATTTGATGTCATTAATCGGATGGTTTTAAAAAATATAGCCTCAAAGCAGTTTTCAGGGGCTATTTATCCTAATGAATTGAAAGACCAGAAAATTGTTTATCCTAAAAGAGTTGAGAATCAAAGCGATCTTGCCTACTTATTTATGGTCATTAATTCTCAAACCTACTTATGGAATACGCTTCATAAAGAATTTTCTCCTGTTCGGTTTCTGCAGTATTGGGAAAAAGAGATGGTCGCATCGATGTTCGGGGCAGATCCGCATTCTACCATAGGCTTTGACACGACGGGAGGAACCGGAAGTTTGATGCAAGCTGTCAGAATGTATCGTGAAAAAGGGAGAGAAGAAAGAGGCATAGGACCTGGTAAAGGAGTCATGATTGCTCCCAAAAGCATTCATGCTGCCGAACTTAAAGGCGGAAAAGCCTACGACGTAAACTTCATTTTGATTGATTGCGATAGTACTGGCGCAGTCGATATGGAAAAAATGCGCGAAGCGATAAAAAAACATAAAGAGGTTTTACTCGCTGTCTTTGCTTCTGCGCCCTGTTATGGAACGGGAACCGTAGATCCTATTAAAGAAATTATAGACTGCGCAAATATTTATAATGTTCCTGTTCATGTTGATGCTTGCTTAAGAGGCTTTGTTCGAGGCACAAACTTTTTCAAAGAGGGCGCAACTTCCGTATCTGTTGATCCGCATAAATATGGCGAAGCGCCTAAAGGCTCCTCGGTACTTCTTGTTCGAAATGGTTTAGCTAAATATTCCGTTTACGCTTTGCCTAATTGGACATGTGTATATGGAACGCCGAAAGATGAGGGAAGTCAATCATGCGCAAATCAGATTTGCGCTTTTGCCGCTCTTCTTTATTACGGCAAGGAAGGCTATTTAAAAACGTCCGATAGAATTGAAGAGGCTAAAAATCGATTGGCTGCGCTTTTAAAGGAAGTTGAAGGAATTGAAGTAGTCGGCCGTCCGGATGTTAATGTGGTGGCATTTAAGTATAATATCGCAGACGGTGCAACATATGCTCTTGTGCATGAATTAAGCCTGCGAAATTGGGAGTTAAATGCTTTAAAAGATAATACAGCCCACATATGCCTAACAAAAAGAATTCTTGATACTCCACATAGTCTTGAGCATTTTATTATGGCATTAAAAGAGTCGATGCTTGCGGTTAAGCAGCTTGCAGATAGGGGAGAAAAGTTTCCGGGTGATGCAGGACTTTACTGTTCAATGGGTGAAGCTTTAATGCCTGACGTTAAAAACCTTCCGTTTAAAAAGTATGTCGAAAATATGCTTTTAGGGAAAAAAGGGGCTGAAGAATCGGTCAAAGCGCATATTGTCGCGCAGCTAAACCCTTATGCCTCATGATTTTTTGGTTTGATATAGTAATAGGGCGACACCTGCGATAATCGCGGCTCCTCCCAGGATAGGGGAGAGGGGGACAACCTCTTTTTCCTTAACTTGAAGCTCCATTCCGCCGATATTGATTTCTGCTTGATTCGTTGTATACGAAAAGGACTGATAACCAATTATAAAGGCACCTGCGGAGATTAAAGCTACTCCAATAATATTTAAAATATATCTCATATCATAGATAAATAGCTTATTGGAGGGTTTTATGAAATATTTATTATCTTTAATAGTATTCGGCTCTTTATTTGCAGCAACTGAACAAGCTGTATCTTACGGACCATTCAGCTTGGAATTAACAGGCGCAACTAAAACTGTGAATGATCGTAGAGCATTGCTTGACGATCCTATCAACTATGCGATCGCATCAAAGCAGCGCATCGGTTTAACGGTAGAATTAGATGAGAAGTGGGCGAAAGGCGATACCGCGTTTAAGAAAATCATTGTCGAGCCTTATGTGTTTGGTTTAGACAAGAAAGGCCAGCCTGTTTTAAGAGGCAATATTGTTGGCGAAGAAATTGTAACTGAAACGACAAATCCAAACGGCAGTACTTTAAAAGGCATGATTGTCTACTTAAAAAAACCGGGTGTTAATTCGATCAATCTTAAATCGATCAAGAAAGTTGAAGTGTTGAGAGGAGATTTCTTCAATCCTCCTTCTACAATCGATCCTTCATATCAAAACGACCTCGAATCAATCAGCCAAAAACTCTAAAAAATATGGGTGCAGTTCTTTGAACTGCACCCATTTTAAAGGATGAAGGCAGAAGGCAGAAGGCGGAATAGCAACAAAAATATCCGCTCTGACATAATGCAATCTCTTTGAGATAGAACAAAATCATTTGCTTTAAGAGTTATAAAATTATATTCATCACTTCCCAAAAATTCTTTAGCCCAAATTTTAGGAGAGACAGTTAGTTAGGTGCGGAACATCGGTTGGTGCACATTATCGTGAAGGCAAAAGAGCGCGATCAAATGCAGAATTTGTTTCTAAAATCGAAGTCGGCTTACAAGAGCTTGAAGAAAGCGTCTATTGGATTGAGTTGCTGGTAGAATCTAGCATTGTCGAAAAAAAATTGGTGTATAATTTACTTAAAGAAGCTGATGAGCTTATCTCAATACATGTAACGATGATTAACAATGTAAAGAAATAAATTTGATGCTATTCCGCCTTTTGCCTTCCGCCTTCTGCCTTCCGCCTTCTGCCTTCATCCTTCGTTCGCTATTCTGCCTTCTGCCTTCTGCCTTCATCCTTCGTTCGCTATTCTGCCTTCTGCCTTCTGCCTTCATCCTTCAACTTACAGAGTTGCTCGCTGATTTGTTTATGCACACGGCCGTTTGAAGCAAGAATTCTCCCTGAATAGATATCGACATCCGATCCATCATAGCTAGATACCGTACCGCCGGCTTCCGTCACCAAAAGCATGCCGGCCGCCATATCCCAAGCCTGAATGCCTCTCTCCCAATAACCCTCTAGCCGACCAGATGCGACGTAAGCTAAGTCAAGGGCTGCGCTGCCAGCTCTTCTAACGCCCTGGGTAAGGTTGGTAAAATGGGTAAATTCTCTATAATTCGTTTCAGGGGTTTTTAGACGATCGTAGGCAAATCCCGTTGCAAGCAGCGATTTAGTAAGTTCACTTACACGAGAGACCCCTATTTTTTCTCCATTCAGATAAGCGCCTTTACCTTTTTCCGCCTCGTAGAGTTCTTGGGTTATGGGATTGTAGACAATCCCGAGAAGGGGAGACCCTTGAAAAAACAAGGCGATAGATACGGCGACTACGGGGTACTGATGAGCGAAATTCGTCGTTCCATCAAGAGGATCAATGATCCACATATATTCAGAAGACATCTCATTAAGTCCCGATTCTTCGGCGAGATAGCTATGGTCCGGAAAATGTTTTTTTAAAATAGAGAGAACCGCCTCTTCCGATTCCTGGTCGGCCACAGTAACAAGGTCGCTAAGAGAAGATTTTTGTTTATATCCTTCGAGTTTTCCCCAATAATGGATGATCACTTCGGCTCCAGCTTTTGCAGCTTTAAGAGCGTGGGGGTGGAAAGTGGGTGTAAATCGGCTCATCTTTACAATAAATTAATATATCTTTGATTTTTCCTTAATGTAAATCAGGGATTATTGCGGCCACAACATATAAGAGATAAAGGATCAAAAATTTATGTCAGCAGCAGTTTCAGCTACAATGGGCTTTGTGCCAATGTCAGTACCGGGACAAGTAGATATCTACGCAATCAGTCCCAAAACAAAAGAATTGGGCACAAAACTTCGTCAGCTTACTCGCGAAGTATTCAATGAATATTATAAACCTACCCCTCAACTTACAAATTACTATCACTGTCATCGACATGAACCGGTAGTTTATATTTATCGCGAGCCTAGCTACATGACCTATTTCAGCTCGACAACCGTAGTTAATAACTATTATGGATCCGCTCCAAGCCGTAGAGGTTCAAATGACGATAACGCAAATGCGATTTGGGCTATCGTTGGGGTTGTGATTGCTGTTGTTGGCGGATATCTTCTTGGGCAAGAAGTTAAAAAGCATACCTTGGCAACAGATGGACTCGATGCCGTAAAAGAATTGAAGCATGAAGTTAAACATAAGTATACCGATGAGCAAACTAAAGATTTGCTTGCGTCAGGTAAACGCTTCTTCAAGAAGATGGAAAGAGATTCCTACACCTGGATCGTCATTAAAGCGTCTGTTGTTGCAGGCGGCATCCTTATGGCAATCGGCGGTTTTGCGGCCATGCCGGCAGTTTTAGCTGCAGGCGGAATTACTGCGGCAGTAGGCTTAACGGCCGCGGCTGTCCGTTGGGGCTTTTCTCTTGGCGATGACGCGAAGATGTCTCAGCTTGCTCTAAAAGTCCTTAATGCCTAATTAGGAATATCGGGATCGAGCGCCGGGTTGTGAACATGCTTTAAATTGCGGCAGTTCCCACCCGGGCAGCTCCCGAGTTCTTCTTTATTTTAAAAAACTATTGTATAGTTCGTAAATTCGGTAATTTTAATAAGATCGCGATTAGAAGATTTTTGTTTAAACCTATTAAATTTTACCTAATAATAGCTGAACAATTCGTAAAAAAACGGATTATTGCGGCAATACATGTTTAAGAGATAAAGGATATATAAGTTATGCAATTTCCAGCGGGTTCAATTGGTTTAGTGCAAAATTCAGTTGAAAATCAATTGAACATGTTTGAAGTAAATCCAAAAACAAAAGAAATAGAAGCAAAACTTCGCCAGAATATACGCGCTGTTTTCAAAGATTACTACAAACCTACCCCTCAACTTTCAGATTACTTTGAGCCTACCCCAAAAACTGTAAATAATATTCGGCAAAAACTGCCCGTAGATCATCATCGTCAACCCTTTTATAATCCTTATTATGGTTCAAGAACGTATGTAAATAACTATTATGAATTGTCGCCAACAAAGCGAAGTACAAATG
>CAZABG010000038.1:0-22801 GCA_964483465.1 uncultured bacterium
TATTAAAGGAAGTATTGATGTCTAAATTACAAGTGATCGGAATAACAGCTCTTTTGCCTCTTTTTATTTCAAGCTGCGCCCGTGTACCGCATGGAAGTGAAGAGCAAGTGGCAAGCATTATACAAGAACGGATTGGAAAGGAAGTTCTGTGGAATCAGCCTTGTTACGAAGATCCTCGCATAGCTTGTTATATTCAAGATCTAGTTTTTCAGCCTATTAGCGTTGAAGCCGCCGTTCAAATTGCACTCCTTAATAATCCGGAAGTTCAAGCAACTTTTGAAGAAATCGGTATTGCCCAGGCAGATTTAATCGAAGCTGGACTTTTTACTAATCCCGTATTTTCAGTGGAAGTGCGATATCCTCATGAAAAAAAGCTCGTGACTAATATTGAATATCTTATCACGGCTACTTTCTTAGATATTTTCCTCATTCCTTTGCGAACGAAATTAGCATCAACTGAGCTTGAGCAAGCAAAGCTTAGAGTGGCAAATGAGATTTTAGATTTAGCTTTTGAAGTCAGACAGACCTACTATGAATTAGTCGCTGAACAGCAAATGCTAAAATACTCTCAAGCAATCGCCGAATTAGCAAGCATCCAAAGCGAAATCTCATTGAGGCAACACAATTTAGGCAACATTTATCAACTTGATTTAGAAGAAATTCAAGCCATCTTCTTGGAAGCCGATTTGCAAATCACACAATCTCAAAAAGAAATTATTCGTTTGAAGGAAAAACTTAATAGACTACTTGGATTTAGTGAAGAGATTTGCCTTACATTTCCAGAACAATTGCCAGAAGAAGTGGATTACCAAGGATTTGATCTTTGTCAGTTAGAATCCATGGCTCTTCAGGAAAGAATAGATCTACAAGTCGCACGTTTTGAAATCATTCGTTTTAGTCGTATGTTAGGACTTAAAGATTGGTGGACCTATACTAATTTGCAATTAGGCTTAGCTGGTGAACGCGATCCTGATGGTTCAAATCTGATAGGACCTGGATTTGCTGGAGAAATCCCTATCTTTAATTATGGTCAAGCAGCACGCATGCGTCTTTTTGCAGAACTTAGACAAGCTCAAGATCGCTTGGCTGCTTTAGAAATTCGAGTAATTTCTGAGGTAAGAGAAGCTCATAAACTCTTAATGAAAGATTTAAAAATTATCAATAAATATCGAGCAGGACTTATCCCTTTACAAAATAAAATCCTTAACTCTTCAGAAGAGCTATACAATGTCATGGGCCTCGGTGTTGATCGTCTTTTATTGAATAAAAGACGGGAAACTGAAACCTATCGCAACTATCTCGCACGTCTCAGAGATTATTGGGTATCACGCGTACAGCTTGATCATGCTTTAGGAGGTTATTTATTTCGATTACTTCCACAAGATATCGAGTGTGGAGGAGTCGAACAATGAAAAATACTTTTATTCTTTTAAGCATTTTCCTTACCTGTTCTCTATATAGCCAAGATCATAAGCACAATATGAATGATCCTATGAATATGCCAAAAGATCACTCCATGCAGAATATGCCTATGCAAGACCATAAAAAAATGATGCAGCAAAACCAAATGGAGCAAGATAGGCAAAATAACCAGAAACCCCGAGAAGATGCTAAAAACGAAGACCAATCAAATAAAGGAATATTAAGATATCCTTCTGTTATCACTCCAAATGTAGGATCTCTTCCGTGGAAAATGGATGGCGATGTAAAGGTCTTTCATCTTATCGCTGAGCCAATCCGCAGAGAATTTGCTCCAGGTTTTTGGGTCAATTGTTGGGGCTATAATGGATCAAGTCCAGGTCCCACAATAGAGGCTATCGAAGGGGAACGGGTCAGAATTCTTGTCACCAATAAACTAAATGAACCTACCTCCGTTCACTGGCATGGAATTATTTTACCCAATGGAATGGATGGAGTAGCTGGTTTAAATCAAAAGGCCATTCCGCCAGGCGAGACATTCAAATATGAATTTACTCTCAAACAAAACGGGACATTCATGTACCACTCCCATTCGGATGAAATGACACAAATTGGACTTGGCATGGAAGGTTTTTTCATCATCCACCCGCGTAATGGTGATGATCCACCAATTGATCGCGATTTTGCAATCTTTTTACATGAATGGCGCGTTCCAATGGGAGCTAAAACACCCATTCCATTTGAAATGCTAGATTTTAACTTATTTACTTTCAATAGCGTTCTATACCCTACTACTGAGTCGTTAGTTGCTAGAACAGGTGATCGTGTGCGCATTCGTTTTGGAAATGTCATGATGAATACTCATCCCATTCATATACACGGCCATGAATTCTTGGTCACAAGAAAAGGAGGTAAAAGGCTTCCACCCGCTGGCCAATCTAGCGAAGTTACGGTGCTTGTTGCTCCTGGCGAAACAAGAGATATCGAATTCACTGCAGATAATCCTGGAGACTGGGCCATGCATTGCCATAAATCCCATCATGTAATGAATCAAATGCAGCATGATCTTCCAAATTTAACAGGGATAAATAAACAGGGTATCGAAGAACGCATTAAGCAATTTTTTCCAGACTTCATGGGCCTAATGAACATCAACGGCATGGGCGAAATGTTTGAAATGTATGGAACTAGCGAAATGATGGATATGGGATTTGAAATGAAATATCCTCCAAATCTCTCGCCGATTGGTAATCCTGGCCCTTTTGGGGTAATTGAAATGGGTGGCATGTTTACCATTTTCAAAGTAAGGGATAATTTAACCACCTATGCTGATCCAGGTTGGTACCAACATCCTCCAGGAACAGTTGCAGAAGCTGTTAATATGGATGATATGCAACACAATATGAATGGAATGGAACAGGGAAATATGCCGCAGATGCATCATAATGGGATGCAGTCAATGAATCACAACATGCAAAACATGAGTGGAATGACTATGCAAAACTCTCCTCATAACATGAACACTGTCAGTTGGTTTAGTCAAGAAGAAGATCAAAAAGAACGCCATGGTCAAGAAAATATTAACTGGATGCAGAGTAAACCTGAAGATAGCATGGGCGGACATAAGCAACATGGGTCAGATAGTATGAAGGGCATGTCTCATGACATGCCTAAATCAAATGAAATGAATCAAATGCAGCATAAGGGACATTAATGAATAATTATTTGATTTTAAGCCTGCTTTGTTTGCTGAGTTTTACCTTTGTTATTGCGCATGATGGCCATAAGGAGATGAATGAAAATAAATCCATGAAAGAAAGTGTGCAAACAACTCAAGACATACCAGCAGTCGAACAATATGAAGGCAGACCTCAAAGTTGGATGCAATGGATCGGCAGCTTTCATTTCATTTTTCTACATTTCCCCATCGCTTTGATTGCCATGACAGTTATTTCTGAGCTGCTTTTTGCTTGGTATGCAAACCCAATTTTTGACTATTCCTCTCGTTTTATGCTGATTGCAGCAGCTGTTTTAGCAATTCCCACAGCTATTCTTGGTCTGACTTATAGTTATACAGCCTCCTATAATGGTTTGTTAGCCGATTTTGTGTGGTGGCATATGTGGTTTGGTTTTGCAACAGCTGTTTTTGCGATTTTCGTGGCTTTTATTCGTGAGCGGCTGGGAATAAGTAAACTTTATTACACTTGTCTTGTTCTCTTATTTTTGCTGGTAAATGTCACTGGATTTTTAGGAGGTGGGATGACATTTGGGCCATACCACATGCATCCTCCACTTTAACATATAGGAATATCATGGATAGTGAAACCATAGCTTATTTTTCAATGGAAATTGCACTTGAAGAAGGCATTCCAACTTATAGCGGGGGTTTAGGCATTTTAGCTGGTGATACGCTACGCGCTGCTGCCGATCTAAAACTTCCATTGGCTGCAATCACTCTTCTTTACCGTAAAGGATATTTCTATCAAAAGCTAAATTCTGAAGGCATCCAGAGAGAAATTCCTGTGGAATGGATTGCATCGGATTTCTTACAAGAATTACCTCAACGTGTAGAAGTGAGCGTTGAAGGAAGGAAAATTCAAGTAAGAGCCTGGCAATATAACGTTCAAGGCAAAGATGGTTATAGTATTCCTGTCTATTTATTAGATACTGATATGCCAGGGAATAGTGAATGGGATAGAACTCTAAATCATTTTCTATATGGTGGAGATCAATATTATCGATTTTGTCAAGAACTCATACTGGGAATTGGTGGAGTCAGAATGCTGCGAGCTCTCGGATACGATCAAATAAGAAGATTCCATATGAATGAAGGGCATGCTAGCCTTTTAACACTGGAACTTCTAGATGAAGCAGCTCAAAGGTCTGGCAAAAAGCTGTTTACCAATGAAGAAGTTGAGCTTGTTAGAAAAAAATGCATTTTTACTACACACACACCCGTTATTGCAGGTCATGACAAATTTCCATTGGACATGGTTGAGAAAGTTCTTCAACGTAAAGACATTTTTAGTATGAAAGAAGTTTTTTGCTGCGAAGGCGTTTTAAATATGACTTATTTGGCATTGAATCTCAGTCATTATGTGAATGGAGTAGCAAAAAGACATGGTGAAATTTCTCGCCTCATGTTTGCAAAATACACCATTGATTCAATTACAAATGGCGTTTATGCCCCAACATGGGTTTCGCCTTCTTTTCAAAAATTGTATGACCACCATATTCCTGGTTGGCAAGAAGATAATTTTAGCTTGCGATCAGCTCTTAATATTCCAAAATCTGAAATTTGGGAGGCACATTTTACCGAGAAAAAGAAGCTTATCGAATATGTAAATCGGGAAACAAATGAGGGAATGGATTTAGACGTTTTAACAATAGGCTTTGCAAGACGTTCAGCCACTTATAAACGAGGAGGTCTTCTATTTCACGATTTGAAAAGACTTACTGAATTAGTGAGTAAAGCAGGCCCTATTCAAGTCATCTTTGCGGGAAAGGCACATCCTCAAGATCAGCCAGGAAAAGATATCATCAAATTCATTTTTCAAGTTAAAGAGCAATTAAAGCATTTTATTAAGATCGTGTATCTTGAAAATTACGGTATCGAAATAGCTCAAAAAATGATTGCAGGGGCTGACGTTTGGATAAATACACCACAAACTCCCATGGAAGCATCTGGAACAAGTGGAATGAAAGCAGCATTAAATGGTATTCCTATGCTGAGTATAAGAGATGGCTGGTGGGTTGAGGGTTGCATCGAAGGAATAACGGGATGGACGATTGGAGAAAAACAAATAGATGAAATCGTAAATACGGATGGAGGGGATGCAAGTGCTCTTTATGATAAATTAGAAAATACTGTTATTCCTACATTTTACGATCGTGATCGATTTATTGAAATAATGCGGCATTGTATTTCATTGAATGGTTCGTTTTTCAACACTCAGCGAATGATCCAGCAATATGTTACTAAAGCATATTTTAGATAATTATGTTTAATAAAACAGATAACTTACAGGAGATTACCTATGAATAAATTTGAACAAACATTTACAACAAATAAATCCTTTGAAGAAGCTGTTGCAGCTATTGAAAACAAGGCAGCGGCAAATGGATTCCGAGTGCTACATACCCATGATGTAGCAGGAACTCTGGCAGAAAAAGGCTTTCCGCGAGAACCCTTGAAGGTCATCGAAATCTGTAATGCCAAATATGCAAGCCAAGTTCTCAACAAGGATGTAAAGATTTCCCTAATGCTTCCATGCCCGATCAGTGTTTACGTCGAAGCTGGTAAAACATATATTAGCCTTATGCTTCCAACTTCCATGGTTCAGTTTTTTCCGAAGGCTGGGATTGAAAGTATCGCCTCGGAAGTTGAAAGTATCATACTTAAGATTATCGCAGAAGCCAAATGAAAATAATCAAAGCTAGGAAATTTTCATTCATGTGTGGAAAAAATTGGAAAAAGTTATGTTATTTCATTTGCATTTTCTTTTTATATTTTCCATGTGGTGAGATTTTTTGCGAAACAACTCTTTCTTTTGATGAAGCAGTATCCAAAACACTATCCCTTTCTCCCAAGTTACGTATCGCTAATAGTGAAATAAATGAAAAAGCTGGCTCCCAATTTCAAAGCTCTCTCTATCCAAATCCAGTAGCCGGTTACAGTGTTGAAAATGTCTTTGGGAATAAGAATTGGCAAGGTTGGGAAGCTGCAGAGTCGCGATATGAAATTGCCCAACTCGTAGAATTAGGTGGAAAAAGGGGATTCAGATATCAAACTGCAAGATTTCAATTCTACGCTGCGCAAGCAGGATTTGAAGCCAAGCAACTTTTTCTTCTCAATAGACTCTTAAAATTATTCACTTTAGTTGTTTCCTCCCAAGAGAATCTCGCGCTAGCTGTAGAGCAAACGAAAGTTGCGGAAGAAGTCTATAAGACAGTAACAGCAAAAGTCGAAGCGGGTAAAGTTTCTCTAATCCAGCAAAATAAAGCAGAAATAGCTTTTTCAACGGCTAAGATTAACTTAGAGAAAGCTAAAGCAGACCTTTCAAAAAATAAAGAAAGGCTTTCAATTTTATGGGGATATTCCTGTCCCGATTTTGACAAGGTGAGTTTTCCTTTTTATGAAATTAATTTGCCAACTCCACTCGAAGAATGTTTAGCAGATTTAAGAGGAAATCCAGAGCTTTTGCGATCTCAAATGGAACACCTTGCAGCTCATCAAAATTTAAATTTAGAAAAATCTTTAGCTATTCCTGATGCGACTTTAACACTTGGATACAAAACACTTCAAGATACAGGTAATAAAGGGCTTATAATTGGAGCTTCAATTCCTATTCCACTTTTTAATCAGAATCAAGGAAATGTTCAAAAAGCAAGAGCACAAACGCTTAAAGCTCATGATCAGTATATCGAAAATGAGCTCGCTTTAGAAAATAAGCTCTCTATCGCTCATAAAGAGTTAGTGAGAGCCTATAAGGAAGCAGAACAGTTAAGATCGACCGTGCTTAAAGCAGCTGTCCAATCCTTTGAATTAGCTCAAGAAGGTTATAAGGAAGGGAAATTTGAATACTTAGACATGCTTGATTCTCAAAAGACTCTTTTTGAAGTTAGAGAAAGATACATTCAAGCCGTGCTAAATTATCATAAAAGCGTTGCAGATATAGAATATTTAAATACACAGGAAGATGGGCTATGAAAATAAAATTTTTTTATTCAATTATTGGCGTAGCTCTTTTGATTGGTATAACAGCTTGGCAGTTTTGGTCATCATCTCCACTCAAAAAAGAGAATGCTTCTTTAGAAATTGCCGAAGCAAATCCACATGGTCATACGGACGAACACGGTCATCAAGAAGAGAATATTATTCCTTTCACATCTGATCAAATCAAAGACTTGGGAATTCAAACAAAAATAGCAAGTCCAGGAGAATTATCTGTCACCATCTCCACTAGAGGAAAAATTATTTTGCATCCAGATAGGCTATCTCACATTTTACCTAAAATCTCTGGAGTTGCTAAGGAAGCACGTAAAAATATTGGAGACCGCGTAAAAGAAGGCGAAGTTTTAGCTATTTTAGAAAGCCGTGAAATGGCGGATATCAAAGCGAATTACTTAGCAGCTAAGGAAAAAGAGGGCCTTGCTCTTTCTCTTTTGGAGCGTGAAAAACGTTTACATGAAAAAAAGGTCTCTGCTGAACAGGATTATATAAATGCAAAATCAGTCTATTCAGAGGCTAAAATTAATATTCAATTAGCCAAGCAAAAACTTCACGCTTTTGGTATTGATGATGACGAAATCAAAGGGCTTTCTAATGAACATGACCCAGACTTAAGACTTTACGACATTCGATCTCCTATGGATGGAATTGTGATTGCCCGTCACATTAATAAGGGAGAATTTATAGAAAATACGGTAACGATTTACGAAATTGCCGACCTTAGCACCATCTGGATAGAAATAGGTGTATATCCAAAGGATCTGGTGAAAGTAAAAGAAGGACAAATGGTGGATATTTCTCTTCCAGCTGATGGAAGCATTGCTCAAGCAAAGATAATCTATCTCAGTCCTATTATACAAGATGAAACCATCACAGCTAAGGCAGTAGCCGAATTGAAAAATCCGAGCGGAAACTGGCGTCCAGGCTCTTTTGTTCAAGTAAACATTGCTACTGAAAATGTTTTTGTTCCACTTGTTGTCCCCAAAGAGGCTATACAAGAGATTGAAGGTAAAGAATTTGTCTTTGTAAAAGTTCCAGAGGGTTTCGAAAAAAGACAAGCTCAAACTGGCGTTGGCGACGATGAGAATATCGAGATTCTTTCTGGATTAAGTCAAGGGGAAGAGTACGCTGCTTCCAAAACATTTTTATTGAAAGCTGATTTAGGCAAAAAAGAAGCGGAGCATGAACACTGATGATTGAAAAAATTCTAAAATTTTCTGTCCATTATCCTCTGGCCATCATCCTTTTTACATTGGTGATTACTGGTTTTGGCATTTATTCATTTACTCGTCTCCCCATAGATGCCGTTCCAGATATCACGAATAATCAGGTCCAGATTAATACAATCTTACCGGGATTTTCTCCCATCCAAATAGAAAAGCAGGTGACTTATGTCATTGAAACAGCCTTAGCTGGCATTCCTGGCCTCCAGATGACTCGATCTATTTCTAGGAATGCTTTTTCTCAGGTAACAGCCATCTTTGATGATGATGTTAACATCTATTTTGCTCGCCAACAAATTAATGAACGTCTGAGCGAAATCAAAGATAACATTCCACAAGGCGCGGAGCTTAGAATGGGACCTATTTCTACAGGACTTGGTGAAGTCTATATGTGGACGGTAGATTTTAAGCATCCTAGTGGACAAGGGGCAGAAATTAAAGAGGGATCTCCTGGCTGGCAAAAAGATAGCAGGTACCTTACGCCAGAAGGCCAATTCTTAAAAACAGACATTGAAAAAGCTTCTTATTTAAGAACGGTTCAAGACTGGATCGTCAAACCTCAGTTGAAAGGCGTTAAAGGATTAGCTGGCATAGATTCTATTGGGGGATATGTCAGACAGTATCATGTAGAACCAAAAATCGATCGTATGATCGCGCTTGGATTAAGGTTTGATGACATTATTTCTAGCTTAACAAAAAACAATGCCAGTGTTGGACCTGGATACATTGAAAAGAAAGGGGAAAGCTTCCTTATCAAATTAGATGAACGTTTAGATGCTCCTATTCAAATTGAAACAATTGTTTTAGCTACAAGAGAAGGTATTCCAATTCGAGTCAGGGATATTGCAGACGTTATCATTGGAAAAGAAATGCGGACAGGTAGTGCTAGCAAGGATGGTCACGAAGCTGTAGTTGGAACCGCCTTAATGTTGATCGGAGCAAATAGCCGAACTGTATCTCAGGCCGTAGATGAAAAGCTTAAAGAGGTTAATAAAACGCTCCCACCTGACATCGAAGCAAAATCTGTTTTGAATCGTACCAAGCTTGTAAATGCAACAATTAGAACAGTAATGAGCAACCTTGGTGAAGGAGCTATCTTAGTCATTGCTGTTTTATTCTTATTTTTAGGCCAATTTAGAGCGGCATTGATTACTGCAATGGTCATTCCTCTCTCGATGCTAATGACTGCTACAGGAATGGTTCAGTCCAAGATTAGCGGAAATCTCATGAGTTTGGGAGCAATTGACTTTGGTTTGATTGTTGATGGGGCGGTAATTATTACCGAGAATTGTTTAAGGAGGTTAACGCAAAAACAACATGAGATAGGAAGAACATTAGAATTGAATGAACGTCTTCACGAAATTCTGGAAGCTAGTAAAGAAATGATTCAGCCAACGGTATTTGGACAGGCCATCATTATCACTGTATACATTCCCATCTTAACTCTTACAGGAGTTGAGGGGAAAATGTTTCATCCCATGGCAATGACCGTCATTTTTGCACTTATAGCAGCATTTATTCTCTCTCTTACTTTTGTTCCCGCCATGATCGCTGTTTTTGTTAAAGGGCACTTAAAAGAGAAAGAGAATAAAATTATTGAGTACTCAAAAAAACTTTATAGCCCAATTTTAGATAAATCTTTGAAATTTCCTGGTTGGACCATATCTCTCGGCGTTATCATTTTTGCCTTATCACTCATCTTATTTTTTCGCCTAGGACAAGAATTTGTCCCAACTCTTGATGAAAGAGACATAGCTATGCATGCTATGCGAATTCCGAGTACCTCACTTAGTCAATCAACTGAGATGCAAACTATGATTGAGAAAACGATCAAAAAGCTTCCCCAAGTGGACTACGTCTTTTCCAAAACAGGAACCGCGGAAATGGCTTCAGATCCGATGCCGCCTAACGTTTCTGACACATTTATCATTCTTAAACCAAAGGATGAATGGCCAGACCCTAGGTTAGAGAAAACAAACTTGATAGGACTAATTCAAGATGAGGTTAATAGGATACCAGGTAATAATTATGAATTTACCCAACCCATTGAAATGCGATTTAACGAATTAATTTCTGGAGTAAGAAGCGACCTAGCGGTGAAGATTTATGGAGATGATTTTGAAACTATGCAGAGAACAGCAAACGATATTGCGAGTATTCTGAGAAAAATTCCAGGATCGGCTGACGTAAAAATAGCGCAGACAAAAGGACTACCTGTCTTAGACGTTAAAATGGACCGAGAAGCAGCTAGCCGCTTAGGTATTAATGTTTCCGATGTGGTGGATGTTCTAGGCGTTGCGGCAGGAGGTGGAAAGGCAGGACAAATTTTAGAAGGCGATCGTCGTTTTGATATATTGGTTAGACTTCCAGAAACCCAACGAGAAGATATTAAGGCATTAGGAAATTTGCCAATTCCACTGCCTAAAACGGAAAATTCGGAAAACAAGACAAAAGCCCACTTTCCTTATGTCCCTTTAAGCGAAATTGCTCATCTCAAAGTTTCTGAAGGATTGAATGAAATTCGGCGAGAGGATGGAAAGCGTTTTATTGCTGTTCAAGCTAATGTGCGCGGCAGAGATTTAGGATCTTATGTGGAAGAAGCTAAGAAGAAAATTCAAGATGAGGTCAAGATACCCGATGGATATTGGCTCAGCTGGGGCGGACAATTCGAAAATTTGATTTCAGCAAGGCAACGTCTATTTATTGTTGTCCCAATCTGCCTTGGTCTCATTTTTCTCCTCCTATACACCGCCTTTAATTCAGTTCGCTATGCCCTATTTGTTTTTAGTGGAGTCCCGCTTGCTTTAACAGGTGGAATCGTTTCTCTGTGGATAAGGGATATGCCTTTTTCTATTTCTGCAGCTGTAGGATTTATTGCCTTATCTGGAATAGCGGTTCTTAATGGGCTCGTTCTCATTACATACATCAATCAGCTCCTCGCAGAAAAAGATGATCTTAATTTAGCCATCAAAGAAGGATCGCTAACGAGGCTTCGTCCAGTTCTCATGACTGCTTTAGTAGCTTCCCTCGGGTTTGTGCCAATGGCACTTGCGACTGGAACCGGAGCGGAAGTGCAAAAACCTTTAGCGACAGTCGTCATTGGTGGCTTGATTAGCTCAACCCTTCTCACGCTAATTCTGCTCCCTGCTATTTATCATACGTTTTCTCCCGCTCACTATAAGAAAAGCAAATACTTAAACTTTAATGGGAATGGTAAATCATCATGAATTTACCCAAAGATACAAGATTTCGATGGCTGATCTTCTCGCTTGTATTAGTCGCAGTTTTTGAGGTTCTCTCTTTGTCAGGTTGGGATTTACCCCATGTGATTGCCGCTCCTTTATTTTTAGCCATTATTCTTTTTATCGGCCATCACACATTATTAGAAGGGTTTCAGGCTCTATTTCAGCTGAATTTCAAAAGTATCAACTTCCTAATGACAATTGCTGTAATCGGAGCTTTCTACTTAGAAAAATATGAAGAAGCCGCAATTGTGATTGTTCTGTACAACCTTGCTGAAAAACTTGAAGACCTTGGAATACAACAAAGTAAAACTTCTCTTAGTAGCCTGGCGGAAAAAATGCCTAAGGTCGCTTTTATCAAAGGGAGGGACTTTTCTATCCCTGTGAATCAAGTGAAGATTGATGATGTGCTAGTGGTAAAACCCGGAGAAATGATCCCTTTGGATGGACAAGTCCTTTTGGGATTTACAGCGGTTGATGAAGCAACTATCACAGGTGAGCCTATACCAAAAGACAAAATGGTTGGTGATTATGTTTTTGCAGGAACATTGAATAAACAAGGATATATTGAAGTTAAAGTAACCAAACTTTCAAAAAATACAACACTGGCAAAGATTCAAGAGATCACTCTTCAAGCCTTTGAAGCTAAAGCGCATACACAGAAATTTATTGAAACTTTTTCAAGTTACTACACTCCTTCTGTCATTCTCTTGGCTTTTTTATGGATGATCATCCCACCCTACTTTTTTTTAACTCCTTTTAATCAGAGCTTTCAGAATGCGCTAACCCTACTTGTCATTGCTTGTCCGTGCGCTTTAGTTATATCTACTCCTGTATCGATCTATTCAGCGCTAGGAAATGCAGCGAATAAAGGTATTTTGATTAAAGGAGGTCGTTATTTAGAAGCTATTGGAAAAATCAAGGCGATTGCTTTAGATAAAACGAGAACACTTACATTTGGAAATCCGATTGTTACTGATGTAATTTCTTTTGGATCTAATACAAAAGAGCATCTTTTAAGTTGCGCAGCAGGTATTGAAATTCAATCCGAACATCCACTTGCTAAAAGTATTGTTCAAGCAGCCAAAGAAGAAAAATACGTTCCACATTCTGTAGAAAACTTTCAAATTAAAGTTGGCAAAGGAGCTCAGGCTGATTGTCTAGTATGTGAAGATAAGCACCATTGCTTAGGAAAACTAGAATTTATTTTAGAAGAACACCATGTTCCTCAAGAAGTTATCGAAAAAATCGATTTATTACAAAAAGAGGGGAAAACTGCCATCCTCATTTGTACTCACAAAGAAGTTGAAGGAGTAATAGGGCTCTTGGATGAGATTCGTTCAGAAAGTAAACAAGTCATTCTAGATATTAAAAATCTTGGAATCACTCCAGTGATGTTAACAGGTGACAACCTAACATCTGCCCAAGCAATCGCTAAAATGATAGATATTACCGAGGTGAAGGCTAACCTTCTTCCTGAAGACAAAGCAAAGGAAATACAGACTCTTTTAGATAAATATAAATCTGTCGCCATGGTAGGGGATGGGATCAATGATGCTCCAGCTTTAGCTCTTTCTAGTGTGGGAATTACGATGAACGAATTGGGTAGCGATACAGCTATTGAAGCTGCTTCCATTGTTATTCTAAGCGACTACTTAAACAGAATCCCATTCTTAATCAAATTAGGTAGAAAAGTACTTCAAACAATTCGTTTAAATATCTTTTTAGCCATAGCAATAAAACTCATTTTTATCACATTGGCATTGTTTGGAATGAACAACTTAGCATTAGCCATTTTTGCTGATGTTGGTATCACTGTGATTGTTATTCTCTTAAGCTTAAGTTTAACGACATGGCAGGAAACGGACGAAAGATCATGAGGAGGGTGTCTCTAGATCAGAACAAGGATGTAAATGATGAAGATCGTTAAAGCGAATGGAGAGAAACCATCTTATGACCGGAGAAGATCGTAAGATCCCTTGAAAGAGCTGGTACCAGTCAAGGAATAATGCAAAAGGTTTATTTGAAACTGAAAAGGAACTCTTTGACGGGATTCACACCAAAGCGATGTATAAGATTGTCTTTAAAAATCATAAAAAATGAGCCGTAGTACCGCAGATAAATACCACCTTAAAAATGCCATTATGGAACTTGGCCCTACTGCTTTCCCATTTGAAAAATTCATTGCAGGCATACTTGAAGCAGAAGGTTATCAAACTCTCACAGATCAGATTGTGCAAGGAAATTGCGTGACACTAAGTAGACATCATTGCCGAAAAGGATAATCAACATTTTATAATGGAATGCAAATTTCATGGTAATTCGGTAAATATCTGCGATGTAAAACATGCATTTTTCTCGAGCATATTAAATTTAGATTTCGTAAACTTTTGAATAAATTTACTGTTCAAAAAATGTTATGACTACTCTATTTTAAAAAGATCTTAGTATTCCGGGTTTGATAAATACTGTTTATCAACAAGTGTCTAAGATTGACGATCCTCGCCAGTTCCGAAAAGACCCAACCATTCCTCTTTCAGACCATCTCATGTCTGGATTAGCCGTTTTCGGTCTAAAATTTCCTTCACTATTAGACTTTGATAGAAGACGAAGTGACCTCCCAATTATTCAAAATTTGAAAAATCTTTATCGTGTAAAGAATCTTCCTTTCGATACATATCTCAGAGAGCGATTAGATGAAATAAACACTGATGATTTAAGACCTCTTTTTACTATGCTGTTCGCCTTAACTCAAAGAGGCAAAGCCTTCGAGGGTTTTGAGTTCTATGACGGGCATGTCTTGATCTCTGGTGATGGCACATGACATTTTCTTCGAGTACAATTTGCTGCCCCAATGCTGTAAAAAAAATCAAAGCAATAGCAAGGTGAATGTTTGGGGTTTGCATTGTGCATACTGACAAATCAAATGTGATTCCTCTTTGTCCTGAATTTATATTGAATCAAGATGGTCATACAAAAAATGACTGTGAGAGAAACACCTGTAAGCGCTTTTTAGAAAATTTTATACTCGAAGATGGTTTGGCTTCCAATGCGCCAAACATTAGAATGATTGAGGAGCACAATTTACTCTATATTTTAGGACCAAAACCAGGTGATCATCAATTTCTATTTGAACAGTTGGGTGCCCATGAAAGCACTGAAAACATTAAATTGTTTTGGAGGATGGTAGCTACCATCAATTCAAGTTTTTGAACGGGGTGTCTTTGAATCGTTCAAACCAAGACGTGAAAGTCAATGTTCTAGAATATAGGGTGACAAGCCCAAAAGGCAAAAAGCTTAATTTTTCATGGGTTACAAACATAAGATTATCAACAGGTATTGTATTAAAAATATCGAGAGGAGGACGAGCTAGATGGAAGGTTGAAAACGAAAGCTTCAACACGCTAAAAAATTTAGAATACAATTTTGAGCACAATTATGGTCACGGGAAATAATACCTGTCCAAGATACTGTGTATACTGATGATGATTGATTTTTTGATCGATCAAACTCAAGAAATTTGCTGTGCGGTATATATACGATTCCGGGCAGCTGGACGCACATACTATGCCCTTGGCACGTGATGCGTACGCTATTTCAGTATGTTATCTTTTCGTCTTTGGAAGATTTTTATCTAACCACTGTAAAAGAAAAAACCCTAAACAGCACCTAAGGCATACAAAGTATTCCGAGTTACTTTAGCGTAGTCTTTGAGTGAACAGTATTTTTAAGGTTTTAAGAAAAAACGGCTTAGCTGGTCGATTTCTCATCCCTTCGCTTATTTTTGAAACAATTTTGATTCTGAAGATCCTCTATATTTTTTTCCAGCTGGAACCGCTGTTTGCTTCTTCATTTTTCCAATTTAAAAGGACTTTGGCTACAGAATATATTGATCCTATCATTTCGCACGCATTAAAGGGATTATCTGCGTCCAGTTTTATGAAAAGCTTTCCGCCTTGATTGAATGATAATACGGTCCAATATCTTTGTATTTCTAAAGAGTGTCCCGCCATATAAATTAATCGAATGGCAAGGTCCCGCATTAGTTCAGTTGGACATTCAACTCCTGACTTGGGGTTTTGATTAAACTGTACAACTGTTTTTAAAGCTAAATCTGTAATTGTCATGCGTAGAATAATTATGAAGTAAACCTTTTATTTCAATATTTCATATAGCTATTCATCCATTCGCCTTCTGCCTTGATCTTTAAGCCTCTTCGAGTAAGAATAAGTGCTAATGCCCGGGAGTGCGTATAATGCCTAATTTAATTCTAATATTCTTGTTTGCTTTTGTTGCTTTGCACGCAAAACCAGCCGATATTACCCCTAAAGAGACCCACCAGAAGCTTGAAGAAATCATGAAACTTCATGCAAGCCAGAAAACCATGAATGAAACGGTGGCCAAAAGATCTCTTCTCAATTTTATCGATGAAATGGATCCGACCAAAACCTATTTCATTGAAAGCGATATTAAAGAATGGCTTGAACCCTCGGACGCTCTCGTAGAAAGAGTGATCAAGGATTACAAAGAAGATAAATTCACCGAATTTGAGCGTATCCACGCCGAAATGATTAAAGCCATCGCACGAAGACATACCCTCGAAAAGCAAATCAATGTTGACGATCTTCCAAAAGATGTAAAAGCGAAAGAATTTAAAGACATGAAATGGGCGCAAAATACCGATGAGTTAATGACGCGCCTTTCAAGAGTCAGAGCCCTCCAAATTGAATCTGCTGCAAAATTTAATGAGGAAGTCAAAGAAAAATCGATTCAAAGAATCACAAAAAAACAGCAGAAATTTGAAGAAGACATTACTAACCCCGATCCTGTCATAAGAGAGCGTTTTATCCTTTCTGCTGTGATGAAAGCCATCACTTCGGCTCTAGATACCCATACGACCTACTTCACTCCTGAAGAGGCGCAGCAGTTTATGATATCGGTGCAGCAGCGCCTTTTTGGAATCGGTGCGCAGCTTAGAGATGATTTAAATGGTTTTACCATCACTAAAATCATTGAAGGAGGCCCCGCCTTTAATAACAAAGAATTAAAGGTGAATGACCGCGTCATCGCAGTCAATGGCGAGCCGGTTGTAGGGATGGATATTGTGGATGCGGTTGAATTAATTCGGGGTGAAGAATATACGCCCGTTACCTTGACTATCATTCGTGAAAGCGAAGTCGAAGGCAAAAAGGAAAAAGTTGAAGAGAAGAAAGACATCACCATTTTAAGGGGCGAAGTCGTTTTAAAAGAAACCCGTTTTGAAACCGATATCGAACCTTACGGAGACGGCGTCATCGGATATGTGCGGCTTTACTCTTTTTACCAAGATCCGGATAGCTCATCGAGCGACGACATTCAGAAAGCGATCGAAAAGCTAAAAAGCGAACATAATGTTCTCGGGCTCATTTTCGACCTAAGATACAATACGGGCGGCCTTTTATCTCAGGCTGTCGGCGTTGCCGGACAGTTTATTACTAAAGGGATTGTGGTTTCGATTAAAGACGAAACGGGCGAAGTGCAGCACTTAAGAGACCTCGACGGAAAAACGGTGTTTAACGGTCCCCTATTTGTTCTTATTAACCGCGCTTCGGCGTCAGCTTCCGAAATTGTGGCTCAAACGCTGCAAGACTACGGTAGAGCTCTCGTTGTCGGAGACGATCACTCTTTTGGAAAAGGCTCGTTTCAAACTTTTACCCTTAACACGACTAAAAATGACCACGTTAATCCAAAAGGCGAATACAAAGTAACGCGCGGCAGGTATTACACCGTTTCAGGTAAAACCCCGCAATTGAATGGAGTCATCTCGGACATAACCGTTCCTGGCCCTTTAAGCGAAACGGAAATTGGAGAAAAATTTGCGAAATATCCTCTTGAAAGCGATAAAATCAAAGAAAACTTTGATGATGACCTTTCAGATATCCCCTTTTATCAAAGAGACAAGATCCGCTCGCTTTACAAGTTCGATCTTCAAAAGAAAGTGGACCTCTACGGCCCCTACCTTGAAACACTAAAGAAGAATTCCGCCTACCGCATCGAACATGATAAAAATTACCAAACGTTTTTAAAAGAGATTAAGAAAAACGAAGTCGATGAAGAAAACGCGTCCGAAAAATATGGACAAAACGATATTCAGCTGAATGAATCTTATAATATCATGCGGGACCTTCTATTCCTCATGAAAAAATAAATGGGATTTACTATGTGCGTCGATGTAAACGTCTACAATAGCGTAAAAACTTTCGTAACGTTAACCGTCATTCCCGACGCCTTAAGTTCTATTGCGATAAAATATTTTCCTCCTAGGGAATTTTCTCCTCTATCATGCCGCGGCATTTTTATATCCACTCTTTCGATAGGTTATTTTATCTACAGTAAGGGCGATTGGATAGCTCTTCCTGCATGCTTGTACGGTATCATAGAACAAAGCATAGCCCTTTACGAGATGGGGAAAAAAATATGGCCTGATTTGAAAGTTTATTTAGAAGAAAATAAGGAAATACAAGCTCAACTTGATGAAATTAAAGCGGGAATGGACGAATTGAACCAAAAAAACATTTCCGTAAGAAGATTTAGGCTAAGATATAACCGTGTCTTAGAACGTTTTAACCAATTGGATTTTAGAGATAACTCTGAAGTGTTCAAGATCGTTAGTGCTTTATTTCAAGAATTTCAAATTTATAAAAATCAACATTTAAGGGCCGGTTGATAAGTTCTCTAATCAACGTACGAACTTCGACTCTTAGCTTGAAGAAACAAAGGAACGATTATGGTATTTCCTCTTATCAGAGATGAATTCTTATTGGGTTCTTATGCAACGGCTGCAGCCAATCAGTTAACTAAACTCGCACTAAATCGCCTTGGTATAGAGGCAGAAGATCATTCAACTTTTAAAGTCCTTTCGATCGCTGCAACAAATATTGGACTGTATTACGCGACCGGCTGCCCTTTTGTAACGATTCCCGGATTCACTTATGGACTATACCTATCTATTAAGGAATGTTTTCCTAAACAAACGCCTGAAGCAAAAGCCCTAGAAAATCAGTTATGGGGAACAGGCGAAGATCCTAAAACATTTACCGAACTTTATAAAGAGGCGTTGCGAGAAAATGAAAGGTTGAAAGCAGAGTTTATAGAAAGTACTGCGCGATTTGAAGCAGCCTTGAGAAGGAATCAGCATAAAGAATCATAATGGAAGTCCCTGCTTACATTCCCGACCGACGGACAATTAGCGCAAAATAAAGAAACCCTCATGCTGTATCGAACATGATAAAAGTTACCAACCGTTTTAGAAAAGCGTAGTCATTAAAAAAACCGTTTTCGAAAAATAGGGATAAAACGATAAAAAAGCTGAATGCTTCTTATCATAAAATGCGAAAACTTTTTCCTTCTGAAAATAAATAAAAGGATTTTCTATGTGCGTCGGAGTTGAACCTTATAAAGCCGTATCGGATTATTTAACGCTCACATTCATCCCCGATGCAATGTGCTCTATTGCGTTAAAATATATTAAGCCGAGAGGAATTCCTCCTCTATCCTACAGGGGGATCACGGTGTGTGTTTTATCTCTAGGCTACGTTTTTTTAGGAAAGGATGAATGCATCGGCACCGCTGCCTTTTTATACGGCGCTCTTCTTCAGGCAAAATCGATTTACGATTTAGGAAAAGTCGTTTTACCTAATTATTTAAACTACCAATCCCTTGAAGACGAGATTTCTGATAAGCTAAATGTCATTCGTACAAAAATGAATCAGCTAAATCAAAAAAATATAGGCACAAAACCGTTTAATAAACGGTACACGCGTTTAGTCGAGCGTTTTAATCACGTTTCTCCCGATACTATAAATGAAATTCGAAATGATACTTATCGTCTTTTTAGCGATTTAAGTAGGTATATCTACGATAAGCTCCCTAATAGGGCTTGAATTAAGAGGTTTATAATGATTTCTGCTATCGCAAAAAGTGATCTGCTATGGGGTATTATAGCTACCGGCACCGTCGATACAATAACCAAAGCCGCTTTAAACTCGCTTGGCATTCAAAATGATCTAGTAGGAAGAGGCGCTGCAGCCGCGGTTCTTAATACGGCCATTTTTGTTTGTACGGATAAATTTTTATTCTCGATGCCGGGTATTGTTTGGGGATTATCTCTTCAGCTAAAAGAATTATTCTCCCTTCAAATGCGAATAAATCAATTGAATGAAGAGAGGCAGGGCATGCAAGCTAAACTCACTCAACTAGAATCTGAGCTTGATAAGGAAAGAAAGAATATAGATGCTTTAGAAAGAGCTATCTATGAAGTAGAAAACGTGGATAATTCGGCATTAATCGCACAGCTGCAAGGCGCCATCGCACAATTAGAGCAAAAATAGATAAGTCACATAAGAGTACTCTTGCTCGCATTGAATGCTAAAATATTTTTTTCACTTGTTGCCTTATAGCGCACCCCCTTCCTAAATACCCGTTTAAATGGTAATATAGTTCCTTTTAAGAGGATAAAATGTCAGTTAGAGTCAGGATTGCCCCTTCCCCTACCGGAGATCCACACGTAGGTACCGCCTACATGGCGCTTTTCAATTTAATATTTGCCAAAAGATTCAACGGCAAATTCATTTTAAGAATCGAAGATACCGATCAGTCGAGAAGCCGTCCTGAATATGAAGAAAATATTTACAAAGCTCTTAATTGGTGCGGCCTGCAGTGGGATGAAGGTCCGGATGTCGGCGGCCCTTATGGCCCTTATAGACAATCCGAAAGATTCCATATTTATAAGGACTATGCCCACGAACTGTTGAATAAAGGGCAGGCTTATAAATGCTTCTGTACGGCGGAAGAACTTGATGAAATGCGTGAGATGCAGTCAAAAACCGGCCAAAAAATGGGCTACGATCGCAGGTGCCGCAACTTAAGCCCTAAAGAGATTGAAGAAAGGGAAAGTAAAGGGCTTCCGTCTGTCATCCGTTTAAAGATGCCATTGACGGGCGAATGTGTTTATGAAGACCAAATTAAAGGTAGAATCACCTGCCCTTGGGCAGACATAGACGATCAGATTTTATTGAAATCGGACGGATTCCCCACTTATCACCTTGCAAACGTCGTGGATGATCATTTGATGGAAATCACTCACGTTATCCGCGGTGACGAATGGATGAGCTCGACCCCTAAGCACGTCTACTTATATGAAGCTTTCGGCTGGACGCCGCCGACCTTCATGCATATGCCGCTCCTATTAGGCCGAGACGGGAAAAAACTTTCGAAAAGAAAAAATCCGACATCGATTTTCTATTACCGCGATTCGGGCTTTTTACCTGAAGCGTTTTTGAACTTTCTTACGCTGATGGGCTACTCGATGCCGAACGATCAAGAGATCTATCCGCTAGAGCAGATTATCCGTGAATTCGATCCTAAGCGTATCGGTGTATCGGGAGCGGTATTCGATGTGACGAAGTTAGAATGGCTCAACCAGCAGTATTTAATCAAAAATATTCCTGTAGAAAACCTCTGGGAAAGGATTAAAAGCTGGAGCTTTAACGATGAATTCATGAAGAAACTAATGCCGATGGTTCATTCGCGCATTAAGACTTTTGGCGAATTCATTGAATTAACCGACTTCCTCTTTATTAACCACCTCAAGTATACCCCTGAGCTGTTTGATGTTAAAGGGCTAAACCCTGAAGCAAGGGCCATGGTTTTGCAAACCCTGATTTGGTCGCTTGATAAACAGGAAGATTGGAGCGGACAAGGCCTAAATACCGCGTCGCGAGAAGTGACAGAGGCCTGGGGCCTCAACTTCAAAAAGAGCGTTATCCCGCTGCTTTTTGCGACCTTTATGGGCAAATTGCAAGGGCCTCCCCTCTTTGACTCGGTAGAGATTCTTGGAAAGGACAGAACCCGCGCTCGTCTTTTGAACGCGATTGAATTTTTAGGATCCATTTCAAATAAAAAGATGGATGCTTTAAAGAAAGCCTGGGATAAAAAAGACCTTAAGGAGCTTGCCCAATGACACCCTTTGTAGAAGTTGCCATCATTTTATTCATAGCCCTTTTGCTTCACCTATTCTTTGATAGGCTGATTGCAAAAATTGCAGATAAGGTGAAAGGACACCCTATACAAAGAGCGGCACTCGAAGCAACGACAAAGCCGCTTCCCCTTTATATTTGGTTATTCGCGCTTGTAAAAACGGCAAATGCCCTTAGCCAAAATTTCCTTGGTTATCCGATCATTCAAGATGCCGGAATGTGGCTTAAAGCCTCCTTCTGGCTCTTTTTTGCCTGGTTTCTCTTTAGATGGAAGCAAGGCGCAATTAAGGGCTATGCTTTTAAAGAGAAAACTTCCCGCGATTTAATCGATAAGACGCTTACAGTACTCATCTTATTCATTACCCTTGTATCGATCCTTGATGTAACAGGGCAAAGCATGGCCACTTTGATCGCCTTTGGAGGCGTTAGCGGTCTTGCCATCGCATTTGCGTCCCAACAGGTGATCGCCAATTTCTTCGGCGGCCTTATGATCTATTTGACCCAACCCTTCACTTTAGGCGAGTGGGTTAAATTACCGGAAAAAGATGTTGAGGGCCATATAGAGGAAATAGGCTGGTACATGACTTTGATCCGGGGCCTTGATAAGCGTCCTATATATGTTCCGAATTCGGCCTTTTCGAGCGTTTTAGTCATGAATCCTTCAAGGATGAGCCATCGTGAAATTCTTGAGATGGTAGGCGTTCGATATTCCGATTTGCAAAAAGTTCCTGCTATAACTGCAAAAATCAAAGAGTACCTTAAGTCCAATCCTAAAATCGATAAGAAGGAAAAGTTGCTTGCTCACTTAGATAACTACTCTCCCTCTTCTGTTGATATCAAAGTGCAGTGCTTTACAAAAGAGATCGACAGCGTCGCATTTCAAGAGGTAAAGCAAGAGGTGCTTTTTAAAATAGCTGAAATCCTTTCGGAAGAGAAAGCAGAGCTTGCTTATCCGACTCAAGTGCTGCACGTAAAAAATGATCATTAATTCGATTTTAACGGGCGAAAAACCTCGTTTAAATCTCGCAATTACTATTGGAGCATGCTTAGTTACTGCCATTGCTTTGAGCATTATTGCCTCTCCTCTATTTTGGTCTTGCGTCCTCGTCTCAGGAACCGTTGCTGCCATTATTCCGGCAGCTTGCGTTCTCAGAGCAAGACGAATTGAGC
>CAZABG010000039.1:0-22497 GCA_964483465.1 uncultured bacterium
TCTTTAGGGTCATGAAGTTTCCAACTTTTCTACAGCACGCAATGTAGCGGAACGGCTTCTAGGATTCAACCGTATCTCTTCATCTGACGCAACAATTCCGCGAGTTAACAGCTTGACTTCAGGTATTTTCTCTAAAAACATCCCTCCGATTCCCGATGTCGACACTTTATCGCTCGCAAAATCGCGAAACATGTGTTTTACAATTCTATCTTCCAAACTATGAAAAGTGATAATCGCTAAAACTCCACCCGGATTTAAAGCTTCTATCGCTCTCGGAATAAAGGCTTTAAGCACATTAAGTTCATCGTTAACCTGGATTCTTAAGGCCTGAAAGACCCTCGTCGCCGGATCGATTTTTAATTTAGGGTTGTATAAGGCTTTTTCTAGGCAAGCATGCAGCTCTTTTGTCGTATTAAAGGGTCGGTTTTTGACAATCGCTCTTGCGGCATCCCTAAATCGTTTTTCTTCTCCGTAATCTCTGAACAATCGAGCAAGGTCGCGCTCTTCCCATTCATTTACGATATTGGCAGCAGTTACTGGGTTGGAGGCATCCATCCTCATATCAAGAGGACCCTCAAATCTAAAGCTAAAGCCTTTTTCAGGCCTGTCTAGCTGCATGGAAGAGACGCCGATATCGGCTAAAATTCCATCGGCTTTTTCGAGGGGGGCTTTTGCAAAATTATTATAGATTATATGCAAAGGAGCCTGTTTTAGACGCTCTTTTGCGATCGCTATAGCCTCTTGGTCCTGGTCTATTCCAATTAGTTTTTTAAGCTCGGGGTGGGCATGAAAAATAGCTTCGGAATGCCCTCCTGCGCCAAGAGTGGCATCAATAAATACTTTAAGGGGTTTATCCTTAAAGATTTCCAAGGTTTCATTAAGAAGGACGCTTTTATGGGGGTAGGACATGCCAAATTACTCTATGATATGATAATATAAAAGTATGCCAGTTACAATTGATAAACTCGATATTTCTGTTCATAGTTCATATGCTTTAAGGCAAATGCTCGTAGAAGGGGTTGATGCCGAATGGAGATTGAACCAGGCTCAGGCCGTCCAATCCCAAGTTCAAATGGTTACCAATATCCCCACGCCGGAACAGCTATCTTTGATCTTTCCGACCGATATTTACCCTTCCGTCTGGGCTTATTTCTACGCTCCGAAATATTATTATTCGCAAAGACGATCTCCCTTTTCGTTTTCCCGCTTTTTACCGACCCTTGGATCATCTGAAGATCAAGAAAAGCTTTATGACGACATCGCCGAAACGGCTTGCTCGTCTCCTGAAGAAGAAAAAGAAAAGGCCATTTTACTTCGCTGCTTTAACCAAATCGACAAAATCAATAGCATGCTGTCCTACATTGTCGGCAGGCTTGGACAGTTTTTACAAGGATGAACATGGTAAATTGGCGTGAGAGAATCAAGTGGACGCCTGAATCGATGGACGAGATTAGGATCGCGGCTTATGCCTATATTCGGCAAGGCAAGTACGATATCGCTCTCGATCTTTTTGAAGCGCTAACCATACTAGATCCCGAATCTGCCTACGATGCGCAAACACTTGGCGCGCTCTATGTTCAGCTTGGCAACCCGGCGAAAGCAATCAAGTGCTTTGATAAAGCGCTAAAACTTGAAGCCGATCATGCGCCTACCCTTCTGAATTTGGCAAAAGCCCTCTTCATGCTAGGTAAAAAAGAAGAAGGCTTAAAACTTGCCAACATCTTAAAGAACGAAAACAATCCTCAAATCGCAAGCGTCGCCCGCGCGCTCATCATGGCCTACAGCTAATTCGTTAGCTGCTGATTCGTTAGCTAACGGCTTTTTTTCAACAGTGAGACCAGTGAGAAACAATATGAGAATATTGAGAGTTTTCTTACTCTCTTAATTTTGAATTATGAGCCTCTCACTGGTCTCACTGTCAAAAAAAAGCCGCATGAACTCACACACGCATACGTTGAATTTAATGAAACTCCCTGCTAAGTTTTTTTTGAATTAAAAATGGAATTTACCAAATGAAAAAATTTTTTCTCCTTTCAATGTTTTTTGCTGCACTTAGCGCAGACCAAGGCCCCATTCACTTCCAAGATCAAACCGATGAAACGGACACCTACGCGATTCCATTAGACTCAAGCGAAGCGGAAGAGAATCAAGAAATGAAAGAGTTTCAGCAAGAAAGCAATAACTATCTAAAAAGATAACTTTATTAAGCCGACTATTTAAAGTCGGCTTAAAGATGAATAGCAACCGCTCCATAGCTTGCGTAATAAGCGATATGTTTTCTATCCCTTAGCTCCTTTAAAATCTGAATGTCGACTTTATCATGATCCAAAATAAGCGATCTTTTCGATAACAACTCTGCCCACGCTTGGCAGGGCTGGATACAAGAGATACCCCTATTTAATAATAACACTGTTGATAAGACTTTATCTTCAGTTTTACCCGTCTTATTTGCAATTTCGGCAAGCTCTTTAGGAGTTAAGGAAATTTGACCGGACTTTGGCGTTTTTAGAGTAACACCTTTAGACAAAGTAAAAGATTTGTGCTGAAAATAAACCGCATCAAAATAGGCAAGTATTTGATTTTGCAAATCTTTGCATTGTCCTATAGGAACGGCATAGCCCGGAAAACGCTCTTTAAACTCGGAAATGATAAGGTCAAAGTGATAAGGAAACAAAGTAATCAGCTCATTTAAACAAACATCCAAATCGCGTGTATACCAATCTTTATATATTTGAAATTTTTCGAGATCAACAAGGGCGATTTTGCCCATTCCCTTTTCAATAAAAAAACAAATATTGTCATACCGCGGAATGCGCGCATTTGTTGATACCTGATATGGATGTGCGCTGCCGCCAACAATATCATAAAGCTTCGATTGAAAATAAAACGTGATAAATTGCACAACAGCTGTATTAAATGTATGCGCATTTTCAATATAGAGGCCAATTTGCTCTTTAAAACTTGGTGTCAAAGGTAAACGATCTTCAATAATATGATTCTTATATACCCTGCAAGAAGGTACGGCGAGTAAATTTAACCCCTCTTTTTTACAAAGTGTTTTTGCTTCATGGTAAGCGGCATAATCTTCACGACAATTTGTTCTTGTTTTTATAACAAACTTATCAAGGAAATAGACTTCGCTGCCCTCTGCTTGTTCATACTCTTCTAGATTGGAAAAGTTGATGCTTTTTAAAAAATTACGTTCAGGGGCAATTTCACACCTAAGCAACCAGCCTCTAACAACTGATTGCAACTTAACAATCCTACCTTCGTGTGTTTTAAAGTAATCTTCACGAGCAGGATGAAGGGCAGTTAAGGAGTTAACCATCTTATTAATTGATCGTTAATGGATTTTATATAGGGGAAAATATAGAGGCAGAAGCCGCTGAAGCTCGTGATGATAAGATATACGAGGGCGGTGACTTGGACAACCTGGGTTGGCGCCTGGAACAAGGTAAAAATTAAGATTAACTGCGCAGGAAAGAGGAATATAAAGGATTTGAGCGTAGCGGATGCAACAATCGAGATGATTAATCCCCCAAACGCCACTCTTTTGTCGTCCGGTTTTAAAAGGATCATATAGGCGCCGAACATGGCAAAAGCATAGCTTATCGATTCTCTCGTAAAAAGAAACTCTCCTCCACGAAGTGTCAATGCGAACAGGGGAAATAAAAGTCCTTTAAGCGAAAGTATAATCGGATCCTTTGTAAAAAAGGGCAAAGAGATCGCGATAAGATAAAAAAGGCCTGGGATCGGATAAAAGAAAACAAGTCCGGTCGCGACTATAAATTTTAATATAACAATTGGCATCGACTCATCTTCATATAGCGCGATAGCCAGCGCTAAGAAGGTGATAAGAAATAGTAAAATATCGAACGCATGATTATTCAAAAGAGCAGCGGTGGAAGCGATACCGAGGGCGATCGCCGTCGATTCGAATAAAAATTTATTGATGCCATTCATATTTTTAATATCCGCTTTAAAGTGTTTACGATTCTGTCAACCTCTTCCGGCTCTAAATCATAGTAGAGAGGGAAGGAAAGGGCTTCTTGGTAATACTTCTCCATATGAGGAAAATAAGAAGTGAGATCTCCGACAGCATTTTCAAGGACGGGATGGCGATAAAGAGGGATGTAATGAAACTGAGTTCCGATGTTTTCTTCTTTTAATTTTTGGATAAGGGATGTTCTATCGATGCCAAAACGGTTCATATCGATTTGAAGCACCATTAAGTGGTAGGCTGTGTAATCATCAGGTTTTTCAGAAAAGAGCGTGATCCCATCAACGCCTTTCAATTTTTCTCGATATCTTTTTACAAGCGCGCGTCTTTTCTCGATAAATTTTTCTAGCCGCTTCAATTGACTGACGCCAAGTGCCGCTTGCATTTCGTTCATATGATAATTGCCGGAATAAGAGACGCAGTCATATTCCCAATGCGATTTACGGCGAATTCCGTTATTGCGAAAGTCTAGAAGTTTTTGATAAAGCGATTCGCTATTTGTTAATACGGCTCCGCCTTCACCTGTCGTCATTGTCTTCGCCGGATGAAAACTCAACACCGTCATATCAGAATAGGTGCAGGAACCAACTCGTTCTCCGCTCGGGTAATAAGAGCCTATCGCATGAGCCGCGTCTTCAATTATTATCGCGTCAGGATTCTTTAAAGAATCACTAATTGATTTCATGTCCACTGCGATCCCCGCAAAATGGACAGGAACGATAAAAAGCCTTCCACGAGTAGACTGAAAGTCTAAATTATCTTTAAGAAGATCCAGATTAAGGTTGCCGGTCGATGGATCTATATCCACGAATACCGGCGTCATTCCACGCTCTACGCCGCGGCCTATGGTTGAAATGAAAGTATTTGGCGTTGTAATTAACCGGTCAGCGCTGTTCGCGTCGGCGGCAAAGTAGGCCGCTTCAAGCGCAGTTGAACCGCTGTTCATAACTACACAATAGGTAGCTCCGCAAAGTTCCTTTAGTCCTTTTTCAAATGCCTCAACCTGAGGCCCTCTAGTAATGAGGTCGCCTTTAAGCGACTGAGCTACAGCTTCTATATCATTTTGATCAATCGATTGTCTTGCATACATGAAATCATGTTCAAAAAAAGAACGTTTAAAATCAATAGCTTATCAACACGCAACGATAATTCCCTTGCCTGCTTTTCATTTTGAATGATAGAGTCTACCGCCGAAACACCCCTATTCGAGTGTGTGGAAAGAATGTTCATAATAAGGAAATTAAATAATGCTTAGCCTTTCTCATCAGGAAGCATGGGCTCAGTTTTTAGACTTTGTCAAAAAGAGAACGACACCGACGGCTTTTGGCAACTGGCTTGAACCTATAGTAGTTGTTGAAAACGACGGCGAAGCTATTATTCTCGAAATCCCTAATATTTTCGTGAAAGAATACCTTCTTTCAAACTTCATGCGGGAGTTAAAATCATTTTTACCTGTTGGAGCTGACGGAGAGCCGAACATTCAGTTCAATGTTGCGGTTCCTAAGAAAAAAGAGATGGCGGCACCCCAGCCAAAATCTCCATCGGCTGATGTAAAAATCGAAGTAAGTCCTTATGAATTAAAGCTTAACAATCATTACCGCTTCGATACCTTTATCGAAGGTCCGGCAAATCAATTCGTAAAATCGGCTGCCATGGGCGTCGCCGCCCGGCCCGGCCAATCGTATAATCCTCTTTTTATTCATGGCGGCGTGGGACTTGGAAAAACCCATATCCTCCATTCGATCGGCCATTATATTCGTGAAAACCACAAAAAACTCCGCGTTCATTGCATCACGACAGAAGCCTTTATCAATGAACTTGTAGACAGCCTTCGCAATAAAACGATCGATAAGATGAAACGGTTCTATCGCTCAGAAGTCGATATCCTCCTAGTCGACGATATCCAATTTTTACAGAACCGGATGAATTTCGAAGAAGAGTTGACCAACACCTTTGAAACGTTGATCAACCAGCAGAAACAAATTGTCATAACCTCCGACAAACCGCCGGCTCACCTCAAGCTCTCCGAAAGGATGAGTGCGAGGCTTGAGTGCGGCCTTGTTGCCCATATCGGGGTACCAGAACTTGAAACCCGTGTTGCTATCCTCCAGCATAAGGCAGAGCAAAAAGGGATTCAGATTCCGCACAAAGTGGCGTTCTATATTGCGGAACATATCTACAATAACGTTCGTCAGCTAGAAGGCGCAATCAATCGCCTTTCCGCTCATTCCCGTCTTCTAAATTTAAATATTACCGAAGAGCTTGTCGAAAAAACGCTAAAAGAAATGCTCAAGGATGCTCCGAAAAGAAAAGTATCGGTTGAAGAGATTCTAAAAAGCGTCGCGACCATTTTCCAGGTAAAAGTAAGCGATCTACGCGGTTCATCTCGCACAAAAGATGTCGCTCTTCCCCGCCAGGTAGCCATGTATCTTGCGAAATTGCTTATTGATGGTTCGTTAATGGTTATCGGCGAATCTTTTGGTAAAACGCACTCGACCATTTTGCATGCGTGCAAAACGATTGAAAAAAAACTTCAAGAAGATGAGCAGCTTAGACGCCAAGTGGGCATGATCCGCAGGAACATCGAAACTTGAAATTCTAAAATATGCATTTTGCCCTGCCTGTAACGAATTCTTAATGTAAAATACTAAATCTAAACGATTTTAAAAGCAGGCACGGGCACGCACGTGGGTACGGGCACGATTTTGAAGTTTTCCAAAAGAAAAAAAAAGCTATAAGGAGAGAATGTCGAAACTCTTCCGTAAACGAAAGAAAAAAACCGGAGCGCCTCCGGGATTTCTTGTTTACACGGGAGAGCCGTCTTCCCAGGAAGTTAAATTCCATCTTATTGACTACAATGCGCAAGAAGTTATCGATCGTCCCAACGCAACACTAGAAGAATGTTTAGAGCTTATTGAACATCCAACGGTCACATGGATCAATGTAACCGGCCTTAATGATCCAAGCGTTATTGAAAAGATCGGCCATCAATTCAAACTTAATCCCTTAGTGATGGAAGATATATTAAATCCCACGCAGCGGCCTAAATGCGAAGACTACAAGGATTATCTTTATATCGTCGTTCGCCTATTCAAAAAAGAAAATGGCAAGCTTGAAGATGAACAGATCAGCATTGTCTTAGGAAGAAGCTACCTCATTTCTTTTCTTGAACATTCGGATGATCTTTTTCAGCCAATTCGCGATCGAATCAAAAAAGATGGTTCAAGGATGCGTGATTATGGGGCAGACTATTTAGCCTATGCCTTACTCGATTATGTCGTAGATAAAACCTACTCCGTGGTTGAAAAGGTCGATGACGAACTTGAAGCGTTTGAAGCGGAATTAACTGACAATCCTACACCTAAGCTCTTGCATCAGCTGCAAGTTTCAAGAAGAGAGCTTGCGGTCTTAAAAAAGAACGTTTGGCCTCTTCGGGAAGTAGTAAGTACCATGGAAAGGCGCGACATGCACCTTATCACCGATCATACCCGATTCTTTTTGCATGACGTACATGATCATACCATCCAGCTTGTTGAAACATTGGAAGGGTTTAGGGAGGTCCTGGCAGGCATGCTTGATATCTACCTTTCAAGCAACTCCCTTAAATTAAATGAAATCATCAAGGTTTTAACGATCGTTTCTACAATCTTCGTTCCCCTTACCTTTGTCGCCTCGGTTTATGGGATGAACTTTGATTTTATGCCAGGCCTTCATGCTCCTTCCGGATTTTTTTTTCTGACAAGCATTATGCTCATCTTGGCGTCGGGCATGTTTTATTTGTTTCATCGGATGAAGTGGTTATAATAGCCCCCATCAATTCCCGTTTTTCAAGCTCAATGCCGCCCCAGGAAAGTTCATCATCGTTATGCGTTTCAATGACAAGGAGCCTTTTTTCATTCACACCTACCGCCACCAACTCATCGCCTTCCCATCTCAATGTTTTTCTACAGGGAACTTGAAATAAACTTGCGGCCGCTTCGGCAACTCTTCTTTTAGCGCAAAAACCTTGCGACCATTTTAGATAAGGCTTGGTGGGGATGTAAGTAATCGCTTCAGGCACATCTAGCTCGTACTGGCTGTAACGATATACAATGAGCGCAGCAAAGATATCTGCGATAAAAGTCTTGCCCTGCAATAGAAAATAAAGCCAATTTTCTGGCATTCCCTTCTTTTCCCAAAGCGGCAGAGTAAAATAATAAGGAGTTAGGGCATAAGGCGCTTCAAATTCACTTAAGAGTTCAAGACAGGAGGGGCAAGCAAGCTTCTCATTCGCATTCAATCGCTTATCGCATCCCAAACAAAACTTCGGAAAAAACACATCCCACATCACGATAAATCTCGCTGAAGGGTATAGCATAATAAGTTATGGCGAATAACAAAACTGTTAACGAAATGGATTTGTTTCATCGTGAATTTCAATAGAGTTGCTTATCCTGCCGGCGCGATTAGCGCCGATCCTGCCCCGCCGACAGGCGGGATCCTGCCATTTTATGCAGGTCTTGCCTGCATAAAATGATCCTGTTTAAAATTTTTTTTTATTGTGAATTCAAGTGGTTATTGACGTGCTTACGCACTTCTTGCATGATTTCGAGTTCGTACTTTTTATAGTGATTTCTTAACCATTCGCTCATCATCTGAAGCACTTTTTCCATGTCTTTTGCCATGAAGGCTTTTGATTTATACTCTTCGCCATAGCAAGACTTGCCTACATCAAAGCGGAAAGCGTTTCCTTCATAGGTAAAGCCGGTGTTATGATCAAAGCCGTGGTCGCAGTCGTAAATGCCTTTCTTGTATTCTCGAAAATAAAGGTCAATAATACTGTTTAATTGCTCTGTAGCTTTTTTTGTATCGCCCTTATTCAAACTCTCTTTGAGGGCATCTCTTAAGACAATCCCTTTTTTCTGTACCACATAGACCGTTTCATCAAGAGGGATGCGAAATTCGCGGCCTAGTTTATCTTTAATCGTGATGGTAGTATCAAGCCCTTTCGTCTTGTTTAGATGCAAATAGACAAGGCCTGTATCTTCTTTATCATAGTTATAGGCGTCAACATGCCCCTTGAATAGCAGGAATATCTTATCGAGTTTTTTGACGCGCTTCGCTTCTTTATATTCTTTAAAGGGCGGAATCGGAGGAAGGACTTCTACAAAATAGGAGGGTTTTGAGTGTTTAAATTTAAAGAATTTCAAAACATATTTGCCGTTCGCGGTTTGAAAAGCAAAGACTTGCGCACCTTTATTGAGATACGTTAAAGGCTCTTTGATGGAATCTTTTATATCCGCAAGCATTGCAGGGCTTGGAGGGATCACCTCCCATTCGGGATGGAAGGGAAACTCATTTTGAATGCCTTCGACATAAAAATTATCGGTGAGTTTATACCAAACCCTAATCGCGAGAAATGGCATCACTAGGATTAGAGCGATAACAATTAGTTTAGTTTTCCACGATTTCATCAATGTGAATCTCTTCTTTGCCTTGTTTACGTAATGAGTAGGTTGGTTTTGCGAGCGTTCCTTCGATATGGAATGTCAGAAGCTCTGCCAATTTAAAAAGCAGCGTGTACTGCTTCATTTTGACATGCATATTCAATTTGCCTTCATAGCTAATCGATGAGGGCACGTCGGATGACAGATAAAATTTAGATAGCTTTCCGTCGCTATATACATCTTTAAATTTATGCAAGTTGACACGCCCATCGCCTAGCTCAAAAATAACTTGGCCGGAGACTGGAGTTAAAGCGATTAGGTCTATACCAATACGCGATAAAATTTCCGCCGGCAGTTTGAAAATAGTGTTATGCAAATTCTTCTTAACCGGGTTCACAAAATAGAACGAGCCTTTACCCGTTAAATTTTCAACGGTAAGAGGAGAGGCCGATATATCGGCTATATTGAGTTGCCGTATTAAGAAAGGTTTCTGCTCTTTTGGACGCCCTTTGCCGACATCAAAAAGGAGGCTTGGACGTAAATCAACGACTTCCACTTTTGGGATCGAAAGGGATCCGGGCGGAGTATGATCAATCCGGATATCTGGAATAAAGATGTAGCCCGCTTCGTCATGGAACGTCAGGTTTTTAACTACCTGAAGGGTTTCATTTGCCTTAATAGAACCATGCAGCTGATCGAACCTATAGCCTTTGATTTCGACATCATTTCCATAAATGTCTCCTTCAAATGCGTATTTTTCCCCTTCGCGAGCGATGGCGAAAATGCCGCTTAAAGTATAGCCGTTGCCAATTTCAAATGCGGTTATTTTTTCTAAATGCTCAGGCTTTAATAGCTCTCGAGCCTGATTGCCGTCAAAACCGATTTCGCCTTGTAAAAAGAGCATCTCGGGCGTAGAGCCGGCTTCTTTTAAATTGAATGAAAGGCCTTGCGCAGATCCTTTGATCTCTTCAAGCATTAAGAAACCGGAACGGTTATTCCATTTTACCGTGATCGGCTCATGCTCAACATAACTTCCATCGGCAATGACAAAAACCCCTTGATCGTAGTCGGGAGCGCGTGTTCGCATTAACACCCATAAGAGAGCATTCCCCTTAACAAGCTGCGTAACGGCCTTAATTTCTTCGGGAATGAGTTCTATCTGCGGCGACTTGAGATAATAGGTCTGTCCATCAAGCTGGTAATAGCCATCCGCAAGGGTAATGATGCAGCTCTTTTCCCCTTCCTTCTGATTGATGACCACTTGGCCCGCAAGCGTTCCTTCATTTTTAATTTCAGAAAGCGCTTTATCCCGATTTGGCGATTCATTTAAATCGCCCCACTCATTCACAAACTTCACAAACCAGGGAAGAGATCCAACATCTACTTCAAATTTCAACGGACACAAGTCAAGTTCATTTGTCTTAGAGTCATAGCGCCCTTTTTCAATGGTTAACTGGGCGCTTTGGCTTCTTTCTAATGGATTAATGGGTTTTAAACGCAATTGCGAAACGGTCCATTCTTCGCCAAATATCCACTCTCCTTCAAATGGAGCGTCATTTTCATAACCGACTCCCTTTAAATGAAAATCCTGAAGCTTGCCCTTTATTTTAAAGCGCAGATTATTTTCATCCCAAACAACGCTTCCCCCGCCCTTAAAGACACCTTCTGGTCCATATTGAGCGATAAAGCGCTCCGCTTCCGGAACTTCTTTCAAATGATCCAAATCAATTTCTAAAAACGCAAGTTCCGCTTCTGTACGCGGGCTATCTTCTTCCCATTCCCCTTTAAGTCCTGCTAAAAGAAAGTTCCCTTTTTTAAATCCAAAATGATTGATTTTCCATTTTTTGCCTTCTTTCAGCACATCGAGCGAAAGGCTCAATTCATCTGCTTTTAGGTCGTTAATGGTCCAGGCGCTCCCCTTTTTCTCGCCCGTAATGGAAACTTTTTTAAAGAAATGATCGTTAAGGCTTAAATCCTCTCCCTCGACATTGAAGGTGAAATGGCCAAAATCGCCTTTATATCCAAGCTCGACTCTTACATCGCCACTCGAAGCATTTAGATCGCCCACTTTCTGCATTAAAGCGGTAGGAACAAAGAAAAGACCTGTTTTTGAAAAACGGCTAAGTTCGTGTACGAGTGTCGATAATCTAAAATTAGAAGTAAGTTTGAAATCGGTAACCGTATTGGTGTCGTCAATCGACAAATCGAGTTCATTGCATTTAAGCTGTCCAAAATGACAAAGAGGCTTATCAAATTCGATCTTTGTCGTTTCTCCCTCTTTTCCGATCTTTCCTTTTAAACGCCCGATTTCCCCTTTCAAATCATTCACAGCAAAATCAAAAAAGCCGTCTAGCCGATCAAAATCGTGGAAACCAAATCGCTCAGATTCGAACGTATATTTTTCCGCATGCTCAGGATCTCCGATAAGCAAAAGGCCGTTTAAATCTTCAAAAATTAGGTTCTTTTCACCCTTATCGTAAGAAAACTGCAAGCTAATATCTTTACCAACCGTATCGTAGTCTTTAAAGCGAAGATCGCCTTCCGTCAAAATGCCTGAAACCTTTGCGTCCCACTCATATTCTTTAGGAAAAAAGTGAAATTTCAAAAGACTTCTATCTTTAATTTTAAAAAATCCTTCGAGCGGGATATCGGTCAAAAAGAGTTTTGGATCAACTTTCTTTAACAGTTCGGCCGCCTGCGAATAGGGCCCATAAAGCTCGTCTGCCTGTAGGACTAAATCAAAGACGCCATCAGCCGGATCTGAATAATCGATCAATAAATCGCCAATAAACTTTAATTCGCCCGCGTCGCCTTTTAGCGGGTTAATGTAGATAATTTTTTCAAAGAAGGTGAGCTCGCCTTCCATATTACTAAAGAAAAGCCCTTTCTCTTTATCGAGATAAGTGGCGTTATCAAGGTTAAGCGTTCCTAAATGCTTGCGGCTTTTGAAGTCGACTCGATGAACGCCCGCCTTTATAATCTGAGGGGCCCGTATTAAGAGATGTCCATTTTCAAGAGATAAATCTTTTCCCGTATAATTGATTTTCATCCCATTCAAATCGAATTCGCCTTGTATATCGGCAAGCCCTTTTAAAACGAGATTTTCTTCTTTAGGGAATAGAAAGGGGCTAATGTATTTTTCAAGATTGATATTCTTCCCGTTAAGCCAGCCATTTGTAATATTCAAACCCTCAAAGCCGGACTGACTAAGAAGGGTTATACCAAATGCACGGCCAGCTCCAAGAAAAGGCGAAGGAAATGTTTCATTGTATAGATCAAGGGCGACTTTATTAAAGAAGAGTTCTTCCTCTTCATCATCTAAAACTGTAACCCCTTTTTTAACATCAAAGCCAAAGTCAAGTTCTTGGCTTAACTGATTAAACTTTGTAAAAGAGCGGGCCTGTCCCTTAAATCTTAAGGCGCCGACCGCATCGGCAACCTTCATGTCGATAACAACCTTATCTTCACTCAAGTGGCGCGCGATACCTTTCGCGACCCTCTCCGGCATCACTTTCGCAATCTCTTGACCCGTCCCTTCAAATCGAAGTTCCGCGAGCGAATCGCTTTTTAACCAATCGATTTGAGCAGATCCTTTCAAGCCGAAGAGCATGACAGACGCAACCGATTTTTGCAGTTTGCCGTTTACCACGTTGATTTTCGTCTGGATATTGGAAAAATGGGAAAGTTCTTGAGGAAGCGAATGGAAAGTTAAGTCGCCATTTACAATGATGAGTTCGCCTTGAAGGTTTTCTTTCGGCTCTTTATCCAGCAAATCGATTTTAAAAAATCCGGCCACGCTTTGCGCGTAGGCAGTCAGATCCCATTCTCTTAAATGCACTTTAAGGTTACGGACCGATAGGTTTTCTGCAGAAATTTGAGAGGGCTCAAAATTATGGGTTGCGACTTTGAAAGAGCCGTCAATAATCCCTGTCTTAAAATCAATTGAAGGGAGATCGTTCGATATACGGTTTACGACCTTATCGACAATCGCGTATTCAAACAGGCCAAAATTTTTGAGATAAACTTCGCTTAAACTGTAAGGGGCTCCAATATCGCGAGCCTTTATCGTAACTTCAGATTCGCCCTTTCGATCGCTTTTGCTTTTTAAAGAGCCTGTCACAGAAATTTTTTCGAGACGGTTCAGCTCAACCAAGAAATTGGCATCAATAATTTTATGGTCGCCTTCGATGGATTCGATCCCTGAGAATTTAATCGTGATTTCATCTTCTTTGTTCAGTGCAATGAAGCCATCAAGATCTTTCATTTCAAAAGCGAGATCGTTCTGCCACCCTGAAACATGTGCGCCTTTAAAATCGAGCTTTCCGTGTAATAGAGGATGAGAAGAGGGGACGGGATCCACCTTATCCAAGGTCAAAACAACTTTTGAAATTGCCGCCCGGTTTCTGCCTGACGAATAGGCAAGATTTTCAAGGGTAAGCGCGCCTTGGGCTGTCGGACTTAAATTATCGGGAAAAGAGGCAAAAATCTGTCCGTTAGCAGTACCGCTAATATTTTCCCATCTTGAGTGGCCGAAAAGACCCAAGACCTGATTCACGGCATCAAGAGGAAATTCGACGAGGTTTAAATCCCAGCCGTTGTCCTTTTTAACAATACTGCTTTCGCCAAATTCAATTTTTAAATTGGGCTCAGTCTCCATTTGAAAGAGAACGATCCCTTTCCTTGTGCCCCACACCCCATGAACAACTTCCAGGCTTGTTTTAACCGTATAGTATTTTGTCGGGGAAGGCTCAGGGACTTTTAAAGGTTCGTTCGGTAAAAGAACAATAGGCTCTACAGCTTTAATATGAACCTGAAGCTCTCTCTCAAACCATTTTAAATCATAATCGACTAAAATCTCTTTGGCTTCTAATACGTTTTTTTCACCCTTTTTTGCAGTAAGCCCTTTAAATGTAACCGTAGATCCTGACCGTTCAACGCTGCTGTAGGACACTTGTGAATCAAGAACAGTCTCCAATTTATGGACAAAAGAATATTGTACTGCCGATGAAATAATCCAATTTTGAAATAGGAAAATTCCAAGTAAAATGAAGGGTAAAATTAAAAACCATTTTTTAGGCATACTGATATATAATTTTAAGGGCTTGCTCCCATATTTGTCGATCCAAAATACTTTAAATTTTAGCTTGAATATGTTAGTTTTCGGAGTCTTATGTTACGCCGATTTCTTGACTTTCAACTAAAGCTGACTGAACCGGGCAAACCGCTCCATAAACTCAAGCCGTTGATCACAGCGGGAGACACATTCCTTTATGAGGCTCCGCTTAATACCAAAAAAGGCCCCCATATCAGGGACGCAGTTGATATCAAACGTTGGATGATTCTCGTAGTTGTAGCCCTCATCCCCTGCATTTTGATGGCTATTTGGAATACGGGGATTCAAAATTTTGTTTACTCATCTGGCGACTATCGGCTAATGAATGAATTTCTTGACGCAAGCAACTCGTTAAATTCCTACCTTTCTTTCGCCCTTAAAGACGACCGCTACCAAAGCATATTATGGCTTGGCCTTTCGACCTTTATCCCTATTGCCATTGTCTCTTATGGGGTGGGAGGTATTTGCGAAGCCCTCTTTGCGTGCGCAAGAGACCACGAAATTTCTGAAGGCTTTCTAGTCACAGGCATCCTTTACGCTTTAATCCTTCCCCCAACAATCCCTTATTGGATGACCGCAGTTGGCGTTGCCGCAGGAGTTGTCTTAGGGAAGGAAGTTTTTGGCGGATCGGGCATGAATATCGTGAATCCGGCTATGGCCTGCCGCGCCTTTCTCTTTTTTACTTTCCCGGGCAGAATGACCGGCAACGTATGGGCAGGATCAAATCCAACAGCGGTTCGTGAAAGCTTGGTTAAGATGAATCAAGAAGCAGGAACGAACTCTCTTGATGCCTACACGCAAGCTACACGCTTAAATGTTTTCAATGTTCCTCCCGAAATCAAAAAACTGCACATCGATGCGATCGCAACCAATAACCTTGGCGATAAAGTACCCACCTTCCCTGCAATCGAAGAGCATTTTACCGTATGGCATGCTCATCATCCTGAACAATTGCTTGGATCGTTAAACCTGGACCAGCTAAAGAATTTTGTTACGTCGGCGACAAACGATGGAGGCCTCGGCCTTTCTCCTGGATATTTTGATGAGGCGTACCATTTTTCCGCTTTAAACTATGGGATCGGACCCCTTAATTCCGACTGGGGATTTTTCTTAGGAAATAAGCTCGGATGCATGGGAGAAACTTCGACGCTTGCCTGCCTCCTCGGCGCCATTTTTTTAATCGTAACGGGAATCGCTTCTTGGAGAACCATGCTAGCTGTCATAATCGGCGCTTTTGCGACAGCGTCCGCATTTGAATGGGGGTCGCGCCTTTTGGCAGAAGGAGGGGGCGCATACTTGCCTGCGGAATTCGGCTTTCCTGCTTATAAACACCTTCTCCTTGGCGGCCTTGCTTTCGGACTTGTATTTATGGCAACCGATCCTGTTTCATCTCCAAGCCTAAACGCAAGCAAATGGATTTATGGCATTTTTATTGGTCTTGTAGCGATTGTTATCCGCGTAATTAATCCGGCGTATCCAGAAGGCGTGATGCTCGCGGTCCTTATGGGAAATGTATTTGCACCTCTTATCGACTATTACGTAGCGATGAATTACACGAAGAGGAGGGCTCGTCTTGTCAGAACAAAAGCGGCCTAAAGAATATAGCCCTTATCAAACCATTGTATTCATGGTTGTTTTAAGCGTAATTTGCGCCGTCATCCTCTCCATTCTCGCATCGGCTTTGGCTGAGCCGAAAGAACTTGCAAAAGACCTTGATCGATCCAAACAGATGATGATCGCAGCCAAGCTTTTTGATTCAAACGGCTACTTTATTATTAAGAATGAACAAGGCGAAATAGTTCCCGCTAAATACGAAAACGGCATTTTAGTTCCCGCCGATAAGCCTGTATTCGCGACGAATCAAGAAATACTCGATGTTTACCAAAAAAGGCTCCTTCCCTATTTAACAAATAGTAAAGGGGAGATAAAAACCTTTAAGGAACTCGGGCTTGATGAAAATAAATACTTAAGCGATTACAGAAAATCGGGTTATTACAAAGAACCTTGGAAACTATTTTACGAAATTATGCCAAACGGCGGCCCAAGTAAAGATCCGATCGGATATGTCATTCCTGTAAACGGATACGGATTATGGGATGCGATTTACGGCTATATTGCCATCGCGCCTGATGCGGACACGGTGATAGGGATTTCCTGGTATGATCAAAAAGAGACACCGGGCCTTGGAGCTAACATCACTGAAGCTCCCTGGCAAGATTTATTCCCCGGAAAAAAAATCTTTCTGACAAATCCTGACGGATCGACCGATTTTAAAACCGCGCCTCTTGGCATTACTGTCGTTAAAGGCAAAGTGTCGGAAGTGCTTGGAGATTCGCCAAAAGCGAGAAGCGCAGTCGATGGAATGGCCGGCGCGACTCTCACAGGAAACGGCGTGACTGACGCGTATAAGAATGTCCTCTCAAGCTATCGTCCCCTCTTTTTAAAACTTCAGGCGGAGACAAAAAAATGACCCCCGCTAAACCAAAGACGCTAAGCTATTTTACTAACCAGATTTGGGGAGGCAACCAGGTTCTTGTCGCCGTACTTGGAATCTGCTCCGCGCTTGGCGTGACAAATCGTTTGTCTGTTGGACTTACGATGGGGCTGTCTGTATCTTTTGTAACGGCCTTTTCTTCCTTTTTCGTATCTTTACTTCGTAACATTACGCCAGATAGCGTGAGGATGATTACGCAGCTTGCCATTATCTCGGTTTTTGTGATCATCATCGATCAGTTTTTACAGGCCTATTTCTTCAGCATCTCAAAAGTGCTTTCTGTATTTGTGGGTCTTATTATTACAAACTGCATCGTTATGGGCCGAACGGAAGGAATGGCTAAAAACGTTGAACCGGCCCCTGCTTTTTTAGACGGCCTTGGCGCAGGCCTGGGCTATGCCTGGGTGCTTTTTATTGTGAGCGCGATTCGAGAACTTTTTGGTTTCGGCCAACTTTTTGGAATTCAAGTCATTCCGCTTTCTTGGTATGCCACAGCCGAAAATCCCAACTTGTACGAGAACTTTGCCCTCATGGTCTCACCCCCTGCCGCCTTCTTCATTATCGGCGGAATGATCGCCCTGCACGCCATATTTAGCAAAAGGAGCTCTTAATAATATGTGGATGGGATTATATGAACCAATTAACCTTTTCGGCCTTCTCATTCAAGCGATATTTATTGAGAACTTCCTGCTCGCCAACTTTCTTGGCATGTGCACCTATCTTGCTTGTTCCACCAAGCTAAAAACCGCAAATGGACTCGGCGTCGCCGTTGTTGTCGTTCTTACTATTTCAGGAATCCTTAACTGGTGCGTTCACAAGTTTATTACAGGCCCGGGAGCTCTTGCCTGGTTAAACACCATCGGCCTTAATGCGTCTACCATCGATCTTGGTTTTCTTGAATTCCTTATCTTCATTTCCGTCATCGCAGGTTTTACCCAGATGCTAGAAATTATTATCGAACGCATATCGCCCGCTCTTTACAACACTCTCGGCTTTTACCTTCCGCTCATTGCCGTTAATTGCGCCATTCTCGGAGCCTGCCTCTTCGCTGTCACGCGCGACTATCCGTTCTTTCCCAACCTCGTTTATGTCTTTGGTTCAGGCATGGGATGGTGGCTTGCGATTGCCCTCATCGCGGCTATCCGCGAAAAGCTATCGACTTCCAATATTCCGTCGCCGCTCCGCGGCATGGCCATCACCTTCATCATGACGGGGCTCATGTCCATGGCCTTTCAAGGATTTACCGGCATCAAGCTCGCAAATCCTTCCGCACAACCCGCAGCCACCACCGATCAACCTTTAGTAAAAATAGAGAGCAATTCAGAGAACCGTTCGTTAAATTAAGGCACCCTACACATCGAGCCTGCTATTCAAGGAGCGAAGCGACACAATCTGTTGCTATTCATCCTTCCGCCTTCTGCCTTCATCCTTCTTACTGCCGATTATAGGAAGCGAAAATAAGCGCAGAATATGTTTAAACTCTCAATTCCCTAATCGACTAAGCCGCCTTCGGACGGCGCAAGCGAGCGTCAGCGAGCCTGTTATTCAAGGAGCGAAGCGACACTACAGGTTACTATCGCAAACTAGAATCGGTTATCGCGAGGGGGGCCAGTGTTGTCCGGGCGTAGCACACGGCCCCGCTCGCGAGAAGCCGATTATAGGAAGCGAGAGTAAGCAGGAGGGCAGCGGGGAACAAGGGCACACTTGTTCCCGACTGCTAATGTTTTACCCTTAGCTCCCTATTAGCCTTAGTCTCATCTAACCTGGTGACAGATAAAGTATGCGGGGCAGATTTTACAATTTCAGGATCAAACTGACACTCATGAACAATCTTCTTAATCACTTCGATAAAATTATCGAGCGTAGAAAGCGATTCGGCTTCGGTCGGCTCGATGAGAAGACACTCGCGAACAATTTGGGGAAAATAAACGGTAGGTGAATGAATGTTATGATCGAGAAGCCGCTTGGCAATATCGAGCGCTTTTATATTGGGATAAAAACGATCGGCTTGAACCACAAATTCGTGCATGCAAGGAGCCTTGTAGGGCACGGTGAAAAGCGTCTCAAAATGCTTTTTAAGATAGTTCGCATTTAATACGGCAATCTCCCCCAGCCGGCGTAAACCTTTCTTGCCGTGTAGAAGACAATACTGATAGGCGCGAAGATAAACCGCAAAGTTGCCGTGAAAAGAGGCAATTCGCCCCATCGATAGGGGATCTTCTTCAACGATTTTTAGATCGGACGAAATCCAGGGAATGGGAAGATAGGGTTTAAGCTTTTCTGAGCAAAGAACGGGGCCAGAACCAGGACCGCCTCCGCCATGAGGCGTAGAAAAGGTTTTATGCAAATTAATGTGCATCACATCAAACCCCATTTCACCCGGCTTCACGTAGCAAAGCATCGGATTCAAGTTGGCTCCATCGTAATAAAAAAGGGCGTCAACTTTATGAAGAATGGAAGCGATTTCAAGAATATTGGGGCTAAAAAGACCGAGCGTATTTGGATTCGTGAGCATAAGACCTGCGGTCTTGGCATTCACTTTTGAACGAAGTTCATCTAGATCAATGTCGCCTTCGGGGGATGTTTTAAGAGAAATAGTTTTATATCCCGCCATTTTTGCAGAAGCGGGGTTTGTGCCGTGGGCGGAGTCGGGAACAAGAATTTCGTCTTTTTCAGGATGATGCGCTTGGTGATAGCTTTGAATAAGACGGATACCAACATACTCTCCTTGCGCTCCGGCATTAGGAAGAAGCGTACCGTCGGCAAAGCCGGTGATATCGGCAAGAAACGCAATCAAATCGCGAATGATGGTTAAATTCCCTTGGACAAGTTCTGCGTCAGCAAGAGGATGCGTGTTAACAAAATCAGGCAACGCCGCCGCTTTTTCATTAATTCGCGGATTGAACTTCATGGTACAGCTGCCGAGCGGATAAAAATTTTTATCGATTGCCATGTTGCGCTCGCATAAAGCCGAAAAATGGCGGGTGAGATTAAGCTCGGACACTTCGGGAAGATCTAAAGGCGCTTTTCTAAGTAAAGAAGAAGGAGGGTTGAATTTTTCGGCAAATTTTGGAAGGCTATAGGCTTTCTGCCCTGTCTCCGATTTTTCAAAAATCGTTTTCATAGCACCTCTTTGGCAACTTTTAAGTATTGATCAAGGTCATCTATTGTTTTTGTTTCGGTAACCGCTGCAATCAGGCCGTTTTGATAGGGGATGCCGGGAATAATTTTTTTCTGTTTGAAGGGGTTTAAATTATTGATCCCCACCCAGAACTCATTAAAAATAGGTCCAGGATACGTTTTAAAGCCAAGCTTCTCTAATCCGGTTTTTAAATACATCGCTCGTTCATAATTGAGCCTTGCTACTTTTGGCACGCCCTCTTTGCCATACCAAAGGAGTGAAACCAGGGTAGATAAAGACATGAGCGCTTGATTGGTGCAAATGTTTGAAGTCGCCTTCTCACGGCGTATGTGCTGTTCGCGAGTCTGAAGAACCAAGGTAAATCCACGCCGGCCTTTTGTATCTACCGTCTCTCCTACGATTCGGCCTGGAAGCTGGCGCATATAAGCCGTTTTAGTTGCTATGTAGCCCGCGTAAGGGCCCCCAAATTGAAGAGGTATGCCAAAAGGCTGCGTATCACCCACCGAAATATCAACTCCAAGTTCGCCTGGCGAGGCGTAAAGTCCAAAACTCATCGGATTTGCAGCCATTATAAGAAGTGAATCGTTCTTTAGCTCGGCAACTTGTTTGATATCTTCAATGATACCAAGATAGTTTGGCGATTGTATTACGATGGATGCGGTATTGCCATCGATTAGCTTTTTCAAGGCATCCAAATCTATTCGTTTATCGGAAAGCGTCGGAATGAACACGGATTGGATATTAAGACCTTTTACGTATTGATCAACTACGCCTTGATAATGAGGATTCAATGTGGATGCGAATATGACCTTATGCCTTTCGGGATGAACGCGCAGCGACATGAGGACCGCTTCGCTAACGGCTGACGCTCCATCATAAACGGATCCGATCGCGACATCCATTTGTGTTAAGGTACAAATGGCCGATTGATACTCAAACATGGCCTGAAGATACCCTTGAGCGGCTTCCGCTTGATAAGGCGTATAGCTTGTCAAAAACTCTGATTTTTGTGTGATAAAAGATACGAGTGCAGGGATATAATGCTCGTAACTTCCTCCCCCCAAATAATTCTTATATTCTGGGAACGTATTCTGCTTTCCAAGGCTTACCATTTTTTGGAAAGCTTCCATTTCAGAGAGGCCGTCATCTTCTTTAGGGGCCTGTTGACGGATAGAGGGTGGTACGGCTTTATATAATTCCTCAATCGATGCGATGCCGAGGAATTTTAACTGCTTTTCTATCTGATCTTTTTGGTTTGCTGCGTAATCCATTACTTAATCAATAATTCGTAAGAAGAGGCGTCCATTAGTTTTTCTACTTCCAAAAGATCGGAAAGCTGTATTTTATATATCCAACCGCTTTTCTCTGGATCTTCATTAATCCATTCAGGCCGCGTTTTCAACGATTCGTTAATTTCCATTATCGTTCCTGAAACAGGCGTGTAGATATCTGCCGCAGCTTTTGTCGATTCCAAAACAGCGACTTCCTCTCCCGCTTTAACTTCCTTGCCTTTTTTTGGAAGCTCTACATAGACGATATCGCCAAGCTGCTTTTCAGCATGGCGGGTAATGCCTACTGTTCCAACGTTGGCTTCAATTTCAATCCACTCATGCGTTTCTGTGTATTTCATAAATTCACTAATGGGGTGTGAGTTATAGTTCCGATCACTTGGCTGCCTCGAATTTGAATGGCAACCTGATCTTTTTCTGATAATTTACATCTCGTACGGATTAAGGCAATCCCTTTTTGCAATAAGGGCGAAAATCCACCCGACGTCACATGCCCTACATTTTCGTCTCCCTTAAATACGGGATAATTTTCGCGCGGAATACCTGCCTCATTTAAAATGATCGCGGAAGAATACCATTCTTTAGCATCGCTTTTTCCAAGGTAGGGCTTATTCTTCACGGCCCAGGAGCTTATTGTTTCTTGGGGGCGGATAGTTTCATTTAATTCATGACCATATAAGGCGTAGCCCATTTCCAGCCTCAAGATATCCCGCGCGCCTAAGCCCGCTGGCTTGACCCCTTTTGCCATTAATTCTTCCCAGATGGGGATGAGCTTTTCTTTGGGTCCAAAAAATTCAAAGCCTTTTTCTCCTGTATATCCGGTAGCTGAACGGACGATTCCATTTTCTTCGATAAAGGTATGCTTTTTTAAAGGGGAAAAATATTTATCGCTATCAGGCCCCTGTAAAGCAAGAATCATCTCCTCTCTTGGAGTGACTTTAACTCCAAACTTTATCTTATAGGCATTTAAGTGGGCTAAGTCTTCTTCCCTTCTTGATCCATTTGCCACCATGAAGTAGGCATCGTCTAGTAA
>CAZABG010000040.1:0-21583 GCA_964483465.1 uncultured bacterium
GATTTGCTGCATGCGGCCGAAGAGATTGTAAAAGAAGAAGATCTCCCTTTTATATTGTACGGGGGGTTTGAAGAGGACGACCGTATCTTTTGGCAGCCTGAAAGATATAGTCCTCAGATGAGGGATTATTTAAGCCGTAGAAAAGATAGGTTTCAGGAAAACTGGCAAGAAAAGCCTTTGAACCAAATTTCCGCTATTAAATGGATAGGAAAAAAAGAAGAGATCGAAAGGATAGCAAAAAAGGTAGAAGAGCGGCTAAAACTTCACGCTCCCCCTATTCGCGACCCTTTTAATCCTAATTACTATGTGTGTCAGGCAACGCACCCTGATGCCAACAAGGGATCAGCGCTAAATGCCTTTAAAAAGGCTAAGCAAATTAAAGGTGTATCCATTGTAGGGGGCGACGATTTGAATGATGTCGCTCTTTTTGAAGCGGGCGACATTAAAATCGCCATGCACGCCGCGCCGGAAATATTAAAAAAAATGGCAGACATTATAACTCCCTCGATAGAATTTGGGTTAATTGAAGCCCTTCAGCTCGCAAAACCCATCGTGACGGTGGGGGTATTGATCGTTTCAAAAGATAATCGTCTTTTATTTGCAAGGTCTGAGCGAAAATGGCATGGCAAATGGACCCTGCCTGGCGGAAAAGTAGATGCAGGCGAAACGTTAGAGGAAGCGGCTATTCGAGAAGTGAAGGAAGAGACGAATCTCGATATATCCGACGTTCGCTTCGCAAAAATTTGCGAATCGATATTCTCGAAAGAATTTTTCAAGCGCCGCCATTTTGTGATGCATGATTTTGTGGCGCGTTTAGAGTCTGAGAAAGAAGCGGTCATCTTAAATGATGAAGCGGAAGAGTATGGCTGGTTTACCTATGAAGAAGCGAAAAAGCTCGATTTGATTGAACCGGGAATAGAATTATTAAAGTGGTGGGATCATGCTAGGCATAATTGGTTTTGAGGAACTGGAAATTGATTGCGTGATTGGCGTTTATCCCGATGAGAGAGTCGCGACGCAAAAGCTCTATATCGACTTAAAAGTCGAAGCGGATATCGGAGATTCGGTTCATTCGGATCGCTTAAATGACACGATCGATTATTGCGAGCTCGTTAAACTCATACAAGTAGAGGCGGAATCGAAGTGCCAGCTCTTAGAGACATTAGCCCATCGCATATCGATAAGACTATTGTCGGAGTTAAATCTAACTTGGGTATGGATACGCATAAAAAAACCATCCGCTATAGCCAATGCGAAAGCGGCATTAATAGAATATGAGAGATTTAAAGGATCAAACCATGAAGTGGACACTCATTACAGGCGGCGCCATTCGGCTCGGCGCTGAAATAGCAAAGGAGCTTGCCTCTACAGGCCACAATATCGTCATCCATTATAATCATAATCGGGATGCCGCGGAAAAGCTCGTAAACGAATTGCAAAAACGGGGAGTGAAGGCAGAAAGAATCCAGGGTGATTTTAGCTCACGAAAAACGGTTGATGATTTTTTAAGCCGCTATCATTTTGATACAGAGTTTCTTATTCATAATGTCGGTAATTATTTAATTGATAAACCTCTTCACACACCTATAGAGGCTTGGGAAGAGCTGTTTCAAACTAATCTTTTCGCTCCCGTTCAGATTACGCAAAAGCTCGCTCCTTCCCTCATAAAAAATCGAGGCAGGATCATAACGATCGGGGTGACGGGAATTAATTCAAGCTGTGCCGACACCTATGCGACAGCTTATACACAAACGAAGGCAAGCCTTCTTGGATATACGAAGGGGCTTGCAAAAGAGCTCGCATCTCTTGGAGTAACAGTCAATATGGTTTCTCCAGGACGTTTAGAAAATGCGGTCGATTTACCGGAAGATCCTAAAGCGGATCCGATGGGAAGGCCCGGAAAATTAAATGAGATTACACGCGTGATAAAATTTTTACTCGAACCCGATTCGGCATACATTACCGGACAAAATATTGAAGTGGCGGGGGCGCTTAGACTGTGAGCCATGCTTTAAAGGCCGCGCGCCATTATGTTAGACCCGAAACGGGATATCTTCACTATCACCCAACGGGCGATGCTCCTTACGCAACGATTCCGCTTTATGAGAATTTTTGTTATGTCTTGGCTCTTTTTAAAACTAAAGAGAAGGAAGAGGTTGAAAAAGGAATCGAGCTTCTCGCGAAACTTTTGCCTTTTCAAAATGAAGAAGGGCTTTTCCCTCTTTATTTGCATGAATATCCGTTAGTAAAGGATCAAATCCTATCATTTAATCATTTGAAGCCCCTCGTTGAAATTGCGAAATTTAATGCGGTTATTCCTTTTCGAGATAAATTAAATAAGGCGATTGATAGATGTAAGTCAGCGCTCATTCTATTTTTCAATGAAAAGAGTCCCGCTTCTTTCAATGCGCACATACTCTCAAAAATGTTTCTAGAAAAAGAAATTCCGGTTGAATTTTCTCGCTCGATGGGCGCATTAGAGCTTGCCGAAAAGCTCATGCACAAGCAGGCAGAAGAGTGGCTTCAACTTATGTGGTATCCGAAAGCCAAACGTTTTATCGGACCCGCTTTTCGTGAAAAAGAAGAAGGGTATGAACCTGAAGATAATCTTCTTTCACATCTTTTAGGTCATAAATCCGTTAAGCCTAGTTTAGCTGCCATTCATTCGGTCCTTATTAATGAATCAATAAGCGAGCCTCCTTTTAATCCATTCAAGACTGAAAAAACGGTAGATGGATATCGCTTCGGTATTTGGCAAGAAAAAGACTTTGCCATCAGCTGCCTTGATAAACGGCCCGATATGCCTCAGTTTCTTCAGCCCGGCTGCAAAGTTTTGCAAATCATAACCGGTCCTCATACGATCGTTTTGGAGGGAAATGTAGGAAAGTCGACCCGTTTTGAGTTTGTTGAAAACGGCGTCGATATATACGTCGAGCTAAAAGAGACGATGGAGCTTGAAGATCGTGAAAAACAAAGGGAGATTAATCTCTTTTTTGATAACCGAATCGCCATTCGACCGAGCCAAAAACAATCCACCCTTTTTTATTTTAATGAGCCTGTCGAGCTTCATGCGGAAAAACCGATTACGCTTACTTTTAGTGTAGCTAAGGGAAAAGGGGATTTTGCATGCCATGTCATGAATGAAAATCGATCGTCTCAAAAGATTACAAAAGAAACGTTCGATAAGGCGATTGGCATTCGGACATTAAGACGAGATCCTCACCTTATTGTGAAAGCTTCATTTCGTTTATGATTTATTTTTTGCTGCTTGCGGTTTTGCCGCTTTTTTCTGAACAGTACATTGTTTTTCTTGTGGAGGCGCGCAAGCTAGATATTTCATCGAATAATGCTTTGATACGCACTCTTGCTAAGCATCCGTCAGATGGTTCCAAAAATAGCGATGTGGGGCATGCCTGGATATATATCTACGATAACGGGCATGTTATTGAAGGAGGCCATTCTGGGGAAACGGGAACCTGCCAGCCCCGTTATCTTGAAGGGGTGCATGCGCTAGCAGAGGCAGGCGATCCAAATCCGATCCGCTATATTTTCATGGAGCAAAAAGACGGCTACTTTGAATGCGGTTCAGGCGGACATCGTCCTACCTATGCCGCCCGAATGGATTTAACAGAGGATCAACTTAATCAAATTAAACACCTCCTCAAAAGCTATCCTTTTCACCGCTATTCTTTAACGGATCGAAGCTGCTGTCATTTGATCGAGCAGATAGGTTTTTTGCTTAACCTTTCACTAGATACTTCAGTAACTATAAAAGTTGAACCCTGTTACAAGGGTATCCCTTTTTGGTCCGATGCGTGCTATTCCACATTTACATTTGGCTCTCCTGACCGATTGCAAAGTGAGTTAAAGAAGCTTGTTGCATCAGGTATTGCACAGGATGTGACATGCGAATTTAGAAAAACATGTCCTACATGTGCTTTAAGACGGGGGTTGAAAGAGCTCCCCTTATTGCCGAAGCGGACGGCTCGTTATTTCTCCACCTTCTTTTAACGGTCGCTTGGACACGATTCGTGTTTATTTTTAACGATATAGCGAAAGATACTTATTATTGCTTGATTTGCGAACTTTTTTACAGGATAACGCTGCGCCGCCTTTAGCGGCTTGCTAAGGATCCCGCTCTACGAGCGGGGCAGGATCGGCGCGAACCGCGCCGGCAGGATATAGTTTTAATATTCGCTTGGAATCGATTCGTATTTATTTTGAGCGAATGATGATAACGATACGATTCGCTAAGTTTTACAACGATCTTTCTATTTTTTATTTCTACGAAATAAAAAATATGCAGTTTTTGCCCATTTTATTTGCCATGGGCAAATCAAAATGGGCAAAAAGAAATCGGAATCATAACATATAGTTCATGGAGAAGCCGCAGAATATCCTGCCGGCGCGGTTCGCGCCGATCCTGCCGCCCCGTAGGGGCGATCCTTAGCAAGCCGCCCTAGGCGGCGCAGCGTGATCCTGTAAAAAAAGCTAGTTAGCTAACGAAACGCAATAATGACAGCTAGCGTATCGTTAAAAATAAATACGAATCGATTCCAAGCGAATATTAAAACTATATCCTGCCCAATCATCCTGTTAAAAAAAGCTAGTTAGCTAACGCAACACAAGAAATTTCGACAGGCGCAGACAATGGCAGCTCGCTCACTTCCACCGTAACTCTTGCCGGATGAACTTTCGACGTAAAGCGTTTCATGTAAACTTCATTCATTTGGGCAAAGTCGCTTTTTAAGTTCTTGAGGTATACGTTGACTTGGACAACGTTATCTAAAGAGGATCCCGCTTCTTTAAGGATAGCTTCAAGATTATCAATGACTTTCGCCGTTTTTTCCATGATACCGCCCTCGACCATAAGACCTGTTTTAGGATCGATCGGAAGCTGCCCAGAGACAAAGATCATAGAGTCTGTCTTAACTGCTTGAGAATAAGGGCCGATCGCTCTTGGCGCATGGGGGGTTTCTATTTTTGTCTTTGTTGACATATGCCTCCTAAAGGTGGTAATGATAGGGGAAAGAGGGGTTTTATGTCTCGCGTTCAAACTCACGATCCAAAAGATGTTAAAAATCCGGAGACTAAATCGCTCCTGGAAGGCATTCAAAAAAAAATGGGGAAAGTACCCAACATTTTTAGAAATATGGCCAACTCTCCCGCAGTTCTGCAGGGGTATATAGCTTTAAGCGAAGCCGCAAGCCATACTTCCTTTCCTGACGATTTTCGCGAAGAGATTGCGCTAACAGTCGCTCAAACAAATAATTGCCACTACTGTTTATCGGCGCACACCGCAATCGCAAAAATGTTGAAAGTACCGGAACAAGATATTCTTAAAGCAAGAAAGGGAGAAGCCGAAGATCCAAAACGAGCGGCGATTCTTCACTTTGTAAGACAAATGGTTGAGAAGAAAGGGCATATTCCTGAAGAGGATATCAACGAACTGAAAGCAAAAGGGATTACCGATACCGAACTTACAGAAATCGTTTTGCTTGTAAGCTTAAATTTATTTACAAACTATTTTAATCACATAACCGATCCGGCAATTGATTTTCCGGAAGTCGAGTTAACGGGGGCAAGATGATGACACATTCATTAGAACCAAAAGTATGTCATAAAGTCAGCGAGGACTTAAGCCAGCTTTTAGCTGACACTTATGTCCTATTTTTAAAAACCCAGAATTATCATTGGAATATCACCGATCCAAGATTTCATTCCCTGCATGTTTTTTTTGAAGAGGAATATAAAGAACTTTTAGAAGAAATCGATGAAGCCGCCGAAAGAATTCGTATGCTTGGCGAAAAGACGCCCGGCACGATGAAACACTTCCTTGAGATCACTCAGCTGGAAGAGGCAGGCCACAATCAATCCGGCAATGATATGATTAAGCATCTTGCGCTTGATCACCGGACGATCTCCAAATGGCTGAGAGGAAAAATAAAGGAAACCCAAGAGTTGGGTGATGAAGGAACGGCGGATCTTTACATCAAACATTTAAGGGATCACGATAAAGCCGCCTGGATGTTGTCTAGCCATCTACAAAAGGAATAATAACCATGAAAGCGGTGACATACGATCACTTTGGCGGTACCGACACGCTTAAATTACGTGAATTTCCAACGCCGGAACCACGTGAAAACGAAGTGTTAATCAAGATTGAAAATACATCGGTCAATCCGGTCGACTGGAAAATCAGGGAAGGTTTGTTAAAAGAGCGCATGCCTCATAAGTTCCCCATCATACCGGGGTGGGATGCAGCCGGAAAAATCGCGAAAGTGGGCAAGAATGTAAAAGATTTTAAAGTGGGCGATGATGTGTTCGCGTACACGAGGAAGGATACCATTCATGAGGGGACGTACGCTGAATACATAGCCGTTCCGTCTGATTTTGTGTCGATAAAGCCGAAGAAAGCTACGTTTGCGCAAGCTGCCGCCCTTCCGCTCGTTGCGCTTACGGCGTGGCAGGCTCTTTTTGATGTCGCGAAACTTAAGAAAGGACAGACCGTTCTTATACAGTCAGGATCGGGCGGTGTGGGAAGCCTTGCCATTCAACTTGCGAAATATGCCGGTTGCAAAGTCTACACAACGACCAGCAAAAACAATTTCGATTATGTGAAGAAATTTCATCCGGATAAAATTATCGATTATAAAAACGAAAGTTTTGTAGACGTGATTAAAAAAGAGCATCCGGAAGGGATCGATGTCGTCTTTGATATGCTTGGTGGAGAGGCGATTAAGGAATCGGCAAAAATTGTTAAGAAAGGCGGCGCAATCGTATCGATTGTTCAGCCGCTTGATAAAACAATCGCGGATAAATACGGCATCCAAAGTCTCTATTGCTTTGTTCGTCCAAGCGGCGAACAATTAAAAGAGATTGCGAGATTGATTGATGAAGGCAAAGTTCAGCTTCCGCATACGGAAGAGATGTCTATAAAAGACGCGGCTCTTGCACAAGAAAAAAATCGCGAGGGGCATGTTCGTGGAAAGATCGTTTTAAAAATTAATCCCTAAAGCGTCCGAAGTAAGGTTTCATTTTCTCAAAGTCATCGCCCATTAGCTTTCTAAGCTTTTGGGTGAGGGCTGTTTCCACTTCTGGATTTGTCCTCTTTAACCATTCCCGCATTTCGTAGGTCCGATTAAATAAATCCTGATAAAAGCCTTTCGGCTCTTTAAACTGCTGATTGAAGTAAAACTGGCCCACATCTATGTGAAAAGGCTTCCCATTATAAACGCCTGTATTTTGCAATAAAGCAGGATCATGATCGCCAAGACCAAGTGAGTACTCATAAACAAGCATATCGATTAACTGATCGATCAAAGCGATCGATTCCTGTGTGGAACTCTTCGTGATCACTTTTTGCAAAGGCTCTGCGGTTCTTTGAATAAGAAATTCTAAATTGTCGGCTTCCAGTTCATGCCTAAAACCCATTTTATCAAAGAATACAATCGGCTGCTTTAGGTTTTGGCTTTTACTTAGGTGGACATAAACCAAGCCGCTTTCTTCTTTTAAATGATTATTCGCGATGATCCACGCTTGCATAAAGAATTCAAGCTTTTCAAGCTTATGTTGGCGCCGTTTATTTACATAATCATTAACAGAAGGGATGAAGGTAAAGGGGGTTAAGAAAGGCGAAATCTGGTAGCGCTGGTATTTGAAGAACTTTAAAACATACTTTCCATCGTCAGAAATATAGCAGTAAGCCTGGCATCCTTTTGCAAGATAGTGAAAAGGCTGCTTTAAAATGGCTTTTGCAAATTCTTCATCGCCGCTATTTGCGCGTGTTGGGCTAGGGGGGAGCTCCGATTGGATATTTGCTTCTCTAAAGCCGTCGGTAATCAAGAAGTACGCACGTCCAACACCCCAAAGCGCGGCTATAGCAAAAATAGTATAAATAATTTTACGTGAGTGGCGGAGAACAAACGATTTCATTGGGTGTAGTATAGCTTAATTGGGAATAAGGATGAAGGAGGAAGACAAAGGCAGAAGGCAGAAGGAGGAAGGCGGAATAGCAACAGAATGTGCCGCTTTCAGCGGATAAATAGGCTGCCTTCGGCAGAAGGGGCGCCTGCCGGCGCTTTTAATTACAAGCGCGCTTTTAGCGCGCCCAATCTGTCGCTATTCTGCCTTCCGCCTTCCTCCTTCTGCCTTTAGTGTTCTGCCTTTGCAGCTATTTGGGGAAATATCGTATACTTGGCCGCACTATGTTAAACATCAATTTAAAAGGTAAGAAGGCCTTTGTCGCAGGCGTTGCTGACGATCAAGGGTACGGATGGGCGATTGCGAAAGCCCTTTACGCGGCGGGAGCCGATGTCTATCTTGGAACCTGGACTCCGCTTTATAAGATTTTTTTAACTTCCTGGGAAAACGGCAAGTTCGATGAGTCGCGCAAACTGGAAGATGGCCGCTTGTTTGAATTCAAAGGCGTATATCCCCTGGATGCAAGCTTCGAGACGCCGGAAGATGTCCCGCAAGAGGTAAAAGAAAATAAGCGCTATAAAGAGATGGGCAACTACACGATATCCGAAGTTGCTGCCCAGCTTAAAAGCGACATTGGCAAACTCGATATTTTGATTCATTCTCTCGCAAACGGCCCGGAAGTGCACAAGCCTCTTTTAGAGACTAGCCGTAAAGGCTATCTTTCTGCGGTATCCGCATCCGCTTATTCCTTCGTTAGTTTGGTTCAACATTTTGGCCCTTTAATTCCGTCCGGCGGAGCCGCTTTATCTTTAAGCTATCTTGCGGCAGAAAGGACTATTCCCGGTTATGGCGGCGGCATGAGCTCCGCAAAAGCGGCGCTTGAATCCGATACGAAAACGCTTGCTTGGGAAGCGGGAAGAAAGTGGGGCATTCGAATCAACGCCCTTTCTTGCGGACCCCTTCGCAGCCGTGCTGCAAAAGCAATAGGCTTTATTGATCACATGATCCGCTATTCGCTTGAAAATGCGCCTCTTCAGAAGGATTTAGAGGCGGAAGAAATTGGCCAGGTGGCAGCGTTTATTGTTTCGCCGCTTGCATCATCGATTACAGGATCGGTTCTTTACGTTGACAACGGTCTCAATACGATGGGAGTTAGCGTCGACTCGCCTGCCCTAAAAGATTAGGCAAAAGAATGTGTTTTGATTCTTAAAAAAAGCCCAAGCAATGCTTGGGCATTTTTTTTATCTGCAGTTGTACCAGGAGAAGGTGGTGGAAGTTCCGACGTAAGGTTGCGGTCTTGGATAAACATATACAGGTGTAGGTGCGGGATACGCGTAGTAAGCGGGTGCGACGTAGCAAGGAGCAGGAGCGTAGTAAACCGGTTCGACATAGACAGGACGAGGACAAACAGGAGCAAATCCGCCAAAGCTTATCGAAAAGCTTGAAGAGCGGCAGTGACGAGCTTCAGCTTGAGTTACGCATAATAGTGCGGCGCAAGCTAGAACAAACGTTAATAATGTTTTCATAGGTTTCCTATTTCAATTTAATTCGTAAATTTAGAATCAAATTGAATTAATATTGTATACATTTTGCCGCTTGTTGTAAAGCCTCCACACGCCTATTTCGACTGGTTTTGACAAGGTTAAAATTGAAATTTGTCAGAAACTTTTCTTAAGTATCGATTTTTGTTCATTTGGAAACGAATGGTTTTCGAGCATATACGTAATCAGTTTATGAACCGTTTCGTGATGGGTAATCGTGTTGTATCCAGGATTTAGGTAGCAAGCGCTTGTCTTGAGAGGCTTAGTGCAAATAAGCGTCATCCCATTGGGTTTAATATCAAACTCAGAGATTTCAGCTTTGTCACTCATTGCGGTAAAAGTAGATGAATTACCGATTGTTTTAGTTAAAACGAACGAAGTAGGGATAGGGGGTGCCATAATTCTTATATTATAATTTTTTAATCTAACTATTTTATACGTCTAATAACTAAATGTAAAGCGGCTAAACTAGTTCTGTTTGGGGGATTCATCCATTAATTTTTTAGTTAAATTTTCAAATTGTTCTTTTACTTTTTCACACTGGAAATAGGGCTCAAGCAGCTTTCTAATTCTAGCGAGATCGTGTCCTTCAAAGGTGACAAAATTTAACCAGGCAAAATCCGCTACAAAAGAATTTTTTCTGCAAAAATTTAGAGCCGCCTCTCTAGAGGCAAAATGTATTTCGAGTTCTCTCAATCCGGAAGAAGTTTTGATTTCCAATTTTGTAATATCGGATTCCGATCTTGAGGGAAAGGTATGAAGAGTAGGGTGGGTTATAACTTTATCAAAAATGGGGGAAGTCATGGTTTTCCTTTTTCAAATTGAGGGTCTATATCTAATCTTACAACTAATAGATCGAGTGATTTTGGCTGCGGCGTTTCGCAGGCGGTTTTCTTTAGAAGTTGTTTGTCTGCATCTTGTGTAAATTTACAGGTTTCAAAGAGAAGGGAACACGCCTTTTGCATATCTGTTGGAGAGGAAAGGGTAAGACTGCCAATTAATTCAGAAGGTCCTGCAATTGTATCATGCAGTGCAAAACCGTGGCTGTTACAGAAATCTACTACATATTCTGGAGGATTGAAATTAAGCGTTATAAATCGATTATGGCTTATTTTTGCGGCTAACACTCGACTGATACTTGATGAGGTTTGAGAATTCCAAACGAAATTGTCGATTAATTTGCAGGATTTATTTTCGACAGGTCCAAACACAGCTTGTGCAGGTTGCATGCGTTTCCTAAAATTGAAATTGAGGAGAATCTTTTCTTTTATAAATTCCTATCCCCAATATTAAAGCTACGTAAACGATAACGACATTCGAATTTAACGAAAAGGAAATGACGCCGTCCATCTCGGTTGGCATTTCGTGCAGTAAATTAAGGATAAAATGGATGTAGTGAGAATTTAATAAGGCGACATAAGGGATAAAACTAAAAAGAAAGACAAATAAAGCGATCGCTATAAGCGCTGGGAAAAAGAGGTTATAGAAAAGGCTCCAGAGCGGAAAGGCTTCAAAATAAAGAAGTGTTAAAGGGATCGCGAGCATCAATACGGCACCATTTAAACTAAGCGACTGCCTGATAAATGAAAGTGCCATCACGCCCGTTTGCTGGGTAAAATTTAAATTGTTCAGCGTAGAAAAAGTTCGAGGAAATAACCAGTTTTTAAGTTTATCGTCGAAAGGTTTTGCAAATAGAAGGATCGCTGCCGTTAAGATAAAGCTTAAAATGAAGCCTGCTTCTACAAGCGCGCGCGGGTCCCATATTACAACCGCCATGAGCGCAAGGCCTAGGTTATTTAGGGCCGAATTTTCTCTTCTAAATATTTGAGCAAACGAAACCATAGCGATAGCGATCCACGCGCGTATAATGGAGCTTGTTGGGCCTAAGAAAAGAAAATAGGTGGCAAGAACAAGAATTAATACCCACGGTATCCATCTGTGTGGAAATAGACCATTTAATATCCAGGCAAGGCTCATCGCAAGAAAGGAAAAATGGAATCCGGAAATGGCAAGAATGTGCTGCAGCCCGAAGCGGGCAAAATCCTTCTTTAACCATTTATTATCGAGATCGCCTGTAATTAAAGCCGATAGAAGATCCGCAGACTGAGAGTGAGGCGTGATAGAAACGATAGCCTCTTTCACCTTTTGTTTTAAAGCGAAGCGGGTGACGGCCCATCGGCTAGCTTCTTCCATTTCGATTTCTTTAGGAAATATAAGGGCGTTTTTTATTTTTCCTGTAACTCGGAGCTGATCGGTGAGATCGTCCGGCAAGTCTTTTACTCTGATATAAGCTTTTGTATTATAAGAAGAGAGCGTTCCTTTTAATAGATAGGCGTTTGATCGTTTCACAATTTGCTCTAAATGAAAACGATAAGTTCCTGATTCAGGCGGAGTTATTGGCCGGGCTAAAGAGCCGGTTATAAGACCTGCAAGTAAAAGAGGTGTTACAATAAGGCCTCTTTTTCGATCTGACATCATTAGAATTAATAGAATAGGAAGCAGGATAATCGTTTCTGTGACTCCGTAAGCGGCAGAAAGACTTAAGCCGAGGCCGTAAAATAGCAGCGGAAAACGATCAAACATGTTTTACAGTTTGCCAAAAGTCATTCCATTCGTTAAAGTGCGAAATTATGAATAAAACACTTTTATCTCTTCTCCTGCCTCTTAGCCTTCTCGGTTATGAGTTAAATGCTCCTCTATTGGATTGGGCAAAAAGGCACAATCTTTTCCAAAAGAATTATTTTCAAGCTAATGAAGAAAATTTCGTTAGATTGGTAAGAGAAGGGCAATCGCCTCAAACCCTTTTCATAGGCTGCAGCGATTCACGAGTTATCCCTGAATTAATCACTCAGTCCAATCCAGGTGAAATTTTTGTCATCCGGACGGCAGGAAATTTTGTTCCCACGAAAGATCTTTCGCCGGTTGATGGAGTCGAGGCGACAATTCAGTTTGGTGTTGAAGCGGTAAAAGTTAAAGAGATTATCGTTTGCGGCCATTCGAGCTGCGCAGCGATCGACGGCGTCATTGATATGAACCGCGTCGCAACGCTTAAAGCGCTTTCCAGATGGGTTAAATTGGGAGAGGAAGCGGGGAATATTTATCGATCCCTAAAAGAAAAGGGCGATCAAATCAAAGATCCGAATGGGTTTGTGGGCCGTCTTTCTGTTCTTGTACAAATCGAGCACCTTTTGACCTATCCTGAGATCAAAGAAAAGGTAGAAAGAGGAGAGCTTAAACTTCACGGCTGGTACTTTGATATCGCACAAGGAAAGCTTGAAGTCTGGAACGATGAACAAGGTGATTTTATCCCCTTATCCGGAACTATTAAAAATTAATTTAAGATTGTATAAGGCGTTCCTGAAAATCGAGTGATGTCTAAAGAAGAGCTTGATAGACAGGTGGCAGCTGAAAAAGCAAAACTATAATATTAGACTTCTTTCGAAATTCCATTAGGTCGCTAAAATTGCTCTTTTTGGCAGTTTTATCGGAAAATTTTTCGACCGTATGTCCGCATATGCTCTCAAAATTTTACAATAAATCTGCACAAAAATTGCTAATTTTATCAACCCAAGCGAATTTCGAAAGAAGTCTATTCATATAAAAGAGGGAGCGAGATTTTCGCTTCCTCTTTCAATTTCATTCAATAAGAAGTTTAATTAGATGTTCCCTAAGTTTCGGGTCTATAATTTTAAGAGCGTTTGAGCCTCTTGTTATTTGCGCAATGCTAACATTATATTTTTCCGAAATCTCACGCTGAGGCAATTTATTTTCGAGCAGCGCTTTTATGATCATAAATCGAGAAGATAGCGTCTCTCTTTCCTCTATCGTAAAAAAAAGATCAAATAAGGCGGATAGTTCGTTTTGAGATTTTATTTTGGTGAGGAGTGAAATAAAGTCGCGCCATGGGTCTTTGGACATGTGACCTCATAAGATGTGGAAGAGGAAGAATGCGAGCTTCTTTTTTTTAAAACTTCTCGCTTATTTTACTTCTCTTCGCTTTGTTAAACGGAAGAGGAGGGATTTGAACCCCCGGTACCATTGCTGGTACTTCTGCTTTCGAGACAGACGCAATCGGCCACTCTGCCACTCTTCCAAAAGAAAAAGCATTATAGAGTCTTTTGAAAAAACGATCTATAGAATTTTCATTCTTTAGATTAAATGGGGAAAGCCGTTTGCTGGCTTTCCCTAAAATGATTAGTTTTTGATTTTGATCGAGAGGATTTTTATAGGTTCGATCGGCTTGTCCATAGCACCCGTTGGGGTGTTTTCAATTTTCTGGACGACATCATAGCCTGATACGACTTCCCCGAAAATCGTGTGCTTATTCGATAACCAAGGGGTTGGGGCTACCGTGATAAAGAACTGGCTTCCGTTTGTTGATGGACCGCGGTTTGCCATAGCAAGCAAGCCCGGCTTGTCAAATTTTAAGGAAGGGGAGTATTCGTCTTCAAATGTTTTGCCCCAGATAGAATCGCCACCACGGCCGGTTCCTGTAGGGTCTCCGCCTTGAATCATAAATTCTTTAATGACTCTATGGAAGATAACGTCATTATAGTAGCCTTTTTCAGCTAGTTTAGTGAAGTTTTCTACCGCTTTTGGAGCGACGTCAGGTCTTAATTTGACGACAAAAGTTCCTTTTGAAGTGGTAATTTCAGCTTGAGGTTGATTTTGCATAGTATTCTCCGCAAATAATGATAAACTAATAGCAAGTATAGGTACTAATTGAATTAAAGGTAATGTTGCAATATTATTAAATAATGAATTTAGACAGTTCACTAATTCCTCCAGATTGGCATTCACGTTCAATTCTAACCGACGCCATTATGGGCAAGGCGCCCTCTTTTAGGCAACTTGATAAAAGAGTTGTAAAAGCATTTTTTTATAAACATGATCCTGAGCTTGCTAAAGAGGCTCGCGCTGATTTTCAAGATATTTTTAATTTTATCGCAAATAAGGCGCAAAAAGACAATAGGCCGCTTGTGCTTAAAGAGGAGCTCTTTTGCTACCGCCTTCTTTCTTTTTTTCCTTTTTTAAAACCTGACGGAGAATCGGTCGAGTTTCCCTTTTCAAGCGAAGGTGGGGTAAAAAAAATAGCTTACCGATTTGAGCGGATTGAACTTACGGACGATAAACTTATATCGCCCCTTATTGCCTATGGGCTTGTTGCAAAAGAGGCTCCGCCCCTTCTTGTTTTTAAAGGGACTACCTTTCCTGCGGATGACGGTTTCGCAAGAAGTATCCTTGCCGATTTCACGCCGAATAAATCGGTTGGAGGGGCTGTATTAAAAAGTGCATCGGATCAGCTCAAAGCCTGGGTTTCAGATAAAAAGGGAATCGTCGTAACGGGAATTAGTTTAGGGGGCTCCCTCGCTCAGCATTTTGGGGTTGAATTTGCCGACAGAACCTCAAAGATATACGCCTTTTCAGCTCCGCGCCTTATTCAGTCTGAATTAAAAGAAAATGTACCTCCCTGCATACGTGTCAATACGAAAGGAGATATTGTTACAAAAGTTGGCGATAGTCTGCTTTCGAATACGAAAACATATGAGATTGAAACGGATGAAAAATATAATCTCTTTTGGAGGCATATTCTGGCTCCTGAAGTTCATGAAAATAAAGAGATAAAAGAAAAAGAATCGGAAGAGGTGTCCGTCTTTGCCAAACTGCACAGAATATTTTCTCCTTTAATCTATCTGATAACGTCAATTGCGATATCTGTATTTTTATACGTGGCATCGCTCATAAATGCTGCAAGCAGATTGCTTAAGAGCGAATAGTTCTGCTATCCTTTCAGGGATATGAATTGCACAGTTATCTCAAATTGTTTTCAGAATCAAACATACACGATTATTGAAGAGCTAACGGAACGGGTGACTGAGATGTACGTGGCTCCGGGAAATTTAAAGAATGTACGGCTTATCTTTCCCGCTATCATCGCCATCGGTATTTTAGATCATATTCGTAGAGCTGTTTCATTAAGCCGCCACAATATAGGTTTGCCATCGCCTTTAATTCTACGATGGAGTGACTTTAAGATCCCTATTGCTATATCTATTATATTTGGTTTGTCCGATATGCCAATTTTTTTAAACTTGTTTAGCGGACTGCCAACGCTGATTAAAGTTGGAAAAGAGCTTTCTGAAATATCATGCCCGAGCGCGCCTGATGTGGTTGCAAAACTGAAGGAATACACGACACAGCTGAATGTCAATTCATTTTATTTCGGCGCCTATTTTATTAGCATAATCTCTATTGCTACAATGGTTATGGTGACCCTTTATGTCCAAAGCATAGATCATCATGTCAATGGACGGTATCCTCATTTTAAATCGCATTCCATTAACTACTACATAACGTTTGCCTCGCTTGCTTCCCTTTTTATATTTCAAAATGCCCTTTTATATATTTATGACCTTAAGTTTTCGCCAGTTGATCTTAACCTTGTGCTAAAAGAGTGTGAAGGCTCACGCTGATCGTGAGCCTTCAGTAGATTTTATAGAAATATTTGAAATTAGTCTTTCTGATCTTCGACTAAATACCGTCTAAGAGACTCTTCATGCCATCTTTTATAAGTGCATGATTCATTTGCGCCATAGCGCGAATCTTGAGTCAGGATAGATTTTGAATGGATTTCAGTCTCGAATGGAGGAAAAAAGAATACCGCTAAAGTGAAGCGTTCAATGCCTCCGCGCGCTTTATGGACGCGATGTTCAGTTGCGATGATTTCGTCATCCATCGCAAGCTGTCCAAATTCGGCTACCTGGAACAGTAATACATTCGGATCATCCGATACGACTTTTTTAAATTCGCTGTCTTTTAAGCGAATAAATAGGCCGGCTTCTTCTGGCTCTTCAACAGGTTCATTATCTCTAAAGTAGAAGGCAGGCATTAGAGCGGTAAATAGTCCATGATCGAAATGCGCTCCGCACCAGAAGGGATTATCCATTGTGGCATCGGATTGTTTTCGGTAGTGGAGCATTCTACCGATACCGCGTACAGAATCAATCGGCACATTCGTTCTTGAATCCACGAGTTCTATCGATTTTAAAACCTGAATGCCCGTATCAAACATGATTTGCCCGATCTCTAGATAGGCGCTTTTTAAATCGCATTCATTTGGCCAGCGATTATCTTCATTATCTGGAATGAAGGCATAGTAAGAGGCTTTAGCGTCATCTACCACCCATTCGCCATCCGGTCTTTGAAATTTCTCCGCTCCGATTTCGTAACCTGTCACTTCGTGAGCGAGGCGGTTTGGTGAATATTGTTCTTTTTGCTTTTCAGAAAGGGATGAGAATTGACGGGCGGTTGATATGAATTTTTCCGCGCTTTCCTTATATCCTGGAACCCCTCTCAGACCCACAATCCCTTTGTCTAGCAAGGCTTTTTTAATGCCTTTTAACGTGACAGGGTCATGACTTGCGAAATCTTCGTAAGTAAAGACATCGACATCAAGCCGCGCCTCTTTTGCGTTTAGCGAGACTAGGCAGCCTGCAATTACGCATGCGTTTATCAGTTTTTGAATCATCGTGAAGATCTCCTGATTTTCTTTAGGAAGTCTAGCAAATCTAGAAAAATAATTTGTACTTTAAATATATGATTTAAACTTTAGCTGAAGAGCGATTTTAGTCTTGTCTCAATTATCTGGATAAAAATTTTATGATATTCTAAGTTTCTCTTGAAGTTTTTGGAGGTTATATGGCTGTAGCAGTATCAGGCGTGATTCCGGATATTAAAGATGGACGAGCGATAGTGCAAAATAATTTGCGCTCATTTCACCAGTTTTTAGCGCCCAATGTTGAAGAAACTGAAAAAGTCATTTCCATGTTTTCATTGCTGCCTTTGCCTTTTTACAATGCTGTTTTTACTGATGATGACGCGACTATAAAAACTTGTTTAATGCAGCTTGAAATTTTTAAGAAAAGAAAAATTCCTTTTGTTTGGTTTGCAGAAGAAGGTTCCGGAATTGAAAAAGATTTGATTGCAAATGGGGGCATAGCACAAGGGTTGTTTCAAGGAGGAGCCGCTCCTATCGATCGAGAAAAACTTTTTTCAACCCCTATTGAAGGAGTTACTTTCACGCATGTTAAAACGGCTCAAGATGTTGCCAAGCAAGTAAACCTCATTTCAGGATGCTTGGGCTTAAATGCAGAGCAGAAATCAGTTCGTACTAAAATCGCTCTAGATCAATTGGGTGAAACTAGCCCTCTACAACATTGGATTGCTGTTAAAGAGGGTAAAACCATTGGAGTGTTGGGTGTTTTCATCAATAAAAATTGTGCGATGTTTATAAATGCGATAACTGAGGAGGCCTATCAAAACTCTGGAATAATGGGTGCGTTAGTTCAAGAAGTTTTAAAATACGCTTTAGACAAAGGCTGCGATACAGCAGTTGCCTATTTGAATCCCGCTTTGAAAGCTAAGGGAATAGGAGAAGCATTTGGTGGAAAAGTGTATTGGAAATATACCCCTATAGTATTTAGTTCTAATACATAGTTAATATTTAATATTTTAAACAAGTCTTGAATAAGTTATTATAAACAACTTAATTATTTAATTAGAGTTTGTTTATGTTAAATCTAGATTACTTGTTTAATTTAAAGCCTGTTTCAATTCGTCAAACTAATTTAACTCGCGATCTATACAAAATTATATTTTCGTATTTAGAGCCAAAAGAACTTGCCTTAAGCCGGCTTGTTTGTAGGCAGTGGAATGCGTATTTAATCGATGTCGATTTTCGAAGGGAGGCACAAGTTACGGAATCGCCTCAGTCGTTTTGCTTTTTTAACCTCTCGAGGATCCCATGCTATCGACGTTTAAGACATGATTTTAAAGCTGCGGTTCAGAAAAGAAGAGTCTGGAATTTAGTCGTGCAGCCTGAAACGCTCGGTTATATGGCGGTTGTAGGGTGGATGATATTTTTCTATAAAGCCTATAAAGGGATGAATGCCGAGATGTACGCGCCTTCTATGGACGAGTTAAGAGTTAAGCTTGCCTATTTTATTGGTCCAAACGCAACAAATGAACGAATTTTAAGTTACTTAAATGGCGAAACGTGGGCGTTAAGACTAATGATGCTTGGATTCCCGGGTTTGACGGCAACGTTTGGGGGTTTATCGATCACGGGTTCTGTAGTGAATAAAGATAAAGAAGAAACCAAAAGTGCGAAGATTTCGGTCAAAAAGGAAATGAAAGAACATCTACTGTTACCTTTGAAATATTCTGATGTAGAAGAATTGAAGCCGTATATCGATCCTGAAACCAAGCGGGTGATGCACATTCCTGTAGAATTAAAAGACGGCAAGTTGCGTGATTTAGTAACGCTTGTCAATTTGCCTAATTCCGAATTTAAGGATTATTGGTTACGAAGAGGCTATGACAAAGTTGTCTTTAGAAAAGATATTTACGATTTAATTCAAACAAGGATTAAGCAAGGATAAAAGGGGTATACTTCACAAGGGTTTAGTAAGTGTCAATACCCTAAACTTGCAATAAATTAGTTAATAGACTAGACTAAGCTTAGTCCATGTGGAGGGAGCGGTGCACATAGTAAATATTCATGAAGCGAAAACTCAGTTTTCAAAGTTAGTTGAGTCAGCGATCAATGGCGAAGAAACTATTATTGCCAAATCCGGTAAGCCTGTTGCGAAAATCATTCCCATTTCTCAAAAGCCAAAGCGAAGACCGGGTGTACTTAAAGGGAAGATTAAAATTGCGGATGATTTTGATGCTCCGTTATCTGAAGATATTTTAAATTCTTTTGAAGGCCGCACATGAGATTGCTTTTAGATACGCATGTTTTTCTTTGGTATATCAAATCTGACCGTAAGCTAAATTCCAAGTCACGATCCTTAATACAAAATGCAGCTGAAGTATATATCTCAAGCGCATCGATTTGGGAAGCGACGATTAAATCTAAACTGGGGAAACTTGATGTTAAAATTGATGATTTAATTGATGCCATCTCATCAAGTGGATTTTTAGAATTACCCATTACAGCAAGCCATGCTGCCGCAACTGAACGTCTTTCCGATTTTCATCGCGATCCTTTTGATCGTATTTTAATAGCACAGGCGATTATTGAGCCTTTAACTTTGATAACAGCTGATGAAACGCTCAAAAAATACTCAAATCTTGTGTCGGTAATTTAGCTGTTTTCCTTTTTAAATGGTATTTAAGCATTATTGAGGTCTATTTTTTTGTTTAGGCACGAGGGGTGCTTTGAGAATGGGTATCGCTGCTTGAATTTTAAAAAAATTAATAAAAATTTACTAAATCTTTATAATTAAAGGTTAAAATAATACTTAAGTTTAATTTAAGAGATATAAATGATAGATTTTTACACGGCCGTTTCTTACAAGAACTCTTCTAATTCCCTGCAGTCCTTATTAATTGATAAAGTAGATGATTACTTTTACTTAGGGGGTAAAAAGGCGTATGTCATTCAGGGGCGCACAAAGAAAGGGCAGGAAAAAGCCATTCTATCTGATGCCAAAACCTCAACACTCTCAAAAGTTGCGAAGGTCTTTTCGTATTTTACCGTTGTTATTCCTCTTTTTATGCTAATCATTAAGGCCGTATTGCGTTCAAAACATAACTTTAAAGTTATTGATCCCAAACAAAAATTAGAAAAGGGATTGAACGTTTCTGAAGAAACTGCCGCAAAAATACAAGCTCTCTTGCCAAACATATTGAATCAAAATAAGGATGCAGAAATTGAGTGGTTATCTAATGCTAACAACTTAGTTTTTAAGTTAAAGCAAAACCCCAATCTTGTATTCAAAATGGCAAGACCAACCCGTTTTGGATTGAATAAACTGCCCTCAGGAGGAAATGAAAAGACTCACTCCCGTTTTGAAAATATGGTTAAAGCCAAAGAAGTTTGTATAGCAAATCAATTGGGACTTCTCACAATCCCTCATGCAAAAAAAATGATGGTCAATGCAGGTGGGAACGAATATGCATTTATAGTCGAAGAGAGTTTAGATTTTGTTTCTCATCATTCGGCTCAAGAGGAGCTTTACCATAAATATTCAGCCGAATTAAACGAATCGGTTCGCGAGCTTGCTACATTCGTTGCAAAAACAGGGTTCAATGATGTTACGTGGCGTAATATTCCCCTTTTAAAGGATACCCACGAGTCGAAAAGCGCAAAACGTATAGCTCTCATTGATCTTGAGTATATGAATAACGCTGTAAATGGGTTTATCGGAGACTGGAATGGAAGTAACGGTTTGATTGGGTGTGTGTCTGACGCGCAAATCGATATCGTGATTGAGGAAGCTCGCAAGCATGGAGTAGGCATTACTGACAACGATGCGCAAGAGGCTAAGGATCGTCGTTTGAAACACCTTGCAGAAGATAAAAAATTGCGTACATTTTATGAGAAAAGCGGGATCGTAAACGGCAAAGAACCTCTTCAAGTTGACTTAGACTCTTTGGATTTAGATTTATCTGAGAATATAGTAGTTAAACAGTTCGCAGGACTTGATGATCAAGGCAATTGGAAGTATGAAAAACGAACGGTCACCTTAAGAAAAGTCACAGAGGATGTTATCTCTGAAATAAATAGACAAATCCAAAATAATTCAGATCAGGCAACAACAAAATGCAAGCGATATATTCTTTTAAATACAAACGAAGACCCATTGAGAACTTATAATTATCTAGGTGTTCCTTCAGGTTTTATTGGAGAAGAAGACGAAAATAAATTGTGGCTTCGCCGCATCATTACAGCGCTTGTAGATAAAGGTTATCTTTTCAAATTGGATAAGGTTAACGGTCACGGCTATTTTATCCAAGCTTAAGGATTACAAGAATCTTATTATTTTTTAACGCAGAGACGCGGAGGCGCAGAGGCGCTGAGAGAGACCGGGTCAACACGCAATTCGTTTAGGATACTTTTGGATAAATACGGAAGAGGTAGGATCGACAAGCCTGAAGGCTTGCCCTTCGGGTAGATGGCATACGCCATCATCTTCTCGCTTCGCTCGTGCGAACCCATGGGTTCGAATCCACGGCTATATGCTTATCTATATGAGTAAGTGAAAATTATTTTGGATAGATACGGAAGAGGTAGGATCGACAAGCCTGAAGGCTTGCCCTTCGGGTAGATGGCA
>CAZABG010000040.1:21683-22320 GCA_964483465.1 uncultured bacterium
TACGCCATCATCTTCTCGCTTTGCTCGTGCGAACCCATGGGTTCGAATCCTGGCAAGTGAATGTATCAAGAATGTTTAGTGTAGATTTGTGTGGATAGATACGGAAGAGGTAGGATTCGAACCCACGGTCCCTTTCAGGACTTCTGTTTTCAAGTCCGATGCCTTCCTAACAACCTCAACAAATGTCATTAGCACACAACTAGTCTTCTAGAGAGCCAAAACGTTGGCGTCTATAGGCAGTTATTGTGCTTTCTTGGGAGTCAGTGTGCCAAATTTGTGCTTAAAGCACAAGCTGCTTGTGCACAAAGAATCGAGAGTATGCAATAAGGCATAAAAATTTAGCAGAAATTTCCCATTTTGATTGAAAATCCAATTAAAGGAAAATCTTCCTTTGGTTCATAACCGTTTGCTTTGCCGCTTTGTATTGCTTTTTCGCTTAAACTATGGTTAGATGCACATAAATATTTTGAGGTATATTAATGTGTCGTCGGGTGAATGCTTTTTTCTATATTCTTCTTCCGGGATTGCTCGCCACGGGATGCTCGAAAATACCTCCAGTTGATGATGGGCTTGTCACGTACACAGTTTCTGAAAGAATTGACTCTCAAGCTGAATGGCGTCAAGGATATTGTCAGGA
>CAZABG010000041.1:0-21019 GCA_964483465.1 uncultured bacterium
TGGCAAAGGAGTATCTGAATGATCAAGGAGCGTGCCGGGACAATAAATAACCGCATTATCTTCTTTTAAAATATTTAAGAACTGCTCGACACGATAAAGAAAATCAAAGCGGAGCGTATCTCCTGCCGGCAAGAATAGAATATAGTTTCCTTGAGGATTTTCTTTAACGACTTCAAAATTAGGAGAAGCCTGCTCAAGCGCCGACTTATGCGTCCTTGCATCATCGCCGTCTAGAAGAATTGAAAAATGGTTTTTTCCGATTAGAGAATGAAGGCCCTTTACGCATCTTTTATGATAGGGAATCTGCTCCTCGTTAAAAGAAGATAAGTATTCCGTATCAAAGTAAAAGTCGGCCAAAAACTTTCTGCTATGCTTATCCAAAAGAAGAAAGAACAAAGTAAGATAGCGACGGAGCTGTCCTAACTTATAGCCTTTATAGAACCGTTTGATCAAATTTTTAAGTGCGTGGAGATGATTCATAAGGTGCGATTAAAAGCGTTAAATTTTTAAGCCATCCCTGCTTCCAAAACCGGCTTCTAACAATTAAATAGCGGCTTTTAAAATAAGAGACTTCAGACAAGGAGGTAAAGGTATTCAAAAGCGTTTTATTCTCTTCGTTCAACTGATCATAAAATAGAGTTAAAAAGACGCGGGCTTGCTTTTGATTTAATGCAAAAGGACTTTTGCCAAGTTTTTTTATTCCCTTATTAATATAGGAAACAAATCCTTGCTTTTTTGCGCCTAGCTGGTTTTTTCCGTGCTGCCGATACTTCATAAGCGGCTCTTTTACCGGAATAATTTCACCGAAAGCGGATGCGATCAATGCAAGCCAATGGTCATGCATAAGAGCGTCCTGCGGTATGGGGAGTGCTTTTTCAATAAGGGCATGATTAATCAAGCAAGCGGCGCCGGTCACGTTATTTTGCATTAAAAGACGGCTTAAACCTGTTGCCTGTGGATTGAGCTTGGAGAATTGCCAAAAGGAAGGAGAAATGAATTTAAGCTCTTTATCGACCACTTCCATATCATGATGAACTAACAAAGGCTTTCCCTCGTCAAACGCTTGAGCGACTACAAGCATCTTTTCCACTTTATCGAGGTTCCATACATCATCTTGATCGCAAAGTAAGACATAGGGCGCAAAAGAGGCCTGAAGCAGGCTGGAAAAATTACTTACAACGCCGCCATTTGACTTGTTCTCGATTAATTTAATCCGCGGATCTTGATAGCTTTTGATAATCTCAAGCGTTCTATCTGTAGATCCGTCATCTCTTATGAGAAGATTGAAGTGGGGGTAAGTCTGATTAAGGATAGAATCGATTTGCTCTTTTAAAAACTTTTCACCGTTGTAAGTAGCAAGCAGTATATCAACGTCCATGCCGGCCTGTCATAATGCTTTTATAAACGGTTAAAGGGTTTCTAAGCTTCAAGAAAGCTTTCAAAAGAGGAAGGCTCTTTTTAGGAGAAGCCTTATTTAGTGCGAGCTTTGAAATCATCTTATCAAGCGGCTCAACTACTTTCGGCCATTCAAATGTTTTTGCGATTTCAATAGAAGCCTGTCTCATGCCTTCTCTTGATTGTCCTTTCATGGCGATAAGGGCTTTGGCAAGGCTGTCTACATCTTCATATCCCACCACAATCCCAGCGCCTTTATCCTGGATAAGTTCTGCAAAACAGTCTCCTTCCGTTACAATCATCGGAAGTCCCGCCCATAAATAATCGAGAAGGCGCGTTCTAAAGGCATACCTCGTTTCAAGGTGCTTAAGGTGAAATGACACTCCGACATCGGCTTCATTTAAAAAGGCTTGCCTTTCTTCATAAGGCGTCCACCCATAATTGAAAAAGACCTGGCTATCAAGCAGATTCAATTCTTTTGCCATTCGCACCGTATCGACCGCCATCTTCATTTCAGGCACTTTATCGTTTGGATGCTTTACTCCCATGAAGACGAGTTTGATCGATTTGTCGTTAGCTTTTGCGATCGCTTTCAATAAAGTCAAAGGATCAAACCAATTCCAAATGCCACCGCCCCATAGCAAAAGAAGATCATTCTCTTTTATGCCGAATTTCTTTCTGACGCCGATCATCGGCTTTAATGGCTCATGGGATAAGCCAAAGGGTACTATGCTTAAAAACGAATGCAGAGAAGGGTCCTGATCATAGAGGCTTGGATCGATTTTTTTAATCGCCATCAAATGGCCAAGCCAGAGATCTTTTTGGGTTTTATTGGCGCACAATACACCGTCAGCATAAGAAAGAGACAAACTTGCACTATCGATTGCGACTTGATTGCGATTTTCACGCATAAAAAGAGGATGGGCTTTAAAAATCTCTAAGTGTTCAAGATGTTGCGGATCGTAGGCATCGATGATGACATTTTTCTGAAATTTTTTTATCCAAGATGCCATCTGCAAGGTCAGCTGCTGCACCACCACCACATCGGACTCTTGGATATGGCGCTTCAAATGCTCATGCGTATCCATTTTAAAATCTTGAGGCGCCAAGTCTGTAACATTTGGACATACAAGCGTTACATCATGATTTTTACTCAAGGCTTTCGCAAATTCGTAATACCTAATGCCTGGCCCTGCCATCGATTTTCCAATGATTTCAAGCGACACGAGAAGAACTTTAGCCATGATCGCATCTCCATTGGTATCCGAGGATGACTCCGCCCTTGTCTGCTAAATGTGCAAAGCGTGGATTGTGAATTTTAGGATAGACGGGAAATTTAATAACGGGGTTATCAATGATGATGGGCTTCACGTTATGGATAACGCACTCTAAACGAATGGTGTATTCGCCCTTGCTATAAAAGTCTGTCGAAAGCGGGAAATAAAGGGTGTGCTTGCCTTGGCTTAAGTGCATTTTCATCCCATCAGGATCATCCGCGATATCGCCTCTTGCCACGATATGATTGCGGGAATTCATTACCGAAAACCCAAAGTGAAGATCAGGATCGGGCTTTAACACTTCGTAGGAAATTTTTAGAACGGGCTTTTCGTCGTGATAATAAAATTCCTTATCTTCTGTAAAACCAAAATAAGAGAAGCGAATGTGTTCATCGCCTAAATCGCCTTCCCATACGGAGCGAGAACTCTTGGTCTGCTGGAGATAGCTTTCAACAACCCCGCCAATCGCCCCTTCCGCTTCAACGCGCCCTTTCGAAAGATAAATACCCTTATTGCATAAATTCAAAATGCTCATGGTGTCATGGCTGACAAATATTACGGTTCTTCCAACCTGGCCAAGCTCTTTAAGACGTTTTAAACACTTCTCCTGAAAAGAGGTGTCGCCGACGGCTAGCACTTCGTCAATGATCAATATATCCGGATCCATGTGAGCCGCTACCGCAAAACCAAGCCTTGTGTACATGCCGCTTGAATACCGTTTAACAGGTGTATCAATGAACTTTTCTACTTCGGCAAAAGCAACGATCTCATCAAATTTCTTTCTTATCTCGTCCGAGCGCATCCCCATGATGGCCCCGTTAAGGAAAATGTTTTCCCTGCCGGTAAGCTCCGGATGAAAGCCGGTTCCTACCTCTAAAAGACTTGAGATGCGCCCCCGAATTTTAACTCGGCCGGAAGTGGGCTCCGTTATGCGGGATAATATTTTAAGAAGCGTGGATTTACCTGCCCCGTTTCTTCCCACGATGCCCACTCTATCGCCTTCGTCGATACTGAATGAGCAATCTTTCAAGGCCCAAAATTCTTCAAGACTTGATTGAGGAGGTCTTTTTTTAAAGGGATTCAGCCATCTCTTTGCCGTATTCGCCATCGTTTCAACAAGCGTCGTATTCGGCCATGCCCCTTGATGGGAAAGCGTATATTTTTTGGAAAGTTTTTCTATTTCGATGACCTTCATATAAGATCTCCGAAACGTCTTTCCATCTTCCTAAATATCTTAATCCCTAAAAACGTTAAAAAGGCGGTAATGACAATCGAATAACTTAACGCCGTAATGAGATAAGGTTGAGAGACGCCAAAAAGAGACCACCTAAACCCTTCAATAATGCCGGCCATAGGGTTTAAAAAGTAAAGCCACTGCCATTTTTCAGGGATCATAAAACTGCCGTAGCCTACAGGAGATAGATACATCCCGAATTGGACGAAGAAAGGAACGATAAAACGTATATCTCTATACTGCACAGTCAAGGCAGACAAAATTAACGAACAGCCAAAACAGAGTATCATCAAAAGCGCGATAAAAAGCGGAAGGCAGAAAAAGTGCCAAAAGGAGATCTCGCCTTGCCATATGATCAGGACAAATAATAATGCGAGCGCGATAAGAAAATCGACAAATTGAACAATAATCTGGCTCGACGGAATAATAACTCGCGGAAAATAGATTCTTGAAAGAAGGCTAGGATTTGCAAGCAAACAGGGCGTTGTTTCTTGGATGGAGTTTGCAAATAACATCCAAGGGACCATTCCGGAAAGAGCAAATATTGGATAAGGAATTCCATCCGATGGAAAAGCGGCAAGCTTGCCGAAGATGAAAGTAAAAAGGGCCATCGTGATCAGAGGGCGAATCAAAGCCCAGCTAACACCAAATAGCGCCTGTTTATATCTTACTAAAATATCGCGCCATGCAAAAAAATAAAACAATTCGCGGTAGCGAATTAAATCTTTAAAATACTCATTTTGAGAACGATTTGCCTCAATAACCAGAGACTCTTTTTGCATGGTAAAATTCTATATGCTTTATAGTATACCCTGCAACGACAAAAATAGAGTAAATAATTCCTGAAGTTAAAGAAATTAAGAAGGGGTTGGTAAATCCCGACAAAAGCCATAATATAAACATAATCAAAAGGCTAGTTCTAAGCCTGTCGACCGGGAAAAGCAAATAAAAAATATAAAATAGCGGGGTTAAAAGAAAACCAAGCCCTATTATCCCAAACTGCATCAAAAAGGCCACCCACTGCACCTCATAGGAGTGCTTAAAGCTCGAATCTCGAATCGTGTCTTCGGCAAATCCGCCCATCCCTTTGCCAAATACGGGGCTTATAAAGAAAGCTTCCGTTAAAGATTGAATTTGAATTTTACGGGCTTCATCGCTTCTTTCGCTATGTTCGCTATTAAATCTTTTCTCTAATACTTCCAAGACCTTAACGGGCCCAATTAAAAGCGTTATGGCGACGACTAACCAGCTAATGCGGAACAAAATCCAGGAAAGGCGTTTATGATCGAGCGTAATCCAGTAGCAGATATGCGCCATTACTCCTAGCAAGAAGAGGTAGCGGGAAAAGCTTAAAACGAGGGCAAGCCAGGTAATGGGAATAAAAAACGCCAAAAACTTCTTTGATAACTTAAAATCGAAGCTCTTATGCATTAAAGCAAAATAGAGCGCAAAAGGAGTAAGAATATCGACAGAAGTTTGAACGCGCGCAAGCGATCCATATATTCCCATCGACATGAAACGAATGCCTGCTTTCTCCATCAATTTGAATAAGTCAATGACATGGGCAATATGAAGAGCGACAAGACAAAGTTTTACACACGAAAAGAGAAAGCTTGTGAAAATCACAAATTTGAAAAGGGTTTTGGCATCGATCAATCCCCGAAAAAGAAGATATAAACTGACGAGAGGGACAAATACGGTAATAATAAACAGCTTAAATTGATCGATTGCCTGCGTTGGATAGGCAAGCCCAAAGGTGAATAATATTCCCAAAAGAAGAATCAAATAAGCGGAAAAACTGATCAATTTTTGAATCGGGCTAGTCAGTATGGGATTGAAAATAAGATGGATAAATAGCGCAAAAGCCGCAAACAAAAAAGTCAGACTTTTTGGAGAAAGGATTCCATGAGATCCGTCTGAAGGAATAATAATGCCGCTTACAATCAAAATAAAATAAGCCGCCAAAAGAAAATAGGATCCGTCAATTCTCATATGTCAAAGAGCTTAACTCCGATCAGCTTTAACAGGGAATAAGTAATTCGGATCGGATTTTTCGATTTCAAATGGAGCTTGAGTTCATTTTGCGCACTCATGACTTTAACGGGATGAGAAACAAGCCCTCGTTTTTTCCAGCCTCGTCCATGGTAGGCGATATATTGCGGAAGATAGACTAACTTGAAGCCCGCTTTTCGCAATCTAAGCGATAAATCAATATCCTCTTTATAACAGAAAAATGACTCATCAAAGATTTCATATTTATTCAATTGTACCGAGATGAGCGCCTTTCTTCGCGCGAAGAAAAAAGCGCCGCAAATAGCTTCTAGATACTCTTGCTTATTAAAACGATTTGAGGGTTGCCCTTGGCCGCGATCGTACCACTTTCCGTACCAGGTAGAGGCAATCCCTGCAGAATCAAGTTTATCTGTTGGAGCTCCATTTTTGAAATCGTATCGCACTAATTTTGGCGTTATAGCACCAACATCTGGATGCTTATCCATCCATTCAATCAAATCTTTTAATAAATTCTCTGGCATCACGACATCAGGATTTAAAAAGAGAACATATTCTAAATCTTTATCAAGCGATGCAAATCCCAGATTATTGGCAGCAGAAAATCCAATATTTGGCATGAGGCAAATTTCAAGCCCCATTTTCCGGTTATATTTTTTTATGTATTGGACATCCGCTGAACCGCTATCTATTAAAAACGTTTCATAAGGTTTAAACGATTGTTCAGATAGCGACAAAAGGGCAGGGTCGATCGTTGCCTCAGAATTATGAGTAACGATTATGACCCCTATCTTTTTTGGTAATTTTGCTCGATCCATTTACGGTATGAACCCGACTCCACATGCTGAACCCATTCAGGATTATTTATATACCAGATTACCGTTTCTTTTAGTCTTTCTTCTAAAGAGGGAGAGGGATGCCATCCGATTTCTTTTTCCACCTTTGAACAGTCAATCGCATAGCGCCAGTCGTGGCCGGGCCTGTCTTTAACGTAAGTGATAAGAGATTTAAGCTCATTCACATCGATATTTTTAACTTCCGCCACAATTTTTATGATGGCATTCACAATATCGATATTTTTTCTTTCCTGCTCGCCGCCGATGTTATACATCTCGCCTGATTTACCCTTTTCTAAGAGCATCCACAAGCATTCCGAGTGATCATCGACATAAAGCCAATCGCGGACATTTTTACCTTCTCCATAGATCGGTAAAGACTTACGCTTCAAGCAGTTAAGAATCATTAACGGGATTAGTTTTTCAGGGAACTGATAAGGACCGTAATTATTGCTGCAGTTGGATATGACAGTTGATAGGTTATAAGTCTTACCATAAGCCCTTACAAGATGATCTGATGCCGCTTTTGAAGCGGAATAAGGAGAGTTCGGACGATACGGGCTTTCCTCGGTAAATAAACCTTCATCGCCAAGGCATCCATACACTTCATCCGTTGATACATGATGAAAGTGAATTTTAGGATTTCTTCTTACCACTTCAAGAAGCGAAAATGTTCCAAGAACATTCGTTTCTATAAATTCTTGAGGACCGTGAATGCTTCTATCAACATGGCTTTCAGCAGCGAAATGGATAATCGTATCAATGTTGTAATCTTGACAAACTTTTTCGACCTTTTTTTCATCGCGGATATCGCCTTGCAAAAATGCATAGCGGCTATCGTTTTCAACCTCTTTTAGATTTTCAAGGTTTCCTGCATAGGTTAATAGGTCGTAGTTAACGCATTTACCTGTAAAATGAGGCACTTTTGTCAAGAGGTAGCGTATAAAGGAAGAGCCGATAAAACCTGCGCCGCCCGTTACAAGAACATTCATTACTTTACGCATAATTATCCATGCTCCTTAAGGGCAATATCAACTAGGTATTTGCCGTATGCGCTTTTACCGAGTTTTTTGCCTAAATCTTTTAATTGTTCGCGATCGATATAGCCCATTCTAAACGCAACTTCTTCAAGGGCCGCGATGAATGTCCCTTGCCTTTCTTCAATGACCTGAACAAATTGGCTAGACTGCATCAAACTTTCATAAGTTCCTGCGTCAAGCCATGCGAAACCTCTACCCATGATATTCACTTCGGCATCGCCTTTTTCCATGTAAAGCCGATTTACATCGGTGATTTCAAGCTCGCCCCTGTTCGAAGGTTTTATAGTGTGGGCAAAATCAACGACTCTGTTGTCGTAAAAATATAGACCGGTAATAGCGATATTTGATTTTGGATTCTTAGGCTTTTCTTCGATGGAGAGGAGTTTGCCGTTCGTGTCTACTTCCGCGACGCCATATCTTTCAGGATCTTTTACTTCGTAGCCAAATAGGGTGCAGCCTCTCTTTTTCGCGGCGGCTTTTAATAGAAGCTGCTGAAGATGATTGCCGTAATATATGTTATCTCCCAAGACGAGTGCGACAGTGCTTTTGCCTATGAACTCTTTTCCTATAATGAAAGCTTCGGCAAGACCATTCGGTTTTGCTTGAACGGCATATTGAAAACTAACGCCTAGCTGGCTGCCGTCGCCAAGCAATCTTTTAAATTGGAACTGGTCTTCAGGGGTGGTAATGATAAGGATTTCTTTTATCCCGGCAAGCATCAAGGTAGAAATGGGATAATAGATCATCGGCTTGTTATAAACCGGGATTAACTGTTTAGATATCCCGAGAGTCATTGGATGAAGGCGCGTTCCGGCTCCTCCGGCTAAAACAATCCCTTTCATGATTACTTCCTTATGAGAAAAAGGACATGATAGAGGGGGGAGGGGGTATTAGTCAAGGAAGGTAGAAGGCAGAAGGCAGAAGGATGAATAGCGAAAAAAAATTATTCTGAAAGTTTGATCATTTCAAGAGAAAATGCTGTAAGCGCGTAATCGCGTCATTATTTAATTTGGATTTGATGGGGAAGAGCGATTCATCCAAATCGTCTGATAGAAATTCAAAATGGACGCCGCTTAACAGGGCTTTGCCATTTCCCACGCTTGTTTCGATGATTGCGGGAAGCTTATTTGGGTAAGAAGCTATGACTTTAGCATCGCCCCCAATAAAGGCGCCTCCTCCATTAAAATAAACATGGATTTTCTCCTGCCAGTCGATTTCTACAGCAGATGCTCCTTTATTCGAATAGTAATCAAATGTCCCGTATGCGGGACCTTTTACAGTGCCTGAATAAAATTTGAGCTCTCTTTCGCCCAGAACTTGAAGCGGGCCTCCTTCGTCGAAGGACACGTACGAGCCTCCAAAATAAGCACCGGCACAGACGCCAATATAGGTTCCCCCCCTTTCAACAAAGCGTCTGATGTTGGCGGCCCCCTCACCTTTTAAGCTACGTGTATAGGGAATATCGCGGCCTCCCGGCATGATTAAATGAGTGCACTCCCAATTTCCTGAAATAATCTCATCGGAAGAAATATAGTTTACTGTGTCAGCGTTCAATCTTTTGCAGGTTTTATACAAGTTCTCTATACTAACAGGACAGGCTCCCGGACCTTTATAAATTAAGTATTTATTATTCATTACTTCAACAGTTTAAAATGAACTTTTCTATTTTTCATGGCTATTTAGCATCAAGCCAGAGAGTCAAATATATTTCCTTAGAATCAGGATTAACTGAACAAATCGACAAAGCCATTGATAGAGGAAGCAGAACCTGGCTAAGATTAAGCAGCAAGCATGTAATTATTCCCTCCTCTTGCACAAGGCATGGGTGGGAACTGATGATGCAAGCTGAATTTAAACTGGCAGAGTTTTTAAAAAGAAACAACTTCTTCACGCTGCCTATGGAGAGTGAAGTTTTAATTTTTAAAGAAAACAGGCTAACCTCTTATTCGCTGCCATCTCTTCAGAGGCTTGAAGCGGAAGGAAAATATCTTTTAGACCTAAGGCAAGACAAAAACTCTTCCTGGAAGACATCAAAGAAATCTTTCTTCAATAACCCTACAGAAAAATTAAAACAAGAATCGTGGGAAGAAGTTTTTAAACAGCTATTAGACGACATAGCTAAATTGATCGTGCTTGGACTGCCGCTAGAGCCGCGATGCCATTGTCTTGCCATAATAAGAACGGAGTCAGGATTTGTAGTGCGATATCTTGCTCAAGATATGTTTTCAGAACCAAAACAGGTCAGCGAAAAATTAACCAATCCCAACCCGCTGAAATGGCAGGACCCTGTTCAACAAACACTAGAATCGATAATCAATGCCGTATTAGTGTGTGAATTTCAGAAATTTGCTCTGCAAGAAGCAGAGAACCTTCTTCTCTCGGGTCTTGTTAAAGACTATACAGGCAAAGTTTTATCGAAAGCGAAGTCTTTATACGCCGAGAGAATTTTTAGAGTTTATAATTACTTTAAATGCGTTGCAGAAGGCAAATCCAGTTTCACTTTAAATTATCCGGACTGCACTGAAACTGTAAATGTCCAAAAAAAACTGGATGCTGGCGCTGAAAAACAGCTCCTCTTGCTGCCAAATGGAAAGGTCTTATTTATCCCTCATTTAAATCCCTTTGATCCTATTCGAGACGCCGATGAAATTGCATCAAATGCGGTTCCACCCACTGTTTTAAATTGGAACCGCGTTGCGACAGAGGAATGCAATGTTTCCCAGAAGGCAACAACTCTTGGCCTATTAAATTCTGGATATAAACCCTGTAAATTGACCATTGATGGATGTGATTTGTATGCCTTTACGGCAGATTCATTTGAAACCCTATCTACAAGGGGGCTTCATGTAATAGAAAATGGTTTTAGAACTTGTTCTTGGTTAAATCAAAACCTGTTCCTTTTTAAATGCGACGAAGAGAGAAAAGATATTTCAAAGTGGGAGCCCTTAATTCAAGAATTAATTCAGGATGTTATTTTGATTTGTAAATATCAAATTCCTATAGGAACGGACTCTCTTCACACAGCGCTTTATATGAAAGATGGGGTTTATCAAATTAGATACTTCGGTTTTGATTTTCACTCATCAAAACTGGCTACTTTAGATCATGCTTCCTATATTTTTGAGACGATTTTGGAGCCAATAGTTAATCTTGAATTTAGAAGCACCTCTTTCAATAAGGCAAAACTCATAATGGATTTAAATGAGCTTTGTATGAGTCTTTTCAAGACTCGTATTGGTCTTTCGCCCGCTCAATCTGCGGAAAAGTAGTATTTGCGGCTTTTTGGAGCTCGTTCCAATGGCCGCGATCTAAATATCCCCACGATCCATTCCAATATAAAGCGAACCAGCTAAGTCCAAATAGTACCCAAAAAATGTAGTTCCATAAAAGCCAGCGAGGCACAGGCGCATGGGCTGACGCAATTCCGGTATCGCCAAAATATTCAAGCTCTTCATCGTGGCTCATGTTCATCCTCCATCATTTGGTATTTTGGCCCTTCGTCAAAGTCGTGTTTGCCGGTCAAGAAAAAGTAGAGAAACAAAATAAGAGCGCCGCCTGAAAAGAAAAAAATAACCGCGTAGTCAATCGCTGTTCCGTTCGATTCGAAGTTCATAATTTCTTCCGCCCTTCAATAATGGCTTTTGTATTTAACGGATCTTTTCCGAGCCACCATGCTTGATTCGGCGGAGTAATGCGTGTGCCCTTCGTCATAAGATATTGAAATATGGCTTCAAAACGGTGATTGGGAACCCCCATTTCAATTCGCGAAGTTCCACGTGGATCAAAATCAAAAAAGTGGCGAAACGATGGCATAATCGATCCCTTGCTTTGCGTTTTTGGCGCCCAAAAATGGGATTTATGCCAGTCTCTCGAGGGTCTTTTTACACCTGTTCTAGAAAGATCAGGTCCATTTCTTTTAGTTCCAGGGAAGGTTATGTTTTGATAGATGTATTCATTTGCAGAAGAAGGCGGAGCGGGATAAGAATCGGAGCCATTAAGTACAACGTCTTGGATTAATGTTCTTGTTTGATCCGTATGGCAATACCAACAGCCTTGTTCGGCATAAACTTTTTCGCCCATCGAAATCAATTCCTTGCGAGATAAGAAACCAAATCCTTTGCCTTTCAGCTCATCTAAAGAGGCAACCGCTTCGCCTGCAGGATCATAACGATATCCCTTATCGCTTCCATATTGATAAGCTAAAACCCTGTATTCCCTAGGATTTGACACATAAATGACGCCCGGAAGCTTATGAAATTCTTCCACGGGATCTAATACCGTAAAATTTTCGTCTACCCAGTTCTCCAAAATCGGATCGCTTGAGCCTAATGTGAACGCTTCCTTTTTGTTTGGATCATAAAGCTCGAACTCTTGATAGTCGCCTTTATTTTCTTTCGTGGAAGGCCTTAAGAGTAAAAGCTTTGAAGTAAGCTTAAGGATCTTATCCCCATACTTTGTCACATATTTTTCAAGCTCTTTCGGCGCAGTAATTCGAACCGTCTCCGTCTCTTTGAATGAGAGCAGGCTAAAGCCATCTTTCAAATGATAAACATATTGGACGTTCTGGCCTCCGTAAACCTCTGAGCTTAAGTAAACATGAGGATCCGATATCTCATACATTTGAACTTGGTAGGAGCTCGTTGGTTCGGTCCAGCTTTTATCGATGCTATTTGGAGCTATCAACACAATCGCGACAGAAAAGGAAAAAAGAAAAATAATTCCGATAATTGTAAGTACGGCGGATATCTCAATCTTATGAAAGTTCATGCTTCAGCCTCCTCGCGAACGGGAAGAAGAACGGTATTAAACACATTCACCACAAAAAGGAGATTCGCAAAAAGAACAAGCAAACCGCCAACCGCCCTCATAAGCCACCAGGGCTGCATTTCTGCAATCGTATTAAGAAAGGGGAATGAGGTTAAATTATTATGGAACTGAGCGTAAGTAGAGCCATTTGCCCACTCTGACCACATCATTCCTTGAAGAAATCCTCCCACCCATAACGAAAAAATAAATGGGAAGCTTCCCAGAAGATTTAACCCAAAATGCCAGCTTGCAAGACGCGTGGACCATAGCGGCTTACCGGTAAGCTGAGGAAGGGCTTGATAAACGCCTGCGATCGCAAAGAAAGTGAACGTCGCATAAAGCGAAATATGAGAATGTCCAATTACCCAGTCGGTCTTTGAGGTAATTTCGTTTATGTTTCTCAGAGCCATCAAAGGGCCTTGCACGCAAGTAATCAAATAGAAAATAACCCCCATCATCAAAAATCTTAAAGGAGGCGATCGGTTATATTGCTCCCAATTAGCTGTCAATGTAGAGAAGAGATTTGCAACGACTGTCCAAACGGGAATAAATAACCATAATGAGAATACAATCGAAGTCGTCTGAAGCCACTGAGAAACAGGCCCGTGAATGATATGGTGCGCTCCAATCCAGCTATAAACAAACGCAATCGTCCAAAACCCTATCATAGATAATCGATGGCTATAAATAGGAAGGCCAGAAAGTTTCGGCAGAGCGTAATAAGCTGTCGCAAGCCCCATAGGAGTAAAAATTAAGCCCACCAAATTATGCACATAAAAGAAACTGACATTGACGCGGCTAATCCCTTCTGAGACATAAAGTACCGCATACGAACCAACAAGATAGGTAAATGTCGTCCAAAGAAGCGTTCCCATGACGTACCAGAGAGACACATACATCTTCTCAAATCTTCTATAAAATATGGTCATATATAGATCGATTGAGATAAGAACAAAAGCGACTGCAAATACCGTCTTCGTCGGAAACCAGCCAAGCCACATAGGAAGCTCGGCATATTCCCAGCCAAAATTTGTTCCTAAAGGGAACGAAAACACCCCCGGAACTAAGGCAATCCACCATAAAACAATCGAAAAATAAGCCAGTTTCGTACTCCACAGCCTGACTCCGCATAAACGCGGGACAAAATAGAGGAATAAACCAATGTCTACAGACAAAAGCCATAAAAGGGTTACCGTGGAAACATGAACAGGCCGTACTACGCCAAAATGAACATATTCTCCGGCAAAATAATCGGGAAATGTGAACGTATTAAAGGCAATAAAAGTTCCCAAGGTCATACCGATCACCATAAAAATGATCGAAGGATAGATTAGCCATTTAGCTGGCCCGTCATCATAAACCGTTTGCGGTGTGCTCATTGCTGTTTCCGTATATCTTCTCGATTAGTTCTTTTTCATTTTGGCTTAATTTTTCGATTTGGCTGGAAGCCTGTCGTGTGCTTTTATCAAGTTTCTTAAGGGCTGCAAGTTTGAGTTCAAGCTCTCTTATGTTCTTTTCCGATTGAGCCGACTCTATTTTTCCTTTTTCAAGTTCAATCTCAGATTCGATTTTCTTTATTGCTTTTCCTATGGCATCTAGAAATGCTTTTTGTCCTTTATCATCTCCAATGCCTTTAAATACTAGGCGGTCTTTATCCCAGATAATTTGACTTTTGCCCGTATCAAGCCAATTGATATAAAGAGGCAAGAAAACATCCATGTTGCTTAGGAGAAGAATTTGAGATCCTAACTGAATAAATGTCTCTTTAGACTCTTTGATCCGGCCTTTCAAATCTACAAAAAGAGCATCCTTGTCTTTCGCTTTTTCTATCTTGGATCTAATTTCAAGGCTCTTCTTATAATCATTTACCGCTTCTTCAGGCGCTTTTCTTTCACTTTCTTTCGTAAGAGACAGGATCCCGGCATATTGTTCTTGAAGATTAGCGATTTCTTTAGAAATCGATATTCGAGCTCTCTCAACGTTTTGATCCTGTACGTCAAAAATCTGATATACCCCTTCAAGGAGCGATCTTCTTGCATTCGCGTTCTGAGTCAGTGTTCGAATAAAAATGACCAACTGAAGCCTCTGCAAAGCGCTTGTTTGATCCCCCCAGGCAACCATCGATGTTCCGGGAACCCCGAACTTTATTGAACGAATCAATCTTACATCATCGCGGAAGTTGATCCAATCCAGGTTAATGAACATGCGAGGTTTAGCATCGAACATGGCTTCCGCTCGAGCTCCGGCGCCATCGCCCTCTTTTCCATGGCAAACGGCACAATTTTCATAAAAAAATTGTCTTCCCGCTTCAATGTTTTCAGGCGTGTAATATTCTTTCTTAATATAGTAATAGTAGGGATCGGGCCCGTTTAGAGGACTTTTTACCTTTTCGAAAATGGCATTCTCGTCTGGTTCCGCTGTTTGAGTTGGCCCATTTGCCGCAATCAAATTTCTCGCTTTTGGAAAGTAAGAACTTAACGCAGGTTTTTTCTTTAGTTTTTGTCCTTCATTCTTTAAATCCTGCATGATTTCGTCGGGGCCATACTCCCATTTTGGAACTTCGCTGGGAGTTAAAGTACCTTCCGCGCCAGGCAGAATCGAGAAAAGCCAGTCAGCAAGCTTCTCAATTTCCTTATCGTTCAATACGGGAATACCGTCGGCAGTTGTTTTATCCATGGCAGCTTCACCCCACGGAGGCATCGGCGTTCCTTTTACTCCATGCTTTAACGAAAACTTAGTCCGCTCCTTAGTCAAATTAGGCAAAAAGTCTGTTTTTCTTAAATTTTTAGGCGGAGGATAAATCCATTCGGCAATCGGACCATTTCCTTGCAAATATGGCCCATGGCATTGCGCGCATAACGTTTCGTAGGCCTGATCGGGTTTAAATCCTTTTAAATCCCAAAGCTGCCTTAATTCATCTCTATTTTTTTTGCCGAGCACATCGAGCATGTAAGTAAGGGCATAGAATTTCGTATCATCAAACGGCATGACGGGCATAATCGATCGTGGAATATGGGCGGTCGGCGCTTTAAAATGCTCCATGAGCCACTCATCCGTTCGATAAACACCTGACCAATTGGGACGAGGACCAATCAATCTTCCAAGTCCATATTCCTTGATATAGATCATCAAAACTTTATGTAGCCGCTCTTTGTATACTTTTAATTCGGCGTCTTTCACATCGCCATCTTTTGCGCGTGATGCGAATTTGAAAGGGGAATAGAACGCTTCAATTAATCCAGGGTGATTTTCCTCAATTTTTTCGAGGATTTTTTTATCTCTCACCCTAGCAATACGTTTATCAATTTCTTCGCCATGCTGATCGATCGCCTTAACGATTTGACTTCCAACTACTTCTTCGGGGAACAGTTTTTTAAACCACTCAGACTCTTTAAGAAGCGATTCGAAAGAAGCTTTATCTTTTTCAATCGCAAATCCCATTTCCGACTCATAGCCCTTTAGTCTATGGCAGCTTGCGCACCCTTCAGTCGCAAACACTGTCATGCTATAGTCTAGATTATGCAAATCTGACGGAGGAATGGGTCTTTCCCATGGCTGCTTCTCGCCCGCCTCCCAGCGCATTATCTTAGTTTTATAAGCCTGGCCATTCAGTGCAGGCTTTTCTCCTTTCTGAGCTAAAAGAAACGTGACCAAAGCTTCAACTTCATCATGATCGAGTTTTGCATTGGGCATTGTTGAAGTTTTTAAATCCGCTTGCGGCCAAACAATCGATTCTTTGACAAACCAAGGATAGCTATTTCCTTCCTTTGTAAGCTCTGGACCGACGCCTCCTCGCGCATAACCTGAGATGCGGTGGCACGCATAACAAGCCTGAGAAACAAAAAGCTCTCTGCCTCTTTGATAATCCTCTGTCAGCCGATCGACGTCCGTTTCAAATGTCTTTACATTAGACTGAGGCTCAATTCCTTCGCGCAAATCTTTAACATGCTGAATGATAGCTTGTTCAAACTGCATTTGTGTGGCTTTCTGAAACAGCGTTCCTGATTTAGCGGACGCCTCATTATCGCTTAGAAATTTATCTATATTTTCAGCATTTACGTCTTTAACGCTGATGGGACCTACCAATGCTACGATTTCTTTTTGGATAGCTTGTTTTGCATCTTTAGCATTTGCCTTTAAAAACCTAAGCTGTGAGCTAAAAGCATCAATATCACTCGGGAGATAAGAATAATTCGTAGTTTTAGCCTGAATTTCCTTCAAAGTATTGTCATAACCCTTGCTATCTAACGATTTTTCAAGCGTGATTAAGCTTAATAGAGCTTTTTTATCCCTATCGTAGCCGGCTTTTAGCGCCTTAACTTCATTTTCACGAATCTTAATGGATGCATCCGTTGATTGATTTCTTAAATCGCCATCTTCCTGGCTTGTTAAATGGCATTGAACGCACTTAGCTTGTATAAGTGCACCTACATAGAGCGGAGAGGTTTGAAATAGCAGCCTATGACCCGGTTTATCATTAAACACACGTGAAAACTTAGGATCATGCTTCTCATCTTTTTCAAGAAACTGAGGGATAAAGCCTCGATATTCAGTTTCATAGGTTTCATCAAAAACAGGCCCATGCGCCCTATCCGTTACAAGCCCTCTTCCATTGCCATTATGACAAGAAACACATCCATATTCATCGATAGGATGGTATTGGAAAGGAACTGTTTCGCGTCCCATTAAAGGATGCGCTCTTAGTACTTTTGTAACATCATAAATGGCGCCACTAACGTCGGCTGTTTTTAAGGCTTCAAGTTTATCTGCCGCCCGATTATCGCCATTGTTCCTAAGCTTTTGAATCTCAAGCTCAAGCCTGTTCCAAACATATTCATCATTAGGGATTTGAACAGGATTGCCGGCGTCATCTAAAACGGTATTTCCATTAATATCTTTTGCAATTTTTGTTGGTGAAAAATGAGGAAGCTGCAAGGCGACGTGGCAAGAAATGCATCTATCGATTGTCGCAGGCCCTTTGTCTTCTCTTTCGATCACTATTTGCTTAATGCCCGTTTTAAAAGGAGGAGGGGCTTCTCCCGTATATGTAGAGCGGAATTTCTCAAGCTCAATATAATCGTCTTGGTAAATTCGGTATTCAGGAAAAATTTCTTTATAGAAAAAATAGGTAAATAAGAAAGTTCCAACTAACCCTAAGGCAATCAGTGCATATTGATAGCGGTTAGATAACATTCAGTTAATGCCTTGCATAATTTTCTGTCCAAGGGAACACCCATCCCCAATTTGCCCCTCGAAAGTAAGTCCCGATCACGATTAGAATGGCTTGCCATGTCATAAATAAGGTCCATAAGAAAATCGCAAGGTATCGGCTCTTATGAAACCACACACCTACCCCTTTTGGATTGCGATCAAGGTAGGGAATAGCCATCAAGCCAAGAACCATGAGCGTTGGAATGCCAACACCGCCCCAAAACGCATCGTAGGCGACCATTTCTTGTAATCCTAAAAAGTACCAAGGCGCCTTCGACGGATTTGGAGGCTTGCTTGGATTTGCAGGCTCTTCTAAGGGGGCATCAATAAAAGATAAACAAAGCACAAGAACCAGAGTGAACATAAATGCGACAAGCTCCGCCCTTAAAAGGTGCGGCCAAGTGAAAACGAAATTGTAGGGCCCCTTATCCACCGTAGGACACGTACCCCTCACAAGCTCCATCAAGCCATACGTTCTTTTAACTCCTGGAGCAAAAGTCTCCTTCGTGTCAGAGCGTTGAATAACCCTATAAGGATCGGGGCGAAATTTATCAGGCGGCCGCGATAAACCTCCATCTTTTCTGATTCGCCAAAAATGAACTCCAATCAACGTTCCTGCAAGCAGCGGCAAAAATGCGACATGCAGCACATAAAATCTAATTAACGCATCTTGTCCTACTTGCGTGGAAGCAAGCAGCATCACTCTATTGATATTGTATTCAAACCCAGGAATGTTAGGGACATAGCCCGCAATGTTCGTTCCTACTGTAATCGCCCAGAAGGCGAGCTGATCCCAAGGAAGAAGATACCCTGTAAAGGATAAAATGAGAGTGAGCACCATCAATGTGACGCCGATTACCCAGTTAAACTTTCTTTCCCCTTTATAGCCTGCCGTGTAAAAAACGCGTGTCATATGCAGCATAACGAATAACACCATCATGTGCGCCGCCCACCGATGCATGTTGCGATAAAGCATCGCAAAAGGGGTTGTGTCTTGCCAATCCTTCATGATGTCGTAGGCTCTATCTTCTGCGGGAATGTAATAGAACATTAAAACAACGCCCGTGAAGGTCAATATTAAAAAGAGGCTTGTAGAAATGACGCCAAGACCTAAGGTATAGAAAGGATCGAGCGAATGTTTATGGCATTTTACGGGATGGAAATGGAGGAAAAAATTCTTAAAGACAATTTCTGAACGGTCGACATCATTATTGGGGTATCCATGACGAAAAATCGACTTCCAAAACGTTCTGGGCAGGTTTGCTAAATACTCTCCCCACGTTTCCCGTTTCTTTCCTGTAAAAACATCCATTATTTATCCCAAGATATAAGTACTCAATACCATAGGATAATCTTAACTTTCAAAATTATTCTGTGTTTAACGAGATTTTAGATGCATGAACATGCGACTATCAAGCAATTGGTACTCATTTCTATCTCAAGGATTATAATAGTTTTTGCTTTGCATTAGGTAATTGAAGCATTAAGCATCTTCCTTGTTTCCAGACATTGACAATATGCCCTCTTTCTACAAGTATTAAAAATACTGCATTTAAAAAACTTAAGTACTCACGTTCATTTCTTGTCGAAACATAATCAATATTTGTTAAATCGCACAGTATTGCAGCTTCTCGATCTATTGAACTAGCGACTTCACCCAAATTGACAATGCCTTCCTCAGAGTTTGAATTATTAATTCTATCTATTAAATATTTTAGCGCTTCACGGAGCGATATCGAAACAGGACCAGGGTGATAAGGATTTACCAGCAAAGGCAAGCTAGGTAAATCAGAATTTCTAAGAAAAGTATTAGTTCCCACTTTATCCAAGTCAATTATCCAAGTATTTTTTATCATTTGTCCTTGGAGGGTTTCGATATCTAAAGTGATCTTAGAGAATGGAAGGTTAGGACTCACATATCCTTCATTATATCTTTCCAAACTGGAAATAGCCTTTTTAATTTGGTGACGCATTTTTAAATCTTCTGAAATTGTCATCAAATCTTGCTTCATTTCTTTCCGAACTAGAAAACTTCTTAAAGCAGACTGAAAAGAAATTACAGATTTATACTCTTTTCTAAATTTATTTCTAATAGAGTGACCTTTAAAGGCACTTTGAAGTATATCCTTAGCTTTTTCGTCGATTTCCTTTAAATCCTGATCGATTTTTTCCTGTAATAAAGTATATTTTTTATACAGTTTATAAACTAAAATACAGCCGACACCCCCTGTAGCTAAAGTAAAAAAAATCGACACGACAATTAAACCAATTTTACAAGCATTTCTGTGTTTACTAGATGACAAAGGATCAATTGCTGGAAAAACTATACTTTCATCCCACGTACCAGCCCTTATCGTGGAAACAGATTTAAAATTAATCATATGAATATTATATAAAAAAATAGCATTAAGATTGCGTTAATTTATATTATACTAAGTTATTTATATGAAGTTATTCTTCAATTTCCGAATTTTCCGGCGGCTGGAATTTTAAATTGTTAACGAGCCATTCAAGCAAAATTAGACGATCGGCCGCATTTAGTCCCGCGACATCGCGCACCTCGCCTTTTGGAGGCATTGTGTTCTTTAAAATCACTTTGGTGTAGAGAAGTGATTTTTCAAAATCCTTAAGATTCCCTTTTTCATCAAGAGTTAGCCATGGGCGCTCTCCTTCCGTCAATCCACTAAAATCCTTCCCCGAGAATTGTTCCGTATGGCAATTTGCGCATCTATTTCTAACAAACACTTCATGCACATCGGTATAAGTGATATTTTCCCTTAGATAGGAGCGAAGTTTTTCAGAAGGAAATTTTAAAACTTCATAGCTGTCATTCAAAATTCGATACTTTCTACTCAAATCTATCTTTGTTTGAAACGGAGTCGTATCACGCACAATAATCGCACCCGCTTCTCCGGTTAAGCTAATAAGCACCATGGTTGCGAGAGACAACGTAAAAAAGCCGACAAAATATTTAATACGCCAGCGAAAAGGGCTATAAAACCAGGCAATAGCATTAGCGGAGATGACGATTAATGCCAAAATCGCAAGCGACTTATGGTGTTCTACTAAAAGATCATTTTCAGGATAAAATCCGGCGGCCATTAAGCCGGTTGCAACAGCTACTATGGCAGTCAACACGCTTAGGTAGAGTATGACGCTTCTTAATTTGAAAAGGAATTCAGTTTTATGAGTAAAAAAATAAAAAAGATC
>CAZABG010000042.1:0-7105 GCA_964483465.1 uncultured bacterium
AGAAGATCCTGTAAAAAAGCTTTGAGAATGCAGAACCGTAATCAATAATGTAAAAAAGCTCTGAGAGTAACGAACTCGCAGAAGATCCTGTAAAAAAGCTTTGAGAATGCAGAACCGTAATCAATAATGTAAAAAAGCTCTGAGAATAACGAACTCGCAGCAGATCCTGTAAAAAAACTATGAGAATAACGAGCTAGCAGAAACTATTCGTAGTAGCCGTCTTTTAGCTCGTCGACTATTCTGTTATATTTCCTAAGCGTTTCAAGACTTGCGTTATTAACTTTTGCGATTCGTTTATTGTTTTCAATGAGGATATCGGTTGGAGGAGAGCTTGAAATGATCACGGCTGCCTTCTCAAGTGTGTCGTAGTCTGCTTTTCGTCTATTCACTTCAAGGTATAGATTTAATGCCAACTTCAACTTTTCGCAGACAGGTAAGTTTCTTTTTTCTTCAGCAAGGTAAGGCAGAATGATATCAGGATCAGATACTTCACATAATTTAACGGCAAGTGGATTGCATAAATTATCCAGATAAGACAAAGGCGCTTTTGCCATCTCGAAAAGAACAAAGGTTTCAAGCGATTTTACTGGCTGCATAAAAATCCTCCTGTCCAGGCGTTCTGGAAGTTGAATCCGCCGGTAATACCGTCGATGTTAAGCAGCTCTCCAATGATGTGAAGATTCGGAACCTTCTTGCTTTCCATATTTTTAAAATGGATCTCTTTAAGCTCCACGCCCCCTGCCGTTACAAATTCGGCTTTGTAGGTTGTTTTGCCGTCGATTTGGTATTCGGATGCATGCAGTTTTAAAGGATCAAGGCGTTTCAAAAGGTTTTTGGGGATGGTATCTCCCCAATCAATAACAACTTCTGCTTTGTACTGAGCTTCATGCAAATATCTTGCTGCGAAAGCGGATAGCTTTAAAATCGCAGGGCCTGAAAAACCCCAATGCGTAATTAAAATAGGCCCTTCGGTCTGAAAAGCGGTTCCCTTTAAAGAGGCGCGTCCATAAGGCACCGAAATGCCTGAAAGATCAAGAAGAGGAGATGTCGGACAGTTAAAGGAAAAAAGAGAGGGAACAGGTTTAACTAAAGTATGGCCAAGGGATTCGGCAAGCGCGTATCCTAAAGGATTTGATCCGGTCGCAAGGATTACCTTGTCGGCATTTAGGATCTCTCCCCCTTTAAGATGAATCGTAAATCCAGGCTCAATTTTTTCGACCGAGGTTTCAAGGCGAAGTAAAACATTCAGTCTCTTTGCCTCTCGCATGAAGCAGTCGATAATCGTTTGCGAGGAATCGGTTACAGGAAAAATGCGTCCGTCCTCTTCCGTTTTAAATTCTATTCCCCTCTTTTCAAACCAAGCAAGCGTATCTTTCGGTTGGAATCGATGAAAGGGGCCGAGCAGTTCTAAATTGCCGCGCGGGTAGTTAGAAACAAGCGATTTAGGATCAAAGCAGGAGTGGGTGACGTTGCATCTTCCTCCCCCCGATATTTTTACTTTAGCGAGCGGCTGACGCGTTCTTTCAAGAATAACCACTTCGCTTTCCGGGTGGCGCTCTTTAAAATTTAAAGCGGCAAAGAAGCCTGCGGCTCCCCCTCCAACGACAACAACTTTCATCATAAGGGAAATATTTTATCATAATCCCAATTATCCATATATTAGCTTCATGGCAACGGTCATTTTTCCGCATCAACTCTATGAACACCATCCTGCGCTTAAAAAAGGGCGTCCTGTCTTCCTTGTAGAAGATCCGCTCTTCTTTAAGGATAGTCGATATCCCGTCAATTTTCATAAGCAAAAACTGATTCTTCACAAAGCCTCGATGTCAGCTTACGCTAAAAGCTTGAAAGAAAAGGGATATAGCGTTCAAGTCGTCTCAAACACTGATTTCATTAAAAAAATTGAAAAGGCTTATATCTGCGAGCTCTCCGACTACATTCTGGAAAAAAGGGTGAAAAACTGGGGGATTTCGATCGAGTGGCTGCCAGACCCCGGATTTATGACTCCAAAAAAGGTCTTAACGGAATGGCTGGGGGAAAAAGACCATTATTCCATGGCAAGCTTTTATATCCTGCAAAGAAAAAGGCTAAATATTTTAGTCTCGGGCGGAAAGCCGATTGGCGGGAAATGGTCGTTTGATACGGAAAATCGTAAAAAGCTTCCCGCATCCGAGAATTTAATTTCCTATCCTCAAAATAACTCACAAGAAGTTAAAGCCGCTCAAAAATGGGTAGAAACCCATTTCCCCAAAAATTTGGGTAGCCCTGAGCCTTTCATCTATCCGGTGACGCATGAAGAGGCCAAAAAGTGGCTGAAGGATTTCCTTGAACATCGTTTTGAGAATTTTGGCGAATATCAGGATGCGCTTGATTATAGAAGCTCCTACCTTTTTCATTCTATACTATCCCCTTTGATTAATATCGGCCTCCTTACTCCCGAACAAGTTGTCGCCTCGGCCTTAAAATATATGAATAAAGTCCCCCTAAACAGTCTTGAAGGGTTTATAAGGCAAATCATCGGCTGGAGGGAATTTATGCGGGGCGTCTATCTTTTTAAGGGGGTGGAACAGCGCAATTCTAATTATTTCGGGCATAAGAATCGATTAAGCCGCCATCTTTATGAAGGGACCACAGGGATAATCCCTGTAGATACGGTAATCAAACGAGCAAATGAGTCCGCCTATGCCCATCATATTGAACGGTTAATGGTAATGGGCAACATCATGTTTTTATGCGAAATCGATCCCAAGGAAACCTACCGCTGGTTTATGGAGTTTTTTATCGACGCCTACGACTGGGTCATGGTCCCTAACGTTTTTGGGATGAGCCAGTGTGCGGATGGTGGTTCAATTGTGACAAAACCCTATTTCTCCGGATCGAATTATCTGAAAAAAATGGGTAATTATCCTCATGGGGAATGGGAAGAAGTATGGGATGCCCTCTTCTGGCGGTTCATATTCAAGCATAAAGAATTTTTTCAAAGAAATCCCCGCTTATCGGTAATGGTCAGCAACTTAAACAAAAAAGGAGCTGCCGAGGTCGAGCGCCTTTGCAAAATCGCTGATCGTTTTATTGTGAAACAATCTATCGCTTGCTAATATTATTCCATTAATATAACTCGTAATCATGTTTGACATGGGCACCGGTTCGGTGCGAAAGCAGATCTGGGGAATACTGACTCACAAATGGGCCTTGGCCTGTTTTTTCATGCTCGGTATTATGGAAATTATTTCCGCTTCCTCCTCCCTTTGGCTCGTCAAAATTATGGAAGCGATCACGTCTGGCGAAGACTTCTTTAACTACCTTATTTTCTATTTAAGTTCGTTATTGCTTCCTTGCGTGCCGTGGGGATTCGCTTTTATTTTTCGTACCAGCTGGCGCCAGGAGGCTCAAAGAGCTTTTATCAACGCGTTCGTAAGCTCAAACCGCAATCATATCGGCGAATGGGGAAATAAGGGCGTCCGTGAACAAAAGATGTCAATCCTAACATCCGAAGGGCCCCAGGCGATCAACCAGCTAATTGATTACGCATTTGACGTTTCTAGCTACTCTTTATCGGTGTTTTTTAATATTTTAGCCCTTTCAATAGTTGTAGAGCCGCTTTTCATGGTCGCTTTCTCGATAAGCATCGCTGCCGTCGCGATTGTAATAAAATGGAGAAGGCGGGCGCAAAGGCAGCTAACCCAGAAAGCTTTAACAGCCAGAATCGATCTTGGCCAGTCGCTCCTTGGTGCTTGGGACAACGTCTTAATCGGCAATGACTACAATTTTAAAATTTGGCTTGATAGAACGCAGGCAAGAACCAACCGCTGCCTTCAGAAAAACGTGGATCTCGAACGCTTTGACCAAATCATGGCCATCTTCGTCTCTCTTTTGACTATGATCCCTGCTCTTCTTGTGGTGGTTTACTTCGTCATGAAAAATCACAGCAATACGACAGCTCTCGCCTCATTCTTTGTAACGGTTCCTATTCTCTTTTTAATTTTATCCTATACTTACCAGGTCCTTGCGAATTTCTTCAGATGGGGCATGCATAAAAGTAAGCTGATGGCCATCTACCGTTCCATCCAGCCTTGCCCCGAATCGCCCAATGAAATGCTCAGCAAAGTTAAGTGGTCAAAGATCCAATATGCTAAGAATGAATCACATAGCGATAAAGATTTTCAAGGCTCAAGAAAGTTTACGCCCCCCTCCTCCCTCTCTTCTCATCACGATTTAATTCAGCATATTTCAGAACCGGGAAGAATTACCCTAAGGGGCGAAAATGGTGCCGGCAAGTCGACGACATTAATGCTCATAAAGAAAAGTTTGTCAGAAAAGGCTTTTCTTCTCCCCACTCATAGCCAGTTAAGCTTCAGCACCGAAACAAATAAATACTCAACCGGCGAAAATCTAAAGAACCGTTTAACCGAAATTCTTGACAAGGTTGATGTTAACGTTCTTTTACTTGACGAATGGGACGCGAATCTCGACAAGGAAAACCGGGAGCGCCTTTCCCTTCTCATTGACGAAATCGCCGAGAAAAAATGCGTGATTGAAGTCCGCCATAGATAACTAAATGCTCGGCTTATATAATAGGCCCGATGCACGAGGAATCTCTACCAATTTTTATTTTGACATCGACTACGGGTGCCCTTGTAGGAGCGCTTGCGTTTTGGCTTTACACTCGCGCTAAAATCGGATCTTTTGAGGCGCTCGCCAAAACGATTATCGAAAAAGGGAGCCAGGAAGCTGAAACATTGAAATCCGCGGCTCACATACAGTTAAAGGAAAAAGAGGTTCAACTTCAACGCGACGCTGAAAAATACTGGCAAAACGAAAGAAAGAAATTTCAAAATGAAGAAGATCGTATCAAGCAAAGAGAAGATAAGCTTGAAGCACGATTAAATCTTGTAGAAAAAAAGCTCTCCGATATTGAAAAACGGGAAGCTATTCTTATCGCAAGAAAAGAGCAGCTTGATAAAGACCGCAAGATAACGAGCGAACTTCAAGAAAGACTTAAATCGGAACTTGAAAGGGCGTCCGGACTTACGCATCACGAAGCAAAAGATTCACTATTGAAAAGCTTAGAAGCAGAAGTTAAGTCGGATGCCGCAAATTTAACACGTAGAATCGTTCAAGAAGCAAAAGAAAATGCGGAACAGGAAGCGGCAAGGATTATCTCGACCGCCTGCGGAAGAATTGCTTCATCTATTGTGTCTGATTGCACGATCACGACCTTATCTATCCCAAGCGATGAAATGAAAGGCCGTATTATCGGACGCGAAGGAAGAAATATACGCGCGCTTGAACAAGCAACGGGGACAACTATTGTCGTAGACGATACACCGGGAGCGATCGTTCTTACCGGTTTTGATCCTGTTAGACGTCATGTTGCAAAGCTTGCCCTTCTTGACATGATGGCAGACGGCAGAATCCACCCCACCCGTATCGATGAAGCCGTCCATAAAGCATCGCAAAAAGTACAAAAAGAGATAAGATCCCGTGGCGAAGACGCCGCGCTCAGAATCGGGGCTTTAAATCTGCATCCTGAAATATTGGATCTATTGGGTAAACTTTCTTTTCGCTATAGTTTTGGACAAAATGTGCTCGATCACTCGATTGAAGTCGCAAACATTATGGGCATCATGGCGGCAGAACTTAACCTCGATTCAAAACTTGCAAAGAGAATCGGCCTTCTGCACGACATGGGAAAAGCCGTTAGCCATGAGATCGAAGGAACGCATGCGGTAATTGGCCATGACCTTGCTCTGAAGTATGGAGAAACAAAGGCTGTTGCAAATGGCATCGGATGCCACCATTTTGAGATGGAGGCTTTAAGCGTAGAGGCGAGCTTATGCAGTGCTGCCGATAGCATTTCCGCTTCCCGTCCAGGAGCTCGCATCGAAGCGGTTGAGCAATATGTTAAAAGACTCAAAAAACTTGAAGAAATTGCCTACGAATTCCCCGGCATCGAAAAGGCCTACGCCCTTCAGGCAGGTCGGGAAGTCAGAGTGATCGTACTGCCCGATATGGTAGACGATGACGGTTTAATCAATTTGGCAAGAGACATCAGAAAACGGGTTGAAGATTCAGTCGAATATCCCGGAAAAATTAAAGTAACAGTGATCCGCGAAAAGCGGGCTGTAGAATACGCAGTTTAGGAGAAAAATAGTCAATGCGAAGATCGATCTGTTTAGCTGACCCCCACGTTGCAGAAGCTGGAGAAAAAAACACTTGGACCTTTACCTATACACCGGCGCAAGATCTGCCCAAAGGGACCAAACTCTTATTCGATTTAAATTCAAAAGGGCGCGATATCGATTGGGAAGCGCCAACAGTCAATTTAAAAGCCAAAGGGAACGTCATTTATGCGGTTCTTGACCGCAAAAAAGTCATTCCGGCCAAAGCGGTAGAATCGAAAACTTCCGTTGTAAACAACTACGAATTTGTCCTTCCTCAGGAAGTGGAAGCCGGCGAAAATATCGTCATTTATGTAGGCGCTCCTAAACCAACAGGTAATTTAGCGGTAGCGAACGGAACGACGGCTCAGCTCGTTTCTCAAAGACGACGCCCTTTCCTTATCTCTGTCGATCCGAGCGGTAAAGGAAAATACGGCGAACCTGAACCCTTTCATATGGATGTTCGCGGCGGAGAGCTTCACACGGTTAAGATTATTACCCCGTCCTATGTATCAAAAAATAAGCGTTTTGACATTGTCTTAAGATTTGAAGATGAATATGGAAATCTAACGGATAACGCGCCTGAAGACACATTAATCGAGCTTTCCTACGAAAATCTTCGTGAAAACCTTAACTGGAAACTTTTCATCCCTGAAACAGGCTTTTTAGCGCTTCCAAACCTCTATTTCAATGAAGCGGGCACGTTCACCATCAAGCTAAAAAACATGAAGACGAAAGAGGAATTTTTCTCGTCCCCTATCCGTTGTTTTGCCGAAAACGTAAAAAGCCTCTTCTGGGGCTCTTTGCATGGCGAATCGGAGCGCTACGACTCGACAGAAAATATCGAATCGTGCATGCGCCATTTCCGCGATGAAAAAGCCTATAACTTTTACGGTGTCTCTCCTTTCGAAAGCGCCGAAGAAACGCCTAATGATATTTGGAAA
>CAZABG010000042.1:7115-20731 GCA_964483465.1 uncultured bacterium
ATCAATGGCAGGGAGATGCCAAAACGGAAGGAAACCGGATTTTTGTTTTCGCAAAAGAGAATAAACCGATTATCCGTAAAAAAGATGCTAAAGCTAACCTAAAAAAGCTCTATAAAGGCTTTTCTAACAAGGAAGTCATCGCCATTCCTTCATTCACAATGGGTAAAGGACTTGATTATGACTTTAAAGACTTCGACCCTGATTTTGAAAGAGTGGTAGAAATATATAATTCTTGGGGATCGTCTGAAACAACAGAAAAAGAGGGCAACCCTCTCCCCATCGATGCTGAGACTAAAACCGGTGTTAAAGAAACTGCCGAAGGATCAATCATTAAAGCGCTTGATCGTAACTGCCGATTCGGTTTTGTGGGCGGCGGGCTTGATGATAGAGGTTTTTATAACGACTTCTTTGATGGCGGCCAAGTGCAATATCCCCCCGGAATGACAGCGATTATTGCAAGCGAGTACAATAGGCCTTCCTTATTCGATGCGCTTTATAATCGCAATTGCTATGCCACGACGGGAGAGCGCATTATTTTGGGATTTACTCTCGCTGGCGCGACCATGGGTCAGGAGCTTTCTACCGGTGAAAAGCATGGCCTTAATATTATCAGACACATCTCTGGATTTGCCGTGGGAACCGCCCCTATCTCTAAAATTGAGATTATACGTAACGGTAAAGTCTTAACTACCTTTACCCCGAATAAAAAAGACTTTGATTTCGTCTATGACGATTTAGAGCCCCTTTCTAAAGTGGTAATCCCGGCTAAAGATAAAGCGCCCCCATTCGTCTATTATTACCTTCGCGTCACTCAAGAAGATGGACATATGGCATGGTCCTCCCCTATCTGGGTTGATTTCGTCCCTTCAAAAGCCGTATCCAAGTATACAGGCAAAAAAGCGGTAAAGCCGGTCGTCGCTGCGGCACCTGTAGAAGTTGCTGAAGATGACGATTTCGAAGATTTCGACGACGAAGACGAAGAATAAAGTCCTCTAATAATTCAAAACATAGAAAACAAATTTTACAGGATCACTAATGTAGCGTAAACGCTACATTAGTGGCAGGATCGGACCTTCGGTCCGGCAGGATAAACACATATTTTTGTTCTTATCCTGCCAGCGCGCTAGCGCTGATCCCGCCCCGCCTTTAGGCGGGATCCTGCCACAACATGTAGCAAAGCTGCATGTTGTGATCCTGTAAAAATATCTTAATCCTTACAACACTAAGAAGTCGGAGGGGGCGCCGGGTTCCAGCGTTCCCAATTTGTCAAGGCCAAGAAGTTTTGCCGGACGTTCAGTGACAGCTGCAATATCTTGAAGATCGACGGCCATTTCTAGAAGTGATGTATCGCTTCCTGCTAACTCGCCTTTCTTATACGTCTTAGAGCCAAGCGTGAAAGTTTTTTTCCTAGAACCAAAAGAGGGATTAAGATCTGAAACTAAAATTAAACCCTCAGGATTTGACCGCTTTGCAATTTCAATAGCCGTTTTAGAAACGTGTTTTCCATCGCCAATTAAACTGTAGTAAACAGGTTCGGTTAACGCGTAATCAATAATGCCGGGATTTCGATGATGAAAAGGCGCCATCGCATTGTAAAGATGGGTAACGAAAGGAATTCTTTGCTTTTTAAGGAGCAGAAAAGTGGCATTTGAATGGCCGACAGAAACAATAATCCCCATCTTTTTTAACTTATCGATGAAGGAAGAGGTTACGAGTTCGGGCGCGAGCGTAACAATTTTAACGTTATCTAATGGCAAATTAAGCAAAGGGGATAGGTTTTCAGGATCGTGAGCGCCGGGGATCGCAAGTATTGGCCCTTCAAGATGCGCGCCAAGGATCGTTGCGCCATTTTTTACTTTACGCGGCTTAAAATGGGATAGTGCCTTTTTATAACTATCTTTAGGCAAGCTTATCAGTGTGGGGCAAAAAGCGCCGATTCCGGTTTGATAAAGTTTACGAGCAAGCTCTTCCACACGTTCAGGCTCGCGCGCAAGATCAATATCAAATCCTCCGTTTACCTGAAGATCGATGAGGCGTGGAATGATTAGGGCATTGCCGAGATCTTGATAGGAAGGCCCTTTTTCAACAATCTGAGTAGAATTGAAATAGATGATACCAGGCTCGAAACGGCCGTTTTTAAAGATGCGATTTGACTTCAAGCCTTTAATCATATTAGAGTATCTGTATGGAGCCTTTAATCACGACTATAATCCTTGCCTCTGTTCTTGTCACGTTAGCCGTGCTCGGCCTTGCTATCGGCTATCTTATAACCGGAAAATCTAAAATTCAGCCAGGGGCATGTGGAAGGGATCCGAATAAGAAAAAAGAAAAAAACTGCGGAGATGATGTCTCCTGCTCCCTATGCGATCATGACAAAAAATAGCGACTACCAAAAATCAGAGCCGCAAACGATTCAATCGATGTTTAATACGATTGCCCCGACCTATGATTTTACCAATCGCATTATGTCGCTCAATCTCATGAAGCTTTGGAATCGCGCACTTATAAAAGGCACCTTCCATAACAATCCGAAAGTCATACTCGATCTTTGCTGCGGAACAGGCGAAATCTCCTATTCATGGCTCAAGAAACAAAAAGGGGCAAAAAAAGCGATTCTTTTAGACTTTTCATCTGAGATGCTGGTACAGGCAAGAAAACGGGCGCCAAAAGGGCACGAAATTGACTGGATTGAAGCCGACGCCCAAGCCATTCCCCTACCTAGCGAATCCGTTGAAGCCATTAGCGCAGCTTACGGCGTGCGTAACATCAAAGAGCCAGCTCTTTGCTTTAAAGAAGCGCATCGGGTCCTAAAAGCAGGCGGCGCTTTCGGCATACTTGATCTTACGGAACCTAAAAATCCCGTCTTAAGATCACTGCACAAATTCTATTTAAAATATTTTATCCCGACGATTGGAGGCATGCTCACTTTCAATCCTAAAGCTTATCGGTATTTATCAAGAAGCATCCATCAATTTATGAAACCGGAAGAAATTCGCCGGCAGCTACTTGATGCCGGCTTTAAATCAGTTGAAGTCAAGCCACTAAGCGGCGGTATCGCCCACCTATGGCTTGCCCGCAAAATTTAAGCACAAGCCCTAATTTTTTCAGAGATACGAGCCTTATCAGCCTCATTGGATGCAAGCTGCAATAATAATTCATACATCTTTTGGATTATTTTCATATCGTATCTAAGCGCTTTATCCAGTTTTTCTTCAATCCATTTAAATTCTTCGACTGTGTAATTAACAGGCTTATAATTTTTCTTAAATTCCTCGAAATCATCTATCCATAAATAAGGATTAATTCTTTTGATAAATAATTTAAGATCGCCAAACTTCATGCCAATACGATGCTCTGCTAATTCTAAATAATGCGCATCATTTATTCTTTGCACTAATTCTAAGGCATTATCCTTATTATCTATATCGAGAATCAACTCATAAAAAATTGAATCTAATTTAAATGGTAAGATTTTTATGAGTTTTTCTGCAAATTGACGATCTTTAAAATAGACTTCTTTAAGAGCTTTCTTCAGAACATGAAATTTATTATTTATTGAAAGCATTTGAGCGAGTTCAATACCTCTCATATCGCATTTGAGAAGATATACATTTATGATATCCATGAAAGAATACTCAAAAGCATCAGGCATCAAAAATATAATGGAAAGCGCCTTTTCATATTCATGACTTTTCTCATAATTATTTATTATTTTACGGATATAATAAATTACATCGCAGCCTTGAATATCCTTAAATGCGCTATCTATATCATCATGGCCAAGGAGTTTATCAAGTTTATCTAAGAAATCGAAACCTGGAAAAGCACTCCCCTTCCTCAATAAAGCATTCGCCATATTAGGATATTTAGGTTCCGATTTTGACATCTCTAATTTAACGAGATATTCTTTTTTTAAACTTTGATAAGAAAGCGCTTCAACTAATCTTAAAGCTTCATTGTATCTATTTTTAGAAATTAAATATTTGATTTCCGACTCATCTACAATTCGCTTTAACGAATTTTTAAAACTATCATCTGAAGATTTTGCAATTAGAGTTCTCGCTTTGTTAAATTGAAAAGTAGCGAGATAGTCTTGTAGAGGTTTCAGCTCGTTAAGATTAACTTCTTCCATTTGCAAGAGAGCCGTATCTGCTATGACCTTTTTTCTAACTTCAGGATTCTGAATTTTAGCTAGCGCTTTTCTTGCTTCTTCAAAATCAACTGTCTGCATAGCAATTAAGACGTAGCCTGCTTCTCTATGCGAAGGCTTTTTTGTACGATCGATCAGTTCAAATACATACCTGAAGCTTGCTTCCAGTATACACTCTTGAATTTTTTCCTTGAATTCTTCTAAATCAGATTCTCTAGATTCAATCGCTCTTTTAATGTCTCTATCATACCGATCTCTTATGTCAGTAAAGCGAATAGATGAGAGAAGTTTTTCTGCCTCATCATAATCTTCTAGATCGATAAGCTGCGCAATTGATTTCTTAGTATAATATAATAATAACGAAGGTGAATTTAAACTATTAACATAAGCATCAGCTTGTTTCCTGTCCGTTTTTATCAAACGTTTTAGTTCAGGATATTCCGGCAGAGCTTTCAACTCTTGATCGTTATGAAGGCCATATTTAACGGTCAAAGCTTGCTTTAACGCAGCATCGGCAAAACTGTCTAATACCCATCTTACATTAGAGTATTCTTTACATGCTTTGAACAAATAGTCATAACCTGCTGCCTTTAAATTTACATCCGCCTCGCTTTCAATAATTATTTTGGCATGATCGATAGAATATGAAGTATCTAATTCATAAAAGAAAAGGGATCGATTTTGAACAGCTTTTGGGATAACATCCGCAATTTCTTGATAATGCATCCTCAAATCACTAAATCTAATCTCTTTTAAAATCTGAATCAATCTTGCATAGTCTTGATTTTTAGCATAAAAATCTGCGCCCTTTATCGCTATGTAATGAAAAACTGAAGGCTCATAGTCTTTTACATTTTGAAGTAAATTTAGAGCTTTTAAAAACTCATGTTTATTTAAATCAGATAAAATATCTGCATATTTCACTTCGGAAAGAACTTTCTCGCACTCTGCCGTATCGAGTAGTTCGAATTTGCGGAGAACTCCCTCTTTTATTTTTTCATCTTTAATTTTAGACGCATACTTTTTTGCATCATTCCAATTATCTATTTCAGCGAGAGTAGAATACGCAAAATCTTTTTTATTATCGTCTAGTGCATTTATGAATTCATCTAGTTTTTGAATTTCGTTGTTTCTATAAAAATCTACTAACTTAGAAGCTAACTCTTTTAATGACTTTTTCTTTTCATCGTTTAAAGCATTAAATAAATCTTGTTTAACATCATTAAATCTAATGGTTTTGATTAAAGCCTCAGCCTCATCAAAGGAATGGTTTTTAATAAGCTTCGAAATGTGTAAGCATGAAATCCATATCTCCATCATTTTAAAAAATGATTCGGAGTATTTTTTCTTTTCTTTACCTTCAGTTATTAATTTTGAAAGAGTATCTAAATCGCACTTATCGATGCATTCTTTAATCTCAGGATTCTCCTCTATAATAGATCTTGCATCAGGACATAAGCCGTATTTGACTTTAAGGACTTCCCTACTTTCGGGATTTAGCTCATCAACAAATTTAATCGCCAAATTGAAGTGATCTAAGCTAACCAAGTACTCGTAACACGCCTGTTTTTTTTCGCTATCGAAGGCGTTAATTTGATCTTTTATCTCTTTGACAAGATCTTTTATTCCATACGATTCAACTTTTGATAAATCAGGTAACAGTCCATCAACAAACTTCTTCGCCTCTTTTTCCCTTTCTTCAATCAATCTACGCTTAATTTCTTCAGGAGATAGAACGGGCGATTTTGACTTTTTTGGCGAAAGGCTTTTGGATTTATCGGAATCTGGCGAGTCTTGTTGATCGTTTTTCTTTTCTTCATCCGATTTATGTTTCGCGATAATGTCTTTAAAAAGGGTATCGACTTTTTTCGCTGTCGTAACATACCCAAAACAAGAAAGGAATAAAGAGCCTAACGCATCCCAAAACTTGGTCCAACTGCCTATTTGAGTATGCGCAAGGGTTTGCAGGCTAGCCGCCACATGATCAATATCCGTTTTAACATTAAATTGAATGCTCGCCGCTTTCTTCAACTTATTTAAGGCATCGATCGGATCCACTTTCTCGTTTGAAGAATCGACAGTAGCTACGTTATTGTTTAAAGTAATGTTAAATTGCATAATATATTTTTTTAATATTTTTATAGGCGGGCATTAATACCCAAAAAGGCCCCACTTCGATTTACTTTTATTTTCGCGACGCATAATCGCATCGAATAAAGCTTTTTTAGTAGAATCAGAGTAATTAGTATTTTTGATAATTTCTCTTGCTTTAACGTAATCACCCTTAGCTAATTCACTCTCAACTCCCTTTTCTTGAGAAAGAACCCCATCCCATTCAGCAATTGTATAGACAGTGTATTTTTTACGAATGTCATTTTTGAGATTTTCGTCTCTTATGAATGGAAGCACCTCAAGCCTTTTTTCGGAGCTTTCTACCTTTTCAAAAAACTTATTAACCAGGATATTTTGAAACTCACCCTTCTGTTCTTTCAAAATGTAAATGGCTACATCAACGTTAGAATGAACATACCCATCGAATTCGGAGGTTATATTTTTTTTCTTATTGTAGATCTTATTATTTAGCTCCGTCTTGAGATCGTCAAATCTAATTCCCGAAAACTTTTTCTCTGCTTCATCAAAGCGATTCTCGTCGATTAATCCATTAATTTCAGCTATCAGTTTAGATTGAACTTTATAGGGATTAACTTTTTCGAAATCCTTAATTTCATCAGCAGTTTTTCCCTTAAAAAATTCCGCTAATTCAGCTTCATTAAATAATCCATTCTCAAATTTAATTTGAGCCTGTCTTTTAGGATCTTGAATACAATTTAAAGCCTTTAGTACTTCTGCTCTTTTCTTAAACTTAGGAAGAAACAAAAATGCTGCAATTTCCTTAAGATCACTCTCTTTAATCTGATTCAAAAACTCATTCATGTTCTCATCATGATTAAATGAGTTAACATCCAATTTTTTAATGCTTTCAATTTTTTTATCGTGCGGCAATTTGTTGAGCTCATCGATCAGGGGTTGCTTTAAATCTACATAATGAATGTTATGATTGATTGTCTCGAAAGCCCCTAGCCAGTCTTGCTTTTGGATACATTCACGTACATATTCTTGAGATAAGATAAGGTGAAGGGAAGCGTCAAAATTTGAATCCCTTTCCAATTCACTCAGCTTTCCTTTTAAAGAAGAGCTTGCGAATCTTCTATTGCTGTCCTCTTTTGCGAGTAAGCCTCTTTCTTTTCTTACTCTAGATTGCATGGATTTATCAGTAATTCGGCTCGCGTATTCTTTCGCATTTTTATATGAATACGTGCTTGAGATTAACATTTCGTAACAAGCGTCTCGTACTTTAGGATTTTTTAACGTCTCTACATAAGCTAAAGCTTTCGCTTCATCCGTAAGTAATGGATTAAGTTTTTTTGAAGCCGTACGAAAATCATCCGTGCACTTTTGCTTTCTCTCTAAATCTGCAAGCCTTGCTGCCTCGGCTTTTTTAGCGTCAGCTTCTTTTTTAAGACGTTCTTGCTCTTCTTTAGCTTTTTGATCAGCTTCAGCTTTTGCTTTCCTCTCCGCTTCATCCTTTGCGATTTTTTCAGCATCCGTCTTAGCTTTATTTTCGGCATCAATTCGATCAGCTTCAGCTTTCGCTTTCTTCTCAGCGTCAAGCTTTGCTTGGTTTTCGGCCGCCTCTTTTGCGATACGTTCTTTTTCAGCGATTGCTTTTTTCTCCGCTTCTGCTCTTGCGGCTATGTCCGCTTCTTCTTTATCTTTAATAGCTTGCTTTGCTAATTCAATTTTTACATTTAGGATAGCTTTTTGATCGACAAACCTAAGCGTATCAATTAAACGTTCAGCCTCTAAAAAATTTGCATTTTTGATATTTGAATTAATCTCTTGAATTTTGTCAGAAATGTCTTCAACCGTTACATGCGCAAGGCCGGCATAATGCTTTGCTAATTGGTAATGATCAAGCGAAGCAAGGTATTTGTAGACGTCTTGTTTTACGGCTTCATCACATTTATTTAACTCATTATCAATTTCACCAATAATAGTTCTAATCTTTATTAGATCATTACCAACATCATTTAGAGCAGTTAAATTTAAAATAACTTCAAATCTACTTTTAAATGCATCTACCTTCTTTTGAATTTCGGCAGCTGCTATCGCCGCCTTTTCAGCTTCAATTCTATCTGCTTCCGCTTTATCGGCGGCTTCCTTTGCCAGCCTTTCATCTGCCTCAATTCCCGCTTTTCGAGCTTTAATGATCTCATCATATTCTTTATCTTCATTGATCTTCTTCTCAATCAAACTTTTACCCAAGAATCTAATATCAACGAATCTAATATCATTTAGAATTAACTCTGCTTGTGCATATTCAGACCTATCAATAAGCGCTTTAAATTTCTTAGTGTTCAAGACAAAAGTTAGAACTTGCACTTCGTCTTTATTAGCGATTTTTGAAATTAATTTTTCTGCCTCGTCAAATTTCCAACGGTTCAAACATTCTGATAATGTTGGAACGGCATCTAAGAAGACTTTAATTTCATCATTCTCATAGAGACCAAATTCTCTCTTTAAGGCATCGAGATGGGGACTTTTTTTCACGAAATGAATAGCCAGACCGAAAATATTAAGTGATGCAATATAGTCAAGGCATGCAACCTTTTTTTCTTCTTCACCAATACTATCAATGGCTTTTTCAAGATCTTGAATAACAGCGTCTGTCAAAAGTTCTAAAGAGGGCAAACGGCTTTCTACAAACTCTTTTGCGAATCGTTTTAGCGCTGCATGACTCTCATCTTTTACTCTCGCCTCTTCAGCTCTTTTTTCCTCTTCCGCCTTTAGATTAGCCTCATCTTTAGCTTTTTGTTCATCGGAAGTTAAGGGTTTATTTTTAGGTGAATCATGATTGGGCGATTCCTCATTTTTAGACGAATTTGTCTCAGATTGAGGAGATTTCTTTTTGTCTTTCGATTCATCTTTTAAGGGCGAGTCGTCTCTCTTAGGGCTGCCTTTCTCTTCTTCATCCGCTATCTTATAATCTTTTTTCTGTTTGCTTTTGAAAACTTCATCCACTTTCTCTACAGTCGTTTTGTATCCAAAACAAGAAAATAATAAGCTTCCAAGAGAATCCCAAAATTTAGTCCAGCTGCCAATCTGAAATATGGCTAAATCGTAAAGCTCTTTTGCTACAGCATCGACGTCCTTCACAACTTCTTTTTCAAAACGTACAACCGTTACCGATCGAAGCCGGCTAAGCTCGGTAAGTCCTGATTTGGGTGGAAGATTTGAACGTGCGATTAACGCCTGTCCGTCTTCTTTTACTGTAATGTGAGGATAATTTACTGAGCCCATAACACCTAAAAAAATGTTTATAACACTATAATTATAACATATATTAGGCGCTTAAAGAGCAAAAATTAATATAATCTTTATAAATATGGAATATTTTAAAGAAAAGATTAAGACATTAGTTACGATTTAGTGCTTTCGCAATATTTTTTATAATCTATTTCCGAATTAAGCCTCATTTTGACGTCATAAAATCTGATAAGATTAATCAATTTTTCAGCTTCATCATATTTTAAAGCTGTTATTAGCTCTCGAATAGATTTAACTTTATTCGTAATGTCTTCAAAAGGCAATTTAGCGAGTTCCGCATATTTTTTGGCGATTCTGTAATGATTTATTCCCGCAAGAAATTTGTAGCATTCTTGCTTACCGTCAGGATTCAAATTCTGCAATTCGTTATCGATCGCATCAATTGCTGCCTTTATCTTGTCTTCATTATTTCCAATAGCAATCAAAGCATTAGTATCTATACATCTAGAAAGCTTTGATTTTACTTTCTCTATTTCTTCATTTAACTTTATTTTTAGTTGCTCGAGATAGGGTTTTTGCACATCTTTAAATTTAAGGCTGTCAATATACCGCTTGGCAAGATCCCATTTTTTATTTTCGATGTAATAGCGAGCTGCATGATGATTGATGATAATGATTGATTTTTTGTCGAATTCACTAAAAAGGGTTCCGTCGACTTTATTTCCAATGGAAATGCCCGCTCCGCAATCATATGCAGCATCAAACTCATAACGATTTAGTTTATCAAAAAACTCATCGGTTCCATTTAGTTTTTTCATATACTCTAGACTTTCATCGTAAGTATAAAGTCCATTAAAATCGTAAGTAGATTTTCGCTCTTTACCCAATGCATCTGCAAATTTACGTGCCTTTACTAAGCTAGTGCAGTTCATAGCGAGGCTTGAATAAACTCGATCAAGTAATCTAGATTCAATTTGATTTAGATAAAAATTAAGATCCTCGTCTCGTTCCTTTTCAAGTAAATAATTCGCTGTAACAGTCGCATTGAATTCAGCATTTAGTTTTTGATATTCCCGCCCGGCAAAAGCTTCATTTTCTAGATCAAACCTTTTTTTACGCATTTTCAGAACTTTCATTTCATCGTCATATTCATCCCTAAGCTGCTTTCTTACATCTATATATTTTATGGTTTTAATATACCCTGCAGCTTCGCCAATGTTATAATCAATTTTAAATCTGGCATTTGTAATCGAATCGTCTGGATTTTGAATAGTTACGCGCGCAATATCGGCATATTGTTTAGCAAGTTTATAATGGGGAAGAGATGCCAAATGGATATAGCAAGCCTGCCTTTTATCCTGATCCAACCCCTCAAGTTTCGCCTCGATTTCTTTATGGGCGATATTAACCTTTTCATCGTCATAGCCAATATCTGAAAGGCATGTTTGGTCTAAACTTTTGAATAGCTCATTTGCGTATTCCAAGTTTTCCTTAAGCTTCTTTTGTTCCGCTTCCTTTTTGAGACGCTCAATTTCCAGCTGCTTCGCAATGTCTTCCTTCTTAAATACGACTTGAGATTTACCGTCTTCAGCATGCATCGCGTTTCTTTCATTCAACTCGCGGCTTTTAATTAATTCTTTCTCTTTATCTTCTAGATCTTTTTTAAGACGCTCGATTTCCGCTTCTTTTTTTATACGCTCTTCTTGTTTTGCCTGTTCTTGAGCATGCTTTTGCTGTTCCGCTTTTTCTTTTGCTATTCGTTCCTGCTCTTGAGCTTTTTCAGCTTTTTCTTGCTCTTGAGCTTTTTTAGCCTCTTCTTTCGCGGCTTTTTCTTGCTGCTCAGCCTCTTTTTGCTCGCTCTCTTTTTGCTCGCCCTTCGCTAGCGTCTCTTCCTTTTCTGTCTCTCTTGAAGAAGATTTTTTCTTTTCGTCTTCTTTTATGATCTTATTAAAAAGGGAATCGATCTTTTGCTGGGTTGTTTCATAACCAAAACAAGCCGCAAAAAAATCGACAAAACGCTCCCATAGCGTAATTTCTTTATAAGCACGATCCCTTAAACCTATTACAACCTTTGAGACGTCGCCTTCCGCAAGGTTCTCTTGCGCAAGAGCGATAAGCTCGCTTAAAGCAGACGGTTTTAGATTTTCTTTTACAATGAAAGCCGCTCCGCTATTAGATCTATTAAATGCCGGTTCCATTAAGTATTTTCCTTTGGTGAAGGCGACATTGTGCTTGCAATGACTTCGACTAGATAGGGGTTATCTTTATAAGTATTGATTAGATTCTGTTTAAATTGATCATCATTTAATCGCTTAAGGGTCTCGATCGCATCCGTTATTTCACCGTTTTCAATTTGCCCGGAACTAATAATCTCAAGATATGCATCCTGGCTTATTCTTTTATTTTCAATAAACGGAACAATATCTAGAGCCTCTACAAATTGCTTATTAGCAATGTAGTGATCCGCTAGCTTATGAATATAGTTAGATTTAAAGACTACGGTTGAAAGTGTAAATGCCGCTTGAAGAGATTCTACAATTTTTCCCTGCTGCAAATACATGAGAGCATTAAGAATGTTTGAAGGCTGGTTTGGATCATACGGAACTTCATTGGCAAGATAATTGCAAATATTCTGATATAAATATTTAGCAATATACAATTCAAGATATCGAGTCTTTAAATCTTGCCTATTAACCTTGTTGATATATTCCTGCGCTTTATCGCCTTGGCCGTTATTTATAAAGAAGCGAATCGCGCTATCTTGAATCCAAAACAAATAAGTAGAATCTTTAACTGAATTTAATGCCTCGTCAAATTTCTTTTCAGATATTAGTTTTGCGATCAGTTTTCCTGATTCAGACTGAGCGCTCTTAAAAATAGATTCTTCAACCGTATTGAGCCCACCCATATTCAGGCATTCATCCCGCATTACAGGGCTTTGAATATGCATCGCAAAAAACCTAGCTACAGCAAAGTTGCTTTGACTGCATGAAAGAGATAGTTTGCTGAATGCTATATCGATGACTTCTTTAGGAAAGCCCAGAACAATTTGAGCCACTTCCTGATAATCACCCTCAGTCAATAGATCATTGATGATGGCATTATTTTTTATAAGCTTTTGATCAGCGAGGTCGTACAAGTAGGCTATCGCATTTTGCAATTCATCATGCTGCATCCTTTCTTTTGCCTGGCGTTGATGAAGCGTATCAAGTTCTATATGGCCTTTTTCAACTACTTCTTTTATAACTTTATCTGCTTTCTCTTTTGGCAGCTTTTCATTAATAATCTCAATTTTACGAGCCAATTCATCCTTAATCTCTTTCTCTGATTGAGGTTCTTTAGCACGAGAGGTTTGAACGGGTTCGCCTGCCTCATCAACTTCATCAAACTGAAGATTGGCATACTTTTTAATTTCTTCTTCTTCTTTTAATTGTTGTTCGGCCTCTGTCAAACACTTATCAAGAGCATCTTGTTCAAGCTTATTACGAGCTTCTTCTTTTACTTTTGCAGCCTTTTCTTCTTCTAATAGTTTATTCCGAGCTTCTTGTTCGGCTTTCTCTTTCGCTTCTTGTTCGGCGTTTTCCTTGGCTGTTGCAGCATCTTTTTCCGCTTTTTCTTTTACTTCCATTTCGGCTTTTAATCGAGCAGCCTCTTCCGCTTCTTTCGCCTTTTTTTCTTCCGCCTCTTTTGAGGCTTTTTCTATCTTCTCTTTTTCTTCCTGTCTTTTCTTTTCAAGCGCTTCCCTTTTTTCTTTCAACCTTGCATTTTGTGCGTCTCTTTCTGCCTTTTTTTTAGCTTCCTGATCTTCAGGCGTTTCTTCGTTATCGCCTACATCGCTGCCGCTTTCATTTTCTTCTTCCTTTTTTTCAGCCTTATTAGATGCTGGCATCTGCGACTCAGGATTTACAACTTCATACAGGTGATCTTTGTCTTTACGAATGATGACAGAAAAGGCTGTCTTGACTTTATTTTCGGTAGATTTATATCCAAAGCAGGAAAGGAAAGTAGAAAGGATGGATTCAAAAAACTTTCGTTTGGCTGAAATTTGATGTAGCGCACGGTCTCTTAAATCTGATGCTATAGCATGAATATTATTTTCTTCTTTTGGAAGAGAGATTTTTGCGGCGTTCATCAGATT
>CAZABG010000043.1:0-7998 GCA_964483465.1 uncultured bacterium
CATGCGTGCCAGCAAAATTCCCACCACACAAGGTCAATACGGTAGTAATGGTCAATCCGTTTTCAGTGTTAAACAAAGTCGTCTCGGTGTGAATTCCATGATGCCGGTAAATGGCAAGACACTGAAAACCAAATTTGAATTCGATTTGTTCGGCACCGGTGATGATGCAGGCCAAACCACGATTCGCGTGCGCCATGCCTATGGAGAATGGGGCGAAGTGCTGGGCGGCCAAACCAATTCTGTTTTTGCTTGAGATCGTTCTCTTTTATGCTCTGATCATATCTGTTGATGGCATACTGAAATGATTCGTCGATAAGATCTCTAGCCATTTCAGCTCCATCTAAAGTGAATGTAATGAGGAGTCTCATTTAAGCCTCTGTTTGTGCAAATTTTTGACTCTGCAAAAACTTAAAGTACTTAGTTTCAATAATGAAAATTCTTTTTGAGACCCTAACTAGACACTCTTCTAATCCAGGAGGATCTTTGAAAAGTAGCCAACGGATGCTATTTTCACTCATAAAAGGATGTTTTTCTGCGAACTGACGTATCGTTAGAAGATGAGGTACGCTTTCCTCACTTTCTGCTGACATGCAAGCAGATTTTGATATGTGATTTCCTGATGCCATAATGACTCCTTGTTGATTCATAAGGAGACGGCAGCAGTGAACATAGAAAAGGACTTTGCATCAATGTTCACAGATTGACACAAAACATTTGTTAAGGAATACTATGAGAAAAGCCGGCTTCAATTGGCTTTCTTCGGATCCCGTGTGTTTCCAGCACATGGGTCCGCTTTCCTTTACTTTCTATATTTTCCTGCTATCGCCGCCTCCAAAAATTTTGGTAAACTTTGCAATTTAAATTCATCTAACACTTTTTCCTCGTTTTGATGATCAATCAAACTTTTTGCTACTTCACTCCACTGAACCATTGTCATGGTAACTTTAAAACCTAATCCTGCTTTTTCACTGGCTTGATCTAGAATGTGTTGAAAATGGGTTCTATAAACGGGCTTTCCAGCTCTTGTGATAAAGATCGTATCATCAACTCTTTCAGATTGGGTTTCAGCTATATAATTCTTTAGAGTTTCCATGATTTTAGCTCCTGGTTTGCAACGGACTGCATCTCCCTTTTTTTCCTGGAAAAGCACTTCGGAATTAGTGAAGTCGAGATCGGACGTTTTCAATCCCAGGATTTTATTTAGGTTTCTTCCTGTACACATGACCAGACGTACGATTATATAATCTCTGATGCTGGCGTCCCTAAGTTCATTGATGAGACTGTTTGTTTCTCTATGATTCAAAATCAGGGGAGCTAGTTGTTTATCTGTTGATCCTAACCCAAATGAAAGGGGAGCCACTATCTTCGGAATTTTTTTAGTGGTGATATCCTCAAGAAATTGTGTGAATGCCATCAACGCGTTCAGCCGATATTTTTTTTCGTTAACATTTAATTCTTTTGAGAGATCTAACCTTGTGCATATTTCTGAGTAAAGACCAACGAGTTGCTCTGTCGTAAAGATCTGATCATTTTCATCCTTAAGGGGTAAAATTTGTCGATCGATCAAATCCCGTAGATAGTTTTGATAATTTCTAGTCGTTTCCGGTGACAAGCTGCGACTACGGGTGACTTCCATGATCCAAAAACCGATGGAATCTTCAATTGCTGATTGCAGCAAATGATACTCCAGTTTTTCCCTGGCTCGGATGACATCTCGTTGTTTTGACCATAGCAACTTGGCTTCTGGTCGATCGGCAAATTCATTACTCACTGTTTTGTCCTTTATATTGAAGTGCCCTTCCACAGGCTCTCAACACACATCTCAACTAATTACTTTGCATTCTAAGGCATTAATGGGATTTATGTCAATATGTCGTAAAAAATGAACATAACTATTTTCGATACCATTTCCTATTTCAGTGGCTGCTCGCTCTGCATGCTCAAGGCTAAGATGACTATATCGAGATGCTGTGATTGCATGGCTTCTGTGTCCAACGATCCTGCTGATTACATGAAGGGGGTAATTTAATGCACTTAAGGCAGTTATGTAGTCATGTCTTATGTCGTGGAAAGTAAAGTTTTTTAGTTCTGAAAGAGCCAAAGCCGTCTTCCAAGAGCCACGAAAATCGATTGGATTGCCACCTTTCTTTGTCGCAAAAATGTACTCTTCGAGATAGTTAGGATTGCTTTTATGAGTCGATGCAAGATCCTGAAGTATAGTAAGAGCGAGACCCTTAACAGGAACAACTCGATTATCGCCATTTTTTGTATGGTGTAGAGTAATTCTACCGCTATCTAACTGAATATCTTTCCATTTTAATCCCAGAATCTCTCCCTTACGCATACCTGTGGATAATGCTAATAGAACGATTGGGAATAAGAGCTTGCAAGAACTGCCATGACATACTTGTAAGAGGCGTATTCGTTCTTCCTGTGTAAGAAACCTTTCTCTGCCTCGTGGCTCGGGTAATTTGCCTATGTTCTTCATGGGAGAGGTTTGAAGTAGTCGCCATTCTTTTACGGCAAGATTGATGACTGAGCTAAGACTGCATAAGTAACGATTAACTGTTGCAGGAGATCGAGGCCGGCCTAAGCTATCCGGTTCTTTTTTTAGCTTATCTCGACACTTTGCAATGAGATCTTCTCGGAATTGGCTTAAAATACAGTAGCCTAACTCCTTTTTCCACCACTGAAGGTGTCCGATGATTGTGCGGTGGTTACGAAGAGCATTTAAATCATTTTGGATGAAACGATCAATCAGATCACTAACTGTAAGTCGGCGCATCTCAGTCGTCTCATAGGGAAGTCCAGATTGAAGAGCTGCTATGGTCTTTCTTTTCCATTTTTTAGCTTCTTCAAATGTATCGTAATTTTTTGAAAGATGAGGGCAACCCTTAAGTCGGATCTGTACCCTATAGTAAGATCCCTTAATTCCCTCGATGAATTGAATACCTGGTTCTTTGGTGGCTTTTGTACTGGCCATAATGCACGTCCTCTCAACAGCAATTGGTTATTGCTGTGCCGGATTTGTGCATAATCGCTAAAAAACGAAAGAAACAGCAAAATCCCAACACAGCATCAAATTTAATTGACTTATGTTGAGAGTGCCGTGGAAGGGCATAATAAAAGGACGGAAGAGGTAGGATTCGAACCCACGGTCCCTTTCAGGACTTCTGTTTTCAAGACAGACGCAATAGGCCACTCTGCCACTCTTCCGTGGGCAAGATATTACCCAAAACACCAATTGTTAATCAATTACCTTTTTATCATCCAGGATAGCACCCAGTTTACAGAAGATTTCATCCACCCACCCCTAATCGCTTCCGGTTCAGAATTAACTACAGGCAGCTCATTTGATATAGGCGAGCTTGGGAGACCCGCTAATTCCGATAGAGCCTTCCATTGTTCATGAGTGAAACCCAAGGTTCTTGCGAGCTCAGTGGTTAAGGTGCAGGGGAGAACTTTAATAAAATGAATAAGATCTTCCTTATGATTATAAGAAATTTCTATAGCTTTTAGGGTGTTATAAGGATCGATAGGAAGAATAAAAGAGTAGCCTAAAACCGTAAGTTGAAGAATTTGCTTGCCGTTATGTTCATCAATTTTTGAATAGTGAGGGTGCGTGAGTAAGGCGATTGCCTCAATTGCCGCCTTAATCTCCATAAAGGCAAACCGTCTATCGATCCAGAGCTCCTTCAGGAGCTTGAAAAAGGGATTGTCGGTTTTGTTAAAAAGAGGTTTTGCTTTTTCAACCAGTTTCTCCGCTTCAACCGAATAGCCGTTTGTAATTAGCAATGTGCATAAGTTAAAAATAAGGGCAAGCGCGCCCTCAGTTGACTTATGCAAATGATTATCGCGAGCGCTTTCCAAAAGGTAGATAAGATCCGGGTGGTTTAAAAGCGTTTGAATTGCCTTGGCTTCAAGCTTTTCGTCATCTCCCAAATAACCCGTGCTTAGCTTTGCAAAGTAATTGGCAAAGCCAAATTCATTAATCGTTTCCGGATCGCACGCTTTTAAACGTTTTAAAAGGCAATAGATAGCCGATTCTTCTACCGTTCCTTGAGCGGCTTCTAAGACGATGGGCTTCTTTGAGTTCTTAAAAGTGATTCGATCGATGGGAATACGGTTAGCATCTGATAAAAAAAGGTTATCTCTTGCAAATTGGCTTCCCCAGACAAATTCATAGGCGCCCCCCTCTTTCTTAACCACTCTACGAACGGCAAAAAGATTGCCGTCTTTATTGATGAATGCCTGTTTATGTGAATAGCTTTCTTTTGCGACCGAAAGTGGCATTACGCTTTGAGCATCTAATTCGATATCGAGTCTATCAGGTAATGAGGCTACGACTTCCGGTTTTTTGGTTAAGACATTAAATTTAAAATCCCAATCATTTGGCTCAGATTGAAAACGCTCTCTATAAACTTCATCAAACGCTTTTGTACTATCCTCATCAAAGAAAGGGTCTTTTTCAGTGCCAGCACAACACTCAAAAGAATCTATATAAACTTGCTTATCTAAACAAAAACCAACTGCTCCGCCAGTAAGAAAACTACCTTCAATGCTTGTTTTTTTTGTTTGAGCATCGAACGCGAAGGATTGGAATAATCTTTTAAGCTTTAAAGAAGTTTCCTTTTTAAAAGTAGTGTCTACGATAACTTGATCGTTTTCAACTTGATCCCGAATTTTTTGCGGTAACCCGTGCAAGACTCTAACAGATCCGATTATATTCGATTTTCGTCTTGCATTAAACCTTAACCAGAGGGGATAGGTCCTAGTGAAGGAATGCGGGCATTTTTCAAAACCTATTTTATTATGATTTGAAACAGGTCTAAGCGTATGAATTATTTTCCAGTTTTGAACCGATTGCCGAATGACATCTGTTCGTTTTCCATTCAGATAGTGTTCAGCAAGCGCCCTCTCTGCCTCATCAAATTGACCTTGTTTAGCGGCGGCATTGATGTATTGCAAAAGGAGATCTTCACTATCAATGCCTTCTTTTTTGGCTTCAAGAAAGGCGCCTTTAATATCTTCAAGGGAAAGATTTTCATCTACAGATAATAGGTTTCTAGCGGTATTTTCTCTTTTAAGTCGGCTTGAAATTCTTGCAAGGGAGTCGATATAAACAGCAAAAAAATCATTGCTAGTTTTACCTTGCGACTTAGCTTCCTCGTAAGCCGTTTTAAGATCGACGCTATTCCCTAGTCGAGCGAGAACTCGAAAATATATGATGTAATTTACCGGATCCAATTTATTTAATTTTCTTGCTTCCTCGAAAGCCGCTTTTGCTTCTTCATAATTTTCTGATTCGTAAGCGGTTTGCATATAAATGGAATAGGTAAACTGATCGGCAATATTTAAGGATTTTGATTCTTCAAATAACTTGCAGAAATCTTCTTTTCGTTTCGATATTTTGGCTGCCTGCAAGATGCAGTTGTAAACTCGATCGGTTTTATAGCCAAGCGCTTTTGCTTCCTCGAAAGCCTCATTCGCAAGATCATATCTGTTAAATTTACCTGCTTGATGAATGAATTCAGTATAAGTAACCTCATTCACCTTTTTACGACGTTTTGCCAATTTGAATAGGTCAACGACTCTTGCAAAATTATCCCTCTTTCCTTCAATTCCCATTAAGCTGTTATAAAACTCACGATCGACACGATTATTCTCAAGGGCCTCTTTTGCAAAAGTATCCAAATCGGGTGGATTGCAATTCAAATAGCAGGAATAAGATCTTGAATCGATTGCGCCCCTTTGAAAAGCTTCATGAAATAACGCCATTGCCTCATCATAGCGTCCTACCTTTCTAAGACAATCCATGTAAGAATTATAAAGATGGGGATCGCATAAACCTAAACTTCGTGCTTCATTAAAAGCAGTCTCAGCTTTATCCATTTCATTACGATTTCCCATAATGTATATGTAAGATGAGTAACTATAGATGTCTGAGCCATATTTGGTTTTAATTTCATTGAAAAGCGCCTCAACTTCTTTCGTGCTGCCAAGATCTCCAAGCGTATCCAAGTAGCAGTTATATAATTTCAGGCTAGGGAATATGTCTTTGGCTTCATTAAAGAGTTCTTTTGCCGTTTTTAAATCTTTGTGGATGGAAGCGGCATGAATCATAGCTGCGTAAAGAAACGTATCAAGGCGTTTTCGAACTTTTGCTCTTTTAAAGACAGCTTTTGCCTGATCATATTTTTTACAAAAAGCGTACATGTTAAGCATAAGGATATATGATTGAAAATCATCTAAATCCAATTTGATCATCGTCTCAAAATGCTCAAGAGCTTCTTCTAGTTTTGAGTTCCAGCATAGAACTTTTAACCACATGTTGTAAGTTGGGGTGTCGGCTAAATTATCGGCGACGGCTTTTTTAAATACGTCTTCTGCATCTTTAAGTGATTTAGATGTGGATTGAGCCTCTATATAAGTAGAGACAATCGCACTGTCCAGAATTTTTAAACTTTTGGCGATCTCGTAACTTCTTTTAGCTTCCTCAATTTGCGAAAACTTCGTGCATATCTTAATGTATCGAGAAAGAGATACCCTGTCATGCTCCTCAAGTTCTTCAAGCGCATCAAAACCTCTTTTTGCTTCTCCAAAGTTTCCGCATTCTCCCATAGCATTGATGTAACGAGTGCAAACTTTTGCATCAGCGCATTTTTGTTTTAAAGAGAGTTCAAATGCATCTCGCGCAACTTTTTCATTTTTTGATGTTCCTGAAGCATAGATCATAAATTCAAATATTGCAGGTTCAAAAAAATCGTCATTAATAGCTGACGTATAGGCTTCATGCACATAATCGAGTTGATTATGTTCCGCCATGCTGTTTGTGTAACTGGTATAAATATCAAGATTATGGGGATAAATCGATTGAGCTTTTTTATAAACCTGATGGGCTTTAGGATACTCTCGATTGTTTATCGCGGCAATCATATAGCTAATGTAGGTAATGACATCAACCCGTTTACATTCATGAGCTAATCTAAATGCTCGCTCCACTTCATCAAAACGATTTGCTTTACCCGCGCAATAGATATAGGCGTTAAAAGTTTTTACATCATAGTAATCGTATTCAAGCGCCTCATCGAAAGCTTCTTTCGCCAAGTCAAACCTGCCATTTAAAGAAGCGGCCTTAATAAAAGTCGTGTAGGTTGCTCTGTCGGCTATCCATTGGTCTCTAAGTTGTTTAAAGATAGGTAAAACTACTTGTTCCAATTTATTATGATAGCCCGCTTGCTGAAGGTAGGCATTGAAAACAACAGGATATTCGCTTTTTTGTCCTGAGTGAATTTGAGCTTCTTTAAAGACCCTTTCGATTTCATCAAAAGAGGCGCTTCTGCCAATGGCGTTGATATAATTTGAATAGATTAAATCGCTATGGCAATCGCTTTTTTTTGCATCGTCAAACGCGCGTTTCGTTTCATTTAAAAGACCTTTCCTTGCGCTTGAACGCATATAGAGGATGTAAGTATGTATTTTTAACATACTGCGCGAACGCATCTCGTCAAATAACTTTTTTATCTGTTCAAAGTCATCGGCTTCATCGGACGCTGCAATAAATGCATGGTAAATTCCTTCCGTTTTTTCTCTCAAAGGGATTTGATTTAAGAGGAGTTTTTTCAAACCATAAGGAATGTAGCGATGTTCAATAATAATACTAAATAGGTCAGTCAAAGCTCTTTTGGGAGCTCCATTTGATAAAGCCTCATTTATTTTGGTTAAAATACGCTCAGGCTGTCTTTCCGTAATAATTTTGGCATTTAATTGAGTTAATTCTTCCGCAAGCATAAGCCTGCCTTCGGATGTAGCAATTTTCTTTATCAAAGGTTCAAGCTTCGATGAATAAGCTTGATTAGTTTTAGGAGGTCTTCGTCTTATGTTTGTGTTATTTGCGGAAGTTATAGGTGAGGTCATCGAAGTCTCCTAAAAAATTGAAGATAGTATATTTTCAGACTTATTTTTGTGTAATCTTTATCGCGATAGTACGATCTACAC
>CAZABG010000043.1:8008-9427 GCA_964483465.1 uncultured bacterium
GCCATATCTCTTTTTCAAACGTATAAAGATCAAGTTTGCCTTGTTTTTCGTAGCCACTCGGGGTTTGAATGGAAGCTATCGAAAAGATGGCGATCAAATCCAATCCTTTGGTAAGGAGAATATAAGGTGTAGTTAGAGCAAGGAGGTAGTAAGTTAATGAAATATTGTTCCAAGAGCGCTTAGCTTCCACGGCTATTGGAAAGGCGCCAACGGCTTTCAACTGTTCATGGATAGGCTTATTTGGAGGAATTTCTTCTTTATAAATACCGGGAATTAAGTGAAAAGAACCAAAAATCCTTCGTCTTGTGACAATTTTTGGCGATACGCAATAAAAGTGAATCTCTTTTCCGGATCTTACGATTCCATGCATTCTTGATTGAGAGGTTATAAAGAGAGGATCGATAGTCATAACGTAATGCCTTCCCATATAGGGAAGGAGAAGCGAGTTTTGTCCTACATAAAGACGATTCGATAATAAATTCAAATTTTCGAATCTGGGCAGTCCTGCAAATAATCTTTGAATGCAGTGAGTTTTAAAGGAAGTTTCAATAAGTTCTCCTTCCACTTCCGGATGAGTTAAGAGAACAGATGTTATGTAGCCATTCAAGGGAGCTTCATTTTGTAGGCGGTGCCATAGTTTACATACTCGCGCTACATATCCGAGCTCATAAAAGGTTAATCGATTGAATACAAGAGACGTCAAGAGATCACGTGGAAGAGCGTTAATCATTTATTAATTTTTTATAAATTCTAGAATGTATTACGACCATAGTTTTAGCATCCTGTTTGGTTAAATATTCTGAAAAGGAAGATAATGAATGTAGGATCTACAATTAAAGAGCAGCTTATGGGCAACGACAAATTGACCTTAGTAGAAGCGGTAGAGACCTTATCACATATCGCAGATATGAATATCGATCCTGCCATCCATATCTTCCAGGAGGAAGGGCTTCTGGTTACCTCAAATGATAGACTTCGCGATGTTGTTTGGGAAAGCCAAGAAGGTTTAGATACGGTAAAAGATATCTTTACGACAGTTCTGGGCTATCTTAGAAAGTTTTATAAAGATGAATATGCCGCCATTAATGATCGTAAAACCCTTGAAGGGATAAAAGCGATCATGGTTTTGGTCGGAGAAGCGGCAAAAAAAATCGATAAGATCCAGTCAGATCAATTTAAGAGTAAGTTTGAAAGCGTAACTCAAACAAATGAATATAGACAGCTTCAGGATTTTTACAAGCGCAATATATCGCCTACGGTAGATGAAGGATTGCTTGGTAAATGGTTGCTTGCGTTAACAAGATCAGCTCTCAAATATTCGCACAAATCTGACAAAAAAATGCTCGCTGAACATGCCTTTATTGATCTTGATGCCATAAAAAAAGATACCGACTATGAGCTTTTATTAATTAGAAAAGA
>CAZABG010000043.1:9527-20449 GCA_964483465.1 uncultured bacterium
ATCTTGATGCCATAAAAAAAGATACCGACTATGAGCTTTTATTAATTAGAAAAGAGGATGGAACAAGGTTTTTTGACCCAAGAATAATTCGTAATATTAAGCTCATATCTGATTTTGGACATTTTTTTACAAAAAAGAAGAAAGAAACTAAAGATATCGGGTTAGATGAATTGCGAGATTTGATCGCCTTTCATATGGCTGCTACTATCTATAAAGAAGTAAAGCCGCATATCAACGAGTTTGATCGTCATTATAAGCTTTATGAGGAGACGGCAGACGTTGCCGCAGAACTAAATAAATCCTTTATAGCTTTAATGCTTGCCTGCGATCCGAATCAACTAGACAAGCCTCATAAGAAAAGAATTGTGGAATACTTAACCAACGCAACCGATTTTTTAAAGAAAGCGGTAAATGATAGAGAGTTTCAAAAAATGCTCCTATACGGAGCCAGAAATGAACACAGCCAAGCCCTATTTGACATTATCAAGCTGACATTAAAATCATTTTATGAGCCCTCATTCGATATCAAACTTTTAGATCCCTATATTAAAGAAATTTGCGGCGAGGAAAAGAGCCTTTCCAAATGCTGCGAGGTTTTAGAAAAGAAGATAAAGCAAGACGACGGACCCTTAGCAAAAGCGCTTCAGCTATTTGAGGAAGGCTCGCCTAGCTACTTTGAGCCGCTATCCGGCATTAACCTTCCCACCCACCCTTATGACATCACAATAGGGAAAAAGAAATCGGCATTATATAGGTTGCCATCGCCCGTTGTGCAAGAAGAGATAGACAAAGCGATCGTATCGCCAGGATTTCACGCAGCGCTGAATGGAAAAATCCTAATTCTAAATTGGCAGGATAAGCACAGTTGGAAAGGAAGCGCACGTGCAAAAGCCATTGAATCGCTGAATGCTCCGGAAATTTCTTGGCCGGTTGATTCCGATTTTTATAAGCAGTCAGGCAGTTATGCTAATTTAAACCAAGCCGAGGCATTTAAAGCAGAATTATTATCGTATGTCAATCGGCTTAACCTTCATTTCAGGTTCTCTGCCTCAAAGTGGATTTCAAAGATCCATAAAAGTGTATTTCAATCAAAAAAAACTCTCACTTTAGATGAACGTCAGATGTTCATAGATACGATTAACGTTATCATTGAAATATCTGCGATTGAGCATTATGCGCCGGACAAGGTCTATTTTATTTGCAAAGATGGCTTAGATATGTGCCCTGTTCAAATGATGAAACTTGCCGCATTTGCTAATTGTGAAAATAATTCCCATTATGTTTTGCAGGGGCTTCCTCTCCTTACCAGAGGACGCCCCTTGCTTTTATCGCTCGCAAAACGTTGCGAGCAATTTATTTCGCTTTGCCAAACAGGCAACCTGGGATCGCTCCTTTATCCTCATGCATGCGTCTCAAGAACAAAGGATGAAGGATGAAGGATGAATTTTAAGATTGTTCCCCTGCTTAGTAACAAGTTGTATATTAAGGGATTTGTTATAAAATTTTTACATGATCTCCCTAAGCTTCGCTTATGGAGATATAAGGTCCGCCTATCGGCGGAAATGGATCGCCTGCGGCGATATAAGAAAGGCGCTGCTATCAATTTTAAGAAAGGTTTAGCCTTCCAACTGCTTATTGGTAGGTACTAAAATGAGTCTTGAGAGATAACCGATTGTTTGAACAATTAAAATATTAATTTTTTCAATTATCTTTATTTTTTTCTTTACTATTTACATAGCCTTCAACAGCAAAAGTTATACCAGCTGCAGTTAAGTTTTTGCCGCACTCTACACATATTGGTATTTTCAGCATTGCTCCCGCAAAACATAAAAAGCCTCCACCTAAAACCATTGATATACCTATTGTTAAGCGAAGAGGAAGCTCAGTAATTTCTTTATTATCATCTTTATCCTTATCATTTCCATTCGCAGACAAATATAGAATTTCGTATTCATCAAAACTCATATTCGGAGCCAATTCTAAATAAGAAGCTTGACACATTGCTTTTTGATTTGCTTTTTTTTCTTTTCTTTTAATTATTTTTCTAAGGCTTTCAAAATCTTTTTCAGGAATTTTAGCTCCGCGTGCATTAATCTCTATTTTTGCTTTATTAAATTCTTTATCAAGGTCAATTCTATTTCCTGTACGCTCTTCAACCTCCCTTTTAATTTCCAACATCGTATCTAATAATTTATTGCTATCTTGTTTTTCCTTATATTTACGCATTTTTTCTGAAAGCTTCTCAATACGTGAGTAAAAGGCAATATCGTTTATATTAATATCAGCATAAGCCGATTGAGGTGTTATGACGGCCAATGTAAAAGAAGTAAGTACGCTACATAAAAGTAACCTGTTAATAGTAGTAGACTTGAAAAAACGAACCATATTAATGCTTTTTTTTGATAATTATCAGATTTCAGACCATATTTCTCTAAAATGGTTGAAATTTTACTAGTTAATGCGGAAGCAAATACAAATGTTGAAGCGACTAAAACGCTTATGTTTTCAAAATTTAACATGTTTCCTAGTAAACTATTCCTAACTTGAATTTTTTTCAATTTTGATTTAGGAGCAACTGATGCCATTGAAAGCGGAATCATTTCTGAATTCCGCTTTCTAAATGTTCTTTAAAGGTGCTTTTCACGAAGGTATTTCACAAATGCGTCTGAGGTAAAAGGTTTTCCTGAGATCTTCTTTACGAGCTCAAGCGTGCTGTACTTTCTTCCATGGGTATGAATATTTTTCTTTAGCCACTCTGTTATAAAAGCGAAATCAAGCTTTTTTACCCTTTTTTCCCAGTCCGGATGCGCCTTTACAAAGGTTTCAAATAGCTGAGCCGCGATTAAATTACCGAGCAAATAGGTAGGGAAATAACCCATGGCGCCGATCGACCAGTGTACATCTTGCAAGCAACCCAGCGTATCGGTTGGCGGTGTTACCCCAAGAAGTTCTTTCATTAAAGCGTTCCATTTTTCAGGAACATCTTTCGGTTTGAGTTTTCCTGAAATCAAAGCCTTTTCAATTTCAAAACGGAGGATGACGTGAAGAGGATAGGTCATTTCATCCGATTCTACCCGAATGAAAGAGGGCTGGATATAGTTGATATAGGCATAGATTTTTTCTGATGGCACACTCTTGAGAATGCCTTGCTTATGTAGAACGGGGGTGAAACCTTCCCAGAATGCTTTTGATAGACCGATACGCGTTTCCCACCAGCGAGACTGGCTTTCATGAAATCCAAGCGATATCGCCTCGCCTCTAGGAGTGCCAAACCATTTGGGTTCAAGCCCCATTTCATAAAGAGCGTGTCCCGCTTCATGAAGAGTCGTTAATAGATTGCTTAAAGGATCCTTGAGATCGATTCTTGTCGTTATTCGGCTGTCCGTTGGATGCTGAGCAGAAGAAAAGGGGTGTGTCGATATATCAAGGCGCCCTTTTTTAAAGTCGTAGGGTAGTTTTTCAAGAAGCAGGCGGCTTAATTCAAGCTGCTGTTCCTGAGGATATTCTTTAAAGGGGAGTTTAACAGGTTTTGTTTTCTGTTTTTTTAGTATTTCTTTCAGTTCTTTTTTAAGCGGCTCAAATAGGGCGTCAACTTCTTTTGTTTTCATGTTAGGTTCATAAAGATCGAGTAGCGCATCGTACGGGTGATCCTTATATCCTAAGAGCTCCGCCTTCTTTTTATTCATCTCAACAATTTTAGTGAGATAGGGAAGAAACAGCTTAAAATTGTTTTCCTTGCGCGCTTTTTTCCATACTTCTGTAGCAGTAGAGGAGAGTTTTGCGAATTCTTGTACGAATTCAACAGGCAGCGCTGTGTCTTTTAGAAAATCTTCACGCATCAGTTTATAGTTGATAGCGTCATCCGGCTTCGGTTTTCCTTTGAGTTTTCCGGTTTTGATATCGATTTTTTCGGATAGTGCTTTTTTAAATTCCTCACCCGTTCTTAATTTGTGGCGAATACCTGAAAGGAGCTCAATTTGATTTGCTCGGTTTTCATGCGCGCCTTCAGGAAGGTACGTTTCTTGGTTCCAGCCTAGTTCTCCGAGTATTCCTCCCAGAAGGGCCGATTCTTTTGCAAGGGCGTATAGTTTATCTGACTTTTGCGACATTTTGCGATTCCTCATAAACAAAAATTCTTTGGATGCGTGGGCCCAAGCAAGTGATCAATTCATATACAATCGAGTTTCCCGATTGGGCAAGGTCTTCAGGGGACACATAGTGGCCATATTCATCTTCACCAAAAATAAGAACAGGATCTCCCACTTTGGCATTAGGCACATCGGTCAAATCGACCATCATAAAGTCCATGCAGATATTACCTACCATCGGAGCTTTTTTGCCTCGGATCATAACATGACCTTTTCCGCTGTAGTTACGATGCAAACCATCAAAATACCCTATCGGCAGTACGGCGATACGCTGCTTTTCTTTTTCTACAGTGTAGGATCTTCCATAGGAAATGGACTCTCCCTTTTTACAGTTGTTGATGCCAACTATACGCGATACAAGAGAAACGGCTAAACGAAGATCGAGTTCTTTCAATACATCTTTAGAAGGATATAGGCCATAGACAGCAAGTCCTAATCGGACCATGTTGTATTCAGGAAGATTGAAACGTATAGCCCCTGCGCTATTTGCAGCATGTTTATAAGGAATCTTGATCCCTTTTTCTTCAATGGCCGCGATAATCGAGTTGAAAGTTTTAATCTGGTTAAACGTAAATAAGTCTTGAGCAGGGTTTTCCGCGCAAGCGAAATGGGTCATGACCCCTTCCAGTTTAAGAGAAGGCCTTTTAATGATTTCATCCACAATTTCAAGCGCTTCTTCAGGCCTGCATCCGAACCTACTCATTCCGGTATCGATATGCAAATGCACTTTAATGGTTTTTCCTTTGCTTGACGCCTCTTTATCGAGCGCTTCAATAAACTCGAGGCTTGATACGCCCACTTCAAGTTCCCATTTAACAACTTTTGAAACTTCGTAAATGGCCGCGTTGATCGCAAATATGGCTTGATTAAGCCCTGCCCGTTTTAAGGCGACCCCTTCATCGACATAAGATACGCCTAAAATATCCACGCCGCATGTCTTTAAAAAGCGGGCAACGCGGATGTCATCAGTGCCATAGGCTAAAGCTTTTACAATCACCATCACTCGCGTTTTAGGCGGAAGCTTGGATCGAATCGCTTGGATGTTTGAGCTAATTGCGGCTAAATTAATGATACACTGATTGGTACAAATAGAGTCGTTGAAAGTAACGGTGAGTTTTTCTAACGCTTCTTTTTTTGCGCCCTTTATCAGGACAAAGTCGCCGTCGCGACCTCCATGTTGATAGTTTTCTAGCGCTTTTTCATAAGTCAAAAAGAGCGAGACGTCAGTTTTTGGCGATAGCATTCTCAGTTCTTCTATAAGGGGAAAAAATTCCATTTGGCCATAAAGATAAACTTGGTCGATCTGCCTTCTTGCAAAGGTTTGAGCGACTCTTCGCAAATCTGAATTCTGATGGGAGGTCGCTTTCTTAAAACCCCCGAAAAAGACGATTTTACGGCTGTAGGAGGGAGAGTGTTCAAGCAGCGTCATGCTCTTTTCAATCGATTGCGGATCTGAGCAATAAGTATCATTAATGAATGTTGTGCCAAGGGGCGCTTTCCAAATTTCTGTTCTCCAAGGCTCAGGCTCATAATTTTTTATAACTTCGACAATATCATCTCTCTCGATTCCAAGTAGGTAGGCCGCTTTCACTGCCATATTGATTAGATCGATAAAGTAATAGGCGCCCGATTTTTGCATCCCTTGAAAAGCAGGAAGATTTGGGAATAAAATTTCATAAGGAAAATGGCCCGGATCGCCATCGTAGGATTTAGCGTGAGGAAGATTTGGATGAGGGTGGTTCCAATAATAGGGATCTTCAGGAAAAAGGGCTTTTTCAAGCGCGAGATCTTTTGGCAAAAGGCGCCATCCTGAAATGTGCTTGGATTTTAAAAGAACTGAAACTTCATCCCATACATGGCTGCCAAGCGTAGTTTGGTGCTTTTTTCCGACAGGGGTAAGGATGACATTATTGGGTTTGATGATTTTTTCAAGCTCTGCCATTTCGTTCGGTTTAGAACAGGCGGCTTCAATGATTGCGATTTCATGTTCCTTACGTATTTGAAGAAGGCTTAGCGGTACCCCTATCTGGCTGTTAAAGCTTTCAGGAGAACACATGGTCTTGGCTTTTGACTTTACAATATCAGATAATAGGTCTTTAACCATGGTTTTGCCATAAGATCCGGTTATCACAACAACGTTTGCAGACATTTGGTCGCGATATGCCGAAGCTATCTCTTGGAAGGCTTTTAAAGGATCTTCAACGGTTAATAGTTTTATCCCTTTTGCAGATTCAGGTGCGATGAAACCCTTTTTTACAAGCGCGTATTTTGCGCCGAGCTTTGCTGCATGGGCAATAAAGTCGTGGCCATCGGTCGTATCGCCTTTAAGAGCAACGAAAAGGGCATTTTTTGACGCGATGCGCCTAGAATCGATTTGAATTTGATCGACGATAGCATCATCCTTAATGCCGCCAGCGTCAGAAAAGAATTGCCACTTATTAAGATCGAACGGCTCCATAAAACCTCGAGATTAAACCCAAGGCAATCATAGCAAACGGAGCGAGTATTGCTAAATAGGGATTCGCAACTTGTCTTTCAGATAAGGTAGTTCCCGCGTTAATAACGATATACATGAAGACCAATCCGAAAAGGGATATGGCGTAAATTGAAAAGACTTTTAGATCTCGTGTTACTTTTATACAAAAGGGGATAATGCCGATGACAGCAAGCACGGCAAGCCAGGGAAGGATTAGTTTTCTGATGAATACGGCAAGGGTATGCGTTTCTTTTTCTGAACTATAGTTAATTGGTTTGATTTCAAGAGCAAGCCGGCTAAGAGCGCGCTCTTCCGGAGGGGTGACGGTTTCAATGAGTCTCTTTGAACTAAACTTCAAGTCATCAAAGAGTTTGTCCTTTAGTCTGGATTCAAGTGTAAGAAGGCCGTCTTTTCTTTTAATTACTTCAATATAAAAGCCTTGCGGTATGCTTTTTACATCCAGATACTTCATCCGGTAGATTTCATCAGCGGTTCTGACCCAAATCAAATCATAAAAGGTTTTGGCCGTTTTATCGTACTTTTGAAAGAGCAAAGTAGAGCCATCTTCAAGTCTTAAGTGGTTAACGCGCGAACCTGTATCTTTTGCGTCTACAAGGTGGGTCGTTTCAATCGATCTCTCTTCCTTAAGGGCGAGCGGCTCGATCCATTCGGTCAGAACGTAAAGAAGGACTACGCAAGAAAAGCCAATGATAAGAAAGGGGCGCATTAGCCGAGCGGTTGAAATTCCTGCCGCTTTAAGAGCGACAAGTTCATGAAAGATGTTTAGCTGAGTAAGGGTTCTTATAGATCCTATCATTAAAGAGAGCGGAATTAATACTTCGGCTCGTCTAAAAAACTCCGATAAATAAAAGAGCAGAACTTCGCCAATCGATAGTTTTGCGTGGTGGTGGTGAAACGTTCCGGTATGGCTTGCATAGTCGATTAAAGCGTAAAGGCCATAAAAGCTCAGGAGGAAAAAGAGAGCGCTTTTAACCGTTTGAGTAATGAAATACTTTTCCCAGATTTTCATCCGATCCCTTTTTGCGTCAGGTTTAGTTTATAGAGGGATGCGATCACGATAATAATGGGCGGGCAGAGATAAAGAAGCAGGGTCGCTTCGGGGTGATCGCTGATCCCTTTGCCTAAGAAGAAGGTGACCATATAAAGAGCGGTTAGGGCGGTGACTAAAATAAGCCCTTTCGCGGTTTTTCTCCTGCCGATTTCCACGCCAAAAGAGAGGCCTAAGATGGTAAAAATTAAGGGGGCAAAGCCAAGCGATATACGTTTTGCGATTTCAGAATAGATTTTACTGAGCTCTTTCTTTTCTTGTTTTGAGTCTAGGCGGCTTTGCTTAACTTCGCCGATTTTTACCAGTAGATTTTTAAAGTTCAAATGCTCATCCGAGACTTTCCATACTTTACGTTGAACGATCGACGAAAAGTCGTCGATGCGCGATGAGACTCTCTGATTGTTTTCGATGAGGAAAGAGTCGAAATCTTTATCGTTTTTCGATTTTAGCGAAGTGATAAGGCTAATATGATTGCCGGTAAATTGTTCGATATTGGCTTTAAGCATTTTCGCGATCATGAGGTTCATCCGCTCGCCCGTTTTATTGGGTATCGCGACAATAACATCGAACGCTTCTTCACCCATCTTTGATGGGCCGAGCGTGTCGAAATAAATCCCTTTCATTTTGAGAAGGTGTTTATTGTGCAAAAGAAGTAAGGGATTTACGGAACGCAGTTCGGTTTTGAGCAAACTTGTCTTGAGATGGGAAAAGGTCGCGACTTCCGACATAATAACAAAATTGATGGCCGCGATAAATCCGGCTGTTATCAATATGGGCGCAAATATCCTTTTTAGAGAAAAACCAAGGCTTCTTAAAGCGGTAAGTTCGTGGTGATGGGAAAGCTCTCTTGTTAAAATCATGGCGGCGATCAAGGACGAAAGGGGAATCGCAACCGGTAAAATATAGGGGATTTGGTAGAGGACGAACCAGATTAAGTATTCGCCGGTAGTATCAATCGATGCGAAGTGAGCGATTTCTTCAAGCCTCAAAGTCAATAAGACAGCAACGAACGCGCAAACGGATAGTAAAAATACTTTTAAATACTGGCCTAGGATCCAGCGCCATATTAGGGGCATAAGGGGTGAGTTTAACATAAATACTATTTCTAGATGCAATTTTACTTGTCGTTTGCCCGGTTTCAATATACGTGCCCGGTTTTCATAACGTGCCCGTGCCCCTGCCCTTGCCCGTGCCCGGTTTTCATAACGTGCCTATGATCTAATCTTTTATTTTTCTTCAAATTATAGGCGTTTGGTTTAATGTTGCCTTCTAAGAGGGTGTCGCGCAATCGGGCACGGGCACGCACACGGGCATGGATTGTAGCAATCGGGCACGGGCACGGGCACGCACACGGGCATGGATTGTAGCAATCGGGCACGGGCACGGGCACGGATTGTAGCAACCGGGCACGGGCAACGGGCAACGGGCACGCACACGGATTAAGCGGCAATCGGCAAGGCCAAGGGCCAAGGGGTGATCTTTTGCCAATAAAGCTCCCAAGTTATAAAGTATTTTTTATGGAAAAAATTTGGTATGTCATCATCGACGGCGCAACGCTTGGTCCTTTCACGGAGCTTGAGCTAAGAAGGAAAATGGGGATTACCCCGGACACCCTCTGCTGGAGAGATGGATTTGCCGATTGGACTCCCATGCGCGATGTTACCGAATTAAAAAAAGTTTTTGAAGATGATGAGCCGCTTGAGGTTGCAGACGAAGGCGAGGAAGGGGAAGCTGAGAAGTCGGCTGACGGAGAAGTGGCTCTTGCAGTAAAAGATCCTAATTACGTCTTTTGGTGGCTTGTAATTGCTGCTTTGATTCTAAGTTATATTCTGTCAAAATTGTTCTAATTTAATGATACATAAAGTTAAGAAGTTTCTTTCCCCTTATTTAGGGGAAGCGCCGCTTTTACTTGCCTTGTCGGGTGGTCCCGATTCTATGGCTCTTTATTACGCCCTTAAAGAGCTTGGGGTAAATTTCGAGTGCGCCCATATCGATCACGGTTGGAGAGAGTCAAGTCAAAAAGAGGCAGAGTGGCTAAAATCTGTCGTTCCTGGTTTACACGTATTGACTTTGTCGAAATCCGATTTTAAAGGGAATTTAGAAGAGGCGGGCAGGCGTCTTCGATTTCAGTTTTTAAAAGAGATCGCTAAAAAAGTCGGGGCAAAAACGATCCTTACTGCGCACCACGCAGACGATCAGGCGGAAACGGTGATGAAAAGGCTGTTTGAAAAGGTTCCCCCCTATAGCCTAAGAGGTATTTCTTCGGTTTCAGAGTTTGAAGATTTGCTTTTATTGCGGCCGCTTCTTAATTCAACGAAGCAAGAACTTCTTTCTTATCTTGGCGAAAGAAAATATCTAATTGATGAAACAAACATAGACGGCCCTTTTTTGCGAGCCAAAATGCGAAAAGAAATGCTCCCTTTTTTGAACGAAGCGTTTGGTAAAAATTGCAATGATAGCTTTGTGAAGTTTCATGAAGAAATTGAAGCGCTTCAATCTTATTTAAAAAGACAAACTGAATCAAAGTATCAAAAAACGGAGGGTCCATTAGGCTCTTTTCTTGCGCTTGATGCAGATCCTTATGAGTTAAAAGGGATGATTGTTCGATTTTTAAAAGAAGAAGGATTGCCGGTAAATTATCATTTAATTGATGGGATTGTTGAAAATAGATTTAAATCTAATATTAAATTTAACGATTTGTATTTAGATAGATGTTTTTTATTTAATATTAAGTCTAATCACGAATTAATTGAACCGATTAAATTAACGGATTTAATTCAAATTGGACCCTGGACAGTGCGGGCGGATAGTGAAAAGGGAGGCGGCTGGGGGTGGAAATCGTACTTTATGGGCGAGGTTTCTACTCTAGCAGAAGGTGATCTTTGGCTTGCGCCTCCAGATCAAGAAACCTTAAAACGAAGGCAAGCCGATAAAATCGCTCAAGTGCTCAGGATAAGCTGTCCCATCATTAAAAACGAAAAAGGCGATATATACGATTTTTTAAGGAAACCCAAAAAAAATCTAAATTCGCCTTGCCGTATCTTGCTTAAGTTCACCTCTCTCTGTTAAGATACAGTAATATAATAAATGTGAGTTTATGGCTGACGATAAGAAAAGCAATCTGCGCAAGAATTTCCCCAACGGTTTGATCTGGCTTTTGATGGCGATATTCCTATTTGCCTTCATGCTACAAACGTATATTGATACTAAATTTGCCAAGGTATCCTTC